>JAWLCG010000198.1:0-9145 GCA_041687295.1 Phycisphaerae bacterium | reverse complement strand
GGCGGGCCGTGCCCGCCCTACAGCTTGATGACGGCGACGCCGTGGCGGCCCAGTTCGATCGTTTCGCCAGTGGTCTGGCCGGTGATCAGCTCGGTCTTGCCGGAGGGGACGGGGATGCTCTGGGGCTGCTCAGTGTGGTTGATCAGCAGCATCAGCCGGCGCCCCTGGCCCTGGCGGAGGCTCACCTCCACGCCAGCCGGCGGGCGGACGACGGGCTCGACGCCCGCGTCGTCGAGCAGCCGCTCGATGAGGTGGTCGTAGAACGCCTCCTCTTTGGCGATCGTGCCGAGGTACCAGCCCTTGCCGTGGCCGTGGGCGTTGCGGGTGAGGGCGGCGTAGGGCTCCATGTGCCACTGGTCGTAGCCGGCGAACGTCTGGGCCGACTCGGGCGTGACCCAGTCGGCGTACTGGATGGCGGTGAAGCGCCGGTCCTGGGCGACCAGCGTGTACTCGACGCCCTCGGGGATGGCCTCGTACTCGTCGATGCGGATGCCCAGCGCCGGTGCCAGCCGGCCCGGCAGCGTGCGGTCGTGGCAGCGGTTGTGCTCGTCCTTGACGCCGGTTCGGCTGTCGACCAGCAGCACGCCGCCGCCGGCGACGTACGCGACGAGCCGGTCGGCCACCGCGTCGGGCAGCAGGTGCAGCGCCGGCGCGATCACCAGCCGATAGCCCGCCAGGTCCGCCGACGGCGGGACGATGTCCATATTCACGCCCGCGCGGAACAGGGCGCGGTGGTATCGCTTCATGGCGTCCTGGACGGTGTTGCCCTTGAAGGCCGGCTGGTGGTCCAGAGCCCAGACGCTCTCGTAGTCGTAGATCATGGCCACGTCGGCCTGCACGGTCGTGCCGCTCAACTCGGGCCAGAGTTTGCGGTACTCGGCGGCGGTGCGGGCGGCCTCGGCGTAGCGGCGGCCGGGCACGCCGTCGTGGCCCAGCAGGCCGTGCCAGTACTGCTCGCGTCCGACGGTGCAGGTCCGCCAGCGAAACCACACCTGCCCGTCGGCGCCGTGGGCGAGCTGCTGGTAGGCGACGCTGCGCAGCTCGCCGGGCCGGACGTTACGTCCGAAGGGCCCCCACCCGCACGGGCCGGCCGTCTGCTCCATGATCCAGAAGTTCTTCCGCTTGAGCCCGCGCATGACGTCGGCGGCCAGCGAGGCGTCGTAGCGCGTGTCCGGCGGGCCCCAGACGGGGTAGTTGTCCCAGCTGACGAAGTCCAGGTCGGCGGCGAGGTCGTAGTAGTTCAGGTCCTTGTACAGGCCCATCAGGTTGTGCGTGACGAAGTGCTGCGGGCAGACCTCGCGGAGGATGCGGACCTGGTCGGCCTGGAAGCGGACGTTGAGCCATGAGTGGTAGCGTTTCCAGTCCAGCACGGCCGAGGGGTTGTGCCCGCCCCAGTTGCGGGGGAAGGGGATCTCGCTCCACGCCTGAGCGGTATGGCCCCAGAAGTGCGTGCCCCAGGCGGCGTTGAGCGTGTCGAGGTCGCCGTAGCGCTCGCGCAGCCACTGGCGGAAGCCGCCCAGGCAGCTGTCGCAGTTGCAGACGGGCCCGCCGAACTCGTTGTCGGTCTGCCAGCCGATGACGTTGGGCGTATCGCGGAAGTGCTCGGCCATCGCCCGGGTGATGCGCTCGCTGAGCAGGCGGTAGGTGCCGCTGGTGAAGCAGTTGTTCTTGCGGACGCCCCAGGCGACGCGCTGGCCGTTGGGCTCGGTGGCCAGCGTGTCGGGGTAGTCGGCGGCCACCCAGGCGGGCATGGCCGCCGTCGGCGTGCACAGCAGGGCCGAGATCCCCCGCCGGGCCAGCACGGCCAGGGCGTCGTCGAGCCAGGCGAAGTCGAACTGCCCCTCGCGAGGCTCCATCATCACCCAGGCGAACTCGGCCAGGCGGACGACGTTGAAGCCGGCCTGCTGCATCAGCTCGGCGTCGCGGTCCCATCGCTCGCGGGGCCAGTGCTCGGGGTAGTAGTCGGCGCCGATGTACATCGTGTCGGGGTCGGGCTTGGGCATGGCGGATCCTGCGTCTCTCTCCAAAGGCAACGGGGGCCGGCCCCGGGCCCGCGCCCAGACCGGCAAGGCCTCGTGTATACCCGCCCCGGGCTCGGCGGGAAAGGGGTTGCGGTCAGCTTCGGGCGGCCTCGATCAGGGCCACGACGTTCTCGACGGGGGCGTCCGCCTGGAGCGTGTGCGAGCCGGCCAGGATGTAGCCGCCGTCGGCGCCGACGACGTCGATGCCGCCGTGCAGCGTCAGGTCGCGCCAAGGGCGTGGGCGAGCATGGCCCTGCCAGTAGGCCGGACGCAGTCCGGCTAGGGGAAGAGACCCCCTGCGGCGCCTGGACCCTTTTCCCATCGGACGTGCGGGTGAACTGGGCCGCCAGATCGACAGGCCAGCCACGAATGCCCACGGAAGGCATTCCGTGGGCTTGGGCCGGAGGTGCCTTGGGACCCACAGACGCAATCGGCAAATGGTCTCGCCCCACCCGGACTGCGTCCGGCCTGCCCCCCCATGTCAACACCCACAAGGCCCGCTCAGCCCTCGTCGGGACCCTTGCCTTTGTCGCCGGTGGCCCCGTCGGGCCCCTTGCCCATCATGGGCCCGAACTTGCGCCGCTGGCGGGCGTACTCGGCCAGGGCGGCGGCCACCTTGCCGTTGACGCTGTCGGGCGGGTAGTGGCCCTTCTCGTCCGGCTCGCCGGCGGGCAGGCCGGTGAGGATCTCGATCCCCTCGTCGATCGTCTCGACGGCCCAGATGTGGAACTGGCCCTTTCCCACGGCCTCGACCACGTCGGCCCGGAGCATCAGGTGCTGCACGTTGGCGCGCGGGATGAGCACCCCCTGCTCGCCGGTGAGCCCCCGGGTCCGGCAAACCTCGAAGAAGCCCTCGATCTTCTCGTTGACCCCGCCGATCGCCTGCACGCGCCCGTGCTGGTCGACCGAGCCGGTCACCGCCAGCGACTGGCGGAGGGGCACCTCGCCGATCGCGCTGAGCAGGGCGTACAGCTCGGCCGAGCTGGCGCTGTCGCCGCCGATGGGGCCATAGGACTGCTCGAACACCAGGCTGGCCGTCAGCGACAGCGGCAGCTTGCGGGCGTATCGGCCCGTGAGGAAGCCCGAGAGGATCAGCACGCCCTTGGAGTGGGTGGGCCCGCCGAGCTGCACCTCGCGCTCAATGTCGACCACTTGGCCCGAGCCCATGCGGACGCGGGCGGTGATTCGGCTGGGCCGGCCGAAGTAGAAGTCGCCGAACTCGAACACCGCCAGGCCATTGAGCTGGCCCACCCGCTCGCCGGTGGTCTCGACGCGGAGGGTCTCACGCTGGATCTCCTCCTGCAGGCGCTCGTGCATGCGGTTGCAGCGGTAGATCTGGGCCTCGACCGCGCGGTCGACGTCGGCGGCGGTGACGGTGTCGTGGTCCTCGTGGCGGGCCCAGTAGTGGGCCTCGTGCAGCAGGTCGGCCACGCGGCGCATGTGCACCGAGAGCCGCTTGGAGTCGCCGGTCATGCGGGCGGACCGCTCGATGACGCGGGCGACGGCCGATCGGTCGAAGGGCTTGAGCTGCTCGCGCTGGGCCAGCGTGGCGATCAGCCGGGCGTACAGGGCCTGGTTCTCGCCGTCGCGGTCCATCTGCGTGTCGAAGTCGGCGGGCACCTTGAACAGCTCGGCGAAGTCCGAGTCCAGCTCGCGCAGCATGCCGTAGAGCATCGGCGTGCCCAGCAGCACCACCTTGACGTCCAGGGGGATCGGCTCGGGCTCCAGCGAGACCGTCTGGATGAAGCCGGCGGCCTGGCCCAGCGACTCGATGCGAATCTGCCGCGCCCGCAGGGCCCGCTTGAGCCCCTCCCATACCATGGGCTGCATGAGCAGCTTGTGGGCCTCGAGCACGAGGTAGCCGCCGTTGGCGCGGTGCAGGGCGCCGGGCTTGATCAGCGTGAAGTCAGCCAGCAGCGTGCCCATCTGGGCCAGGTGCTCGGTTCGGCCAATCACGTTGGGGTAGGTCGGATGATCCTCGTAGACCAGCGGGGCGCCGTTGTGGGGGTCATGGCTGACCAGGACGTTGACGGCGTAGCGGCGCATCATGTTCGCCGCCAGCACCCCCGCCGGCACGGGCAGGCCCGCCATGCCCGGCTGGGGGCCCTCGTCCGAACTGGACTCTTGGGCCTGCTGCTCTTTCTGCAGCAGGGTCATGATCTTCTCGGCGCTCTCGACGAGGTCTGCCTTGACGGCGTCGAGGTAGGCCCCCACCTTGGGCAGGCCCTCGTACTTGCGGCGGAGCTCGGCGATGAGCGGCTCGACGGCGGCGTCGGCGGTCTGCTCGTTGAGCTCGCGCTCCTGGCGTCGGCCCTCGCGCTGGGCGCGGGGGGCCTGCTCCATCAGCGTTCGCATCTCCTCCTGGAGCTCCTCGCCGGCCTGCTCGAGTTGCTCGCGGCGCTCGGCGGGCAGCTGGCGGGCCTCGTCGGGCGGCATGGGCCGACCGTTCTCGCCCAGCGGCACCAGGGCCAGGCCCGCCGGCGTGGGCATCACGGCCAGGCCCTTCTCGCGGGCCTTCTGCTGGACCTGCTCGAGCCCCTCGCGGTGCCCCTGGCTGACCCGAGCCTCGAGCTCCTGGTGGCGACGGCGGTACTCCTCGCTCTCGAAGGTCGCCGTCAGGGCCGCCCGGACGTCCTCGAGCAGGTGCTCCATGTCCCGCCGCAGCTGGGGACCCCGCCCGGCCGGCACCGACAGGGCACAGGGCTTGTGCGACTCCTGGAAATTGTTGACGTAGCACCAGTCGTCGGGCGCATGGTCGCGGGCGGTCCGCTGCTGGAGGTAGAGCATCACCACCGACCGCTTGCCCGTGCCCGGCGGGCCCAGGGCGAAGATGTTGTAGCCCTCCTGCTGAATGTCGATGCCGAACCGGACGGCCTCGACCGCGCGGGGCTGACCGAGGATCTCCTCCAGCGGTTCGAGATGCTCGGTCGTCTGGAAGTCAAACTGCTCCGGGTCGCAGGCCGTGTGCAGCTCGGCCGGGCGAAGTTCTTCGACGGACATAGGGCTCCCCCTGACTGGCGGTTACGGGTCCTCTCCCCTTCGTGCCTACATTGTAGGCGCCAAGGGCGCTGGGACAGAATGCGAAGCGTGGAAAGCCCCCCACCAGCCCTGCCAACCCAAGCCCACGGATTGCATCCTGTGATATCTACACATCTCCTGCAGCCCCGTCAGGGGCGGCCGAGTCTATCGCGCCTCCAAAAACCGGGTGCCGTGGCTACGGCGTTTGTAGCCACGTCTTTGGGCTCCCCCCGGTGGACTCCTCCTCCACGAACAGGGGATCGACACGAATGGCACGAATGAACGACGATTTCACGAATGGAAGATTCGTTGTGACCCTGTCTGATCTTCCATTCGTGCCATTGGCCGTTATTCGTGCCATTCGTGTCCATCGCCCTTTCGACTCTGGCCGGGCCGGCCTGGGTGTCCCTGCGCGATAGGCGGGCCGCGCTTTTGGAGTGCGGCGGCAACGACGCCGCTTTGGCTGGAAGCACCCAAAGGCAATGACCGTAAGACGTGGCTACAAACGCCGTAGCCACGGCACCCAGCGCAGAGCGATCCAAAGCGGCGTCAAGGCCGCCGCACTCCATACTGCGCTCGCGCCCTGGGGCTCCATTGATTGGTACGACTGACGAGCCGGCGCCCCAAGACGTGGCTACAAACGCCGTAGCCACGGCACCCGGGCGCAGAGCGATCCAGAGCGGCGTCAAGGCGCGGGTCTACGACGGGTCGGCCTCGCTCGAACGCTGGAGGTCTCGGCGGTAGAGTTCCATCATCCGGTCGGTCAGGCCCGGCGCGAGGGTGCTGACCCAGTTGAGGAACTTGCCGCCCGCCGTGAAGACCATCTCCGCCCGGTAGCGCCCCGCCTGGCGGGCGATGGCCTCGCCCACGGGCCGGGGGGACATCTTGCGACTGTAGCGGTTGAACGTGCTGCCGGCCCGGCGGGCCATCGAGCCATGGCTGAAGAATTCCGTCTCTGTCAGGGCCGGGCAGACCAGCGTCACCCAGATGCCCTCGGGACGCAGCTCGACGCGGGCGGACTCGCTCAGGCCGCTGACGGCGAACTTGCTCGCGCAGTAGCCCCCGTGCATGGGCGTGCCCCGCTTGCCGATGACCGACGACACGTTGAAGATGTGCCCGCCCCCCTGCCGCCGCATGACCCTCACGGCCGCCACCATGCCGTACCAGACGCCCATCACGTTGACATCGAGAATCCGCCGCAGCTGGGCCTCGTCCAGCTCCACGGTCTGGCCGAACAGGCCGTAGCCGGCATTGTTGACCATCGCGTCCAGCCGGCCGAAGGCCTCCACGGTGCGGGCGACCAGGGCCTCGACCTGCGCGCGGTCGGCTACGTCGGTGGGCACCACAAGCGCCTGCCCGCCCGCGGCGCGGCACTGCTGGGCGACCGCCTCGAGCCGCTCGACCCGCCGGGCCGCCAGCGCCACCGCCCAGCCCCGCCGGGCGAACGCCAGGGCCGTCTCCTGCCCGATACCCGAGGACGCCCCGGTCACCGCCGCCACCTTGGTCTGCTCTGTCGCCATGCCTCCAGCTTACGCGCGGGCCCGTTCGGCGTCCACAACTGCATACTTCTTGCTAAACCGCCGGCGCCATCGGCCGATGCTAAGGGCAGGACAGCGAGTACCGGCCGGGCGTCAGAAGGGTCGACGGGCGTGGAACCGCGCGGGCCTGGCCATGGCGGAGATCCATTCGGTATGAACCAGAAGGACGTATTGACAACCGGTGAAGTCGCGCGGATCTGCAACGTCGCGCCGCGAACCGTGAGCAAGTGGTTCGACACGGGCAAGCTCAAGGGCTACCGCATCCCCGGCAGCCGCGACCGGCGGATCCCGACGGGCCAGCTGATCAAATTCATGCGGGCCCACGGCATGCCGCTCAACGAGCTGGAAGGCGCGGGCCTGCGGGTGCTGGTCGTCGACGACGAGGCGGACATCGCCCAGACCCTGTGCGACGTGCTGGGGGCCAACGAGAAGTACCAGGTCCGCACCGCCGCCAACGGCTTCGAGGCGGGCATGCGGGCCGAGGAGTTCCGCCCCCACGTGATCCTGCTGGACCTGATGCTCTCGGACATCGACGGACGGGTGGTCTGCCGCAACATCAAAAACAACCCCGCCTTGGCGGCGACCAAGGTCATCGCCATCAGCGGGCAGCTGACCACCGGCCAGGGCCAACGGCTCATGGCGGACGGCTTCGACGGCTACGTCGCCAAGCCCTTCAGCCGAGAGGCCGTCATCACCGCCGTCGAGCAGGCCAGCAACCTCTTCGATTGACGGGCCCATGTAGGGCGGGCCCAGGCCCGCCGCGAAGGCGCCGGACGCCACCGACGGCGGACCAGACACGATCCACCAGAAATGCAGCGGACCCCTCGCCCCCGGGTGAGGGCGCCACGGGCCTGCCCACGCGGGTCCGTGGTCGTATGCGCGCGGTGTCCCGTAGGGCACGTAGGTTCTCGCCGCCGCGGCAGCGGAGGCGAGTTTCCGCGTGCCGCGAAGGCGGATCACGCTTCGGACGGCTGGGTGCCATGCCCGCTTGCGGGCATGCGGAGGCGGGGGCGCGGGGCGGGGAGCGCCATTGCCACGCCCCCCTTCCCCGCGTACAGTGCCCGTGGAGGGCCGGCGATCGGCCCGTACATTCACTCTCCCAGCCCGCGGAGCCGACATGGACAGAGCAATGTTTCCCCCCGGCTTCTGCTTCGGGGCCGCCACGGCCGCCACGCAGATCGAGGGCGCCTGGAACGAGGACGGCAAGGGCCTGAGCATCTGGGACCGATGGGCCCACGCCTCGCCGAAGCGCGACAAGC
Source organism: Phycisphaerae bacterium (assembly GCA_041687295.1). Classification (GTDB taxonomy): domain Bacteria; phylum Planctomycetota; class Phycisphaerae; order SM23-33; family FEN-1343; genus JAWLCG01. Next base: position 1,309 of record JAWLCG010000198.1, on the reverse strand, counting down.
CCGACGTCGCCTGCGACCACTACCACCGCTATGGCCAGGACGTCGAGCTGATGCGCCAGATCGGCCTGAACGCCTACCGCTTCTCGATCTCCTGGCCGCGAATCTTCCCCGAGGGCACCGGGCAGGTCGAGCCGCGCGGCCTGGACTTCTACAGCCGACTGGTCGACGCGCTGCTCGAGGCGGGCATCACGCCGTTCGTCACGCTGTTCCACTGGGACCTGCCCGAGGCCCTCTGGCAGCGCCAGCAGGGCTGGATGAGCCGCGACACGGCCCAGGCCTTCGCCGACTACGCGGCGACCGTCTTCGACGCCCTGGGCGACCGCGTGCACCACTGGATCACCCACAACGAGCCCAAGAACGTCCACGTCCACAGCGGCTACCGCGACGGCTCCAGCGCGCCGGGACTCAAGGGCGGCCACCGCGCCGCCCTGACGGCCAGCCACCACATGCTGCTGGGCCACGGCCTGGCGGTGCAGGCCTTCCGCCAGTCCGGCCGGTCCGGCCAGATCGGCATCACCGAGGCGGCTGGCTTCCCCCACCCCCGCAGCGACGACCCGCGCGACGCCCAGGCCGCCGACTACGCCCTCCAGTACGACTGCTTCTGGCACGTCGACGCCATCTGCCGGGGCCACTACCCCGAGATGGTCAACGAGGACTTCATGTACCCCTTCATGCCCGAGAACTTCGAGGCCGACTACCCCGCCATCGCCAGCCCCGTCGACTTCCTGGGCATTAACTACTACCGCGACAATTGGTTCAGCTACGACGAGGCCCAGCCCGTCCACTACCGCTTCAACGATCCGCCGGAGATCCCCCGCACGCCCTACGGCAACCTGATCACCCCGGAGGGCACCTGGCGGCTGTTGCGGGCCTTCCAAGAGCGCGTGCCGGGCATGCCGCTCTACATCACCGAGAACGGCTACGCCGGCACCGACGCGACCGAGCGCGTCAACGCCGACGGCCACGTCGCCGACGAGGACCGCACGCAGTTCATCGCCAGCTACCTCGCCCAGGCCGCCCGCGCCATCCGCGACGGCGTGAACCTGCGCGGCTGGTTCGTCTGGTCGCTGCTGGACAACTACGAGTGGGGTACGTACAAGCCCCGCTTCGGCCTGATCCACGTGGACTACGAGACCCAGCAGCGCACCGTCAAGGACAGCGCCTGGTGGTTCGGCCAGGTCGCCCGCGGCGGAGGGTTCGATCCGGAACCGTAGGGCGGGCATGGCCCGCCGCGAAGGCGGATCACGCTTAGCTCGTAGGGCAGGCATGGTCCGCCGCGAAGGCGGATCACGCTTAGATCGTAGGGCGG
>JAWLCG010000197.1:0-9160 GCA_041687295.1 Phycisphaerae bacterium | reverse complement strand
CGCCACCCCGGCGGGCCGTGTCCGCCCTACTGGACTACGACGCAGGCCGACTTCGTAGGCTGGGGCGCAGCGTCAGCGCAGCCCCACCTTCGCGTTGAACGCGCTGTCACCCCTTCAGGGCGCCTGGCACGGCGGGGTTTCGGGCTGCGGGTGGTGGCGTTCATTCGCAGGCGGCGAGTCCGAACCGCCAGGCGTCGGCAGCGCCGGCAGTTGCACGGTCAGGCGGAGCCGGCCGTCGTGCAGGCTGGCCCCGGCCTGGCCGCCCAGGGCCTGGGCGCATCGCTGCACGATCGCCAGGCCCAGGCCGCAGTGCTGGCCGGCGTGGCGGGCCGAGTCGTGCCGCCAGAAGCGGTCGAACATCCGCTCCACGTCGTGCGGCGACAGGTCGCTGGCCTGGTTCTCCACCGACAGGCACAGGCCGTCGCTCGTCTGCCGGGCCGAGAGGTGGATTTCGGTATTGACGTCGGCGTACTCGGCCGCGTTGGCCAGCAGGTTGGCGACGATGCGGTCGAGCATCATCGGGTCGGTGCACAGGCTCAGCGAGGCCGGCACGTCCGCCCGCAGCCAGCAGCCTCGCACCCGGGCGGTCGGCTCCAGGCGCTCCCACTGGCGGGCCACCAGGGCGGCCGCGCTCACCTCATCGGCCGAGGGCTGGACCTGCCCGGCGTCCAGGCGGGCCAGGTCGAGCAGGACGTCGACCATCTCCTGCAGGGCCAGGGCGGCCCCGAGGCAGTCGCGGAGGGTCTGCTGGTAGCTCTCGGGCTCGCGGGGGCGTCGCAGGGCCACCTCCAGTTGCGTGCGGATGCCGGCCAGGGGCGTGCGGAATTCGTGGGCGGCACTGGCGGTGAAGGCCCGCTCGCGTTCGAAGGCGGCCTCGAGCCGGTCCAGCAGGGCGTTGAGCTGGCGGACGATGGGGACGACCTCGCGGGGCAGCTTCCGCACGGCCAGGCGGTGGTGCAGGTCGGAGTCGTCGACCGAGGCGATGTCCGCCTCGAGGACCCGCAGGGGCTTGAGGCCCTGTCGGACGGCCAGCAGCACGACGATGGCAACCAGGACCTCACCGGCGGCCCCGCCGGCCAGCAGCATCAGCAGCCACTGCCGCAGCGACGCCTGCAGGGGGGCCAGGTCGGCCCCGGCCAGCATCACGCGGGCCGGGCCCTCGCCACGCCGCCCGTCGGGTCCGTCCCGTCGCCCGCCGTCGGGCCGATCGTCAGGCTCGTCCAGCGGCTCGGGCTGGGCCGCGGCGGGCTGGGTCTCGGCGGGTTGGGTGGCGGGCTGGCGGCGGTCGCCCCGCCGGGCTCGCCAAGGGAACGGACGCGACCACATCCGCCAGGCCACCACGCGGACCTCCCGGCCATCGGCCAGGCGAACCACCGAGAACGCGGGCGCCTCTGAGTCCGGCAGCGCGATTGCCGACAGATCCAGCTGCAGGCCTGCATCGGCCTGCACCTGGCGCTCCAGCGTGCCGCCGTCGGGGTCCAGCACGGCCGCGAACACCAGCTCGCCGGGCAGCTCACGCGGCTCCTCGCCTTCGCCGGCGGGGCGCATCGTCCACAGGGCCATCATCGACTGGCGCGAGAGCTGGCGGTCGAACTCGCCGGTCAGCAGCTTCCGCTGGAGCCAGTACAGCCCCGCGCAGCCGGCCGCCAGCACCATCGTCAGCGACACCAGCAGACCGATGAGAAGCCGCCCTTTCAGCGACAGCGCTTTCACAGCATCCTCCAGTTCAGGCGACGGACGGATCGCTCCGCAGCCGATACCCGTGGCCGCGGACGGTCTCGATCAGGCCGGCCCCGTCGGGCGTCTCGAGCTTCTTGCGGAGGTACCCGATGTACACGTCCACCACGTTGCTGCTGACAGTCGACTCGAACTCGTAAAGGTTGTCCCAGATCTCCTGCCGCGAGACCACCTCGCCGCCGCGCCGGGCGAGCAGTTCCAGCAGGTTGTACTCGCGCGGGCTCAGGTGGACCTGCCGGCCGGCGAGGAAGACCTGCCGGCTAGCCGTGTCGATCCGCAGGGCCCCGCAGTGCACCACCGGGCTGCGGTGGTCGTAGCGGCGGCGGAGCAGGGCCTGCACGCGGGCGAGCAGCTCCTCGAAGCTGAAGGGCTTGGCCAGGTAGTCGTCGGCGCCGAGGTTCAGGCCGGTCACGCGGTCCTCGACGGCGCCGCGGGCGGTCAGGACCAACACGGCCGTGCGGGCGTCGCCCTGGCGGAGGCGCTGCAGCAGCGACAGGCCGTCCAGGCCCGGCAGCATCAGGTCCAGGATGATGACGTCGGCCTGGCCGGTCTGGGCCATCCACAGACCCTCCTCGCCGTCGGCGGCGGACTCGACGGTGTAGCCCTCCTCCTGGAGCCCCTGGCAGAGGCTCTGCCGCAGCGGGCCGTAGTCTTCGATCACCAGTACCTTCATTGGGGTCTCCGCGACGTCGTGTCACCTGTCGAACGTCCGGGCGGCGGCGGGGTGTCGGCGGGCCTGGCGGCCGGGTCGGGCGACGAGGCGGGCAGGGCGACCACCCGACAGGTCGAGGCCCCGCGCCCCGGCTCGAACGCGACCGCCCAGCGGACGGCCGCGCCGGGGGCGGGCTCGGCCAGCACCACCACGCTGGCGCCCTCGGCCGAGGCGGCGAAACCGCCCCGCGCGTAGGCGAACGGTCGGCCGGTGGCCGGGTCGAGCGTTCGCGAGGCCTCCAACCCCGTCGCCGCGGCCAGCTCGGCCAGCGAATCAGGCAGGCGCCCCTGCGAGGCGTGGAACAGCAGCAGCGATCCGCAGACGTCGTGCAGCCGCTCGGCCGAGGCGTCAGGGCCCTGGGGCACCGCCGGCTCGGATGGGCCAACGGTCGACCTGGCCGACGGGCCGGTCGAGGGCGCGCAGCCGACCAGCAGCGCCCCCAGCAGCAGCCCGGCCAGTCCTGTCCGCATGCGCGGGTCGATCATCGCCGCTCCTTCCACCCGGGCTCGACGGGCGAGACCTTCGCCGGCGTCCCCAACTCGTCGACCGGGTCGAGCTCGTCCAGGCAGTTGTCAAGGGCCCCCGGCTCGACGGCGTTGCGCAGCAGCTCGGCTCGGGCCCGCACGCCGTCGGTGGCCTGCTCCAGCTCGGCCGGCGTCAGGGCCACCTGCGGGCACAGGAACACCAGCAGCTCGGTCTTGCTCTTGGCCTGGATCGTACGGCGGAACAGCGCGCCGAGCCACGGAATGTCGCCCAGCAGCGGCACCTTCGAGATGCGGTCGGTCACGCGGTCCTCCATCAGCCCGCCGATGACCACCGTCTTGCCGTTGGCGACGGCCACGCGGGTCTGGGCGGTCCGCTTGGCGTAGACGGCGGCCTCGAAGTCCTCCGAGACGATCACCGTCTGGCCGGTGATGCTGGAGATCTCCTGCTCGACGTCGAGGATCACCATGCCGTCGGGCCCGATGTAGGGCGTCACGCTCAAGATGATACCCAGGTTGCGGTACTCGATGGTGTTGATGATCTGTCCGGTGTCGGTGACGCGGCTGTTAGTGATGAAGGGCACCTCCTCGCCGACCATGATGTTGGCCTGCTGGTTTTCGCTGGCCAGCAGGTAGGGGCGGCTGAGGATGTCCAGCTTGCCGACGGTGGCCAGGGCCCGCAGGGCGGCCTGGAAGTCGAGGCTGGTGTAGCGGGCGACCAGGCCGCTGCCGAGCGCCTGGACGCCGAAATCGGTGCCGACCGTCGCGGTGCCGCCCTCGATGTTGATGTTGAGCACGGACCACTCGACGCCGAGGTCGAGGCTGGCGTCGTGGGTGATCTCGGCGATGAGGACCTTGATGAGCACCTGGCGGATGGGGCGGTCCAGCTCGTCGAGGATGGTGCGGACGCGGTCGAAGTACCGCGGGGCCGTGCGGACCAGCAGCGAGTTGGTGGTTTCCTCGGCCACGACGTAGACCTTGCCGGCGAGGTCGGCGACCATGGCCCCGGCCGCCACGGAGGTCTCGGCGGCGGGCTGGCCCTGCCTGCCGCGGAAGCCGCCGCCCTGCTGGGCTCGGCCACCGGGGGTGCCGGCGGACTCGCTGAAGATGTTCTGGAGGACGGGCTCGAGGTCGTTGGCCTTGGCGTTGGTCAGCGGGTAGACGAAGATGGACTCCTCGGCCGTCGGGTCGGCGTCGAGCTGGGCGACGACGTCGGCGATGATGGTCATCACGTCGGGCGGGGCGCTGACGACGATGGCGTTGGTCTGATCGTCGGCGGCGGCCGCCACACGCTGCTGGCGGACCGTGCCGCCGGTGCCGCCGCCCTCCTCGCCGCCCCCGCCGCGCATCCGCTGGAAGAACTCCCGCCGCATCTGCTCGCGCGATTGGGCCTGGTTGCCCCGCTCGGCGTTGAAGATGTCCGTGATCAGCCGGGCCGTCGCCGCCGCCTGGGCGAACTCCAACTGGAAGACCCGCACGGTGTCGGCCTCGGCCAGGTGCACGTCGAGGGCGTTGACGATCTCGACGACGTGGCGGACGTCGGCCTCGGTGGCGGTGTAGAGCAGCGTGTTGGAGCTCTGGTTGCTGGTGAGCGTGGCGTAGGCGGGGATCAGCGGCTGGAGGTCCTCGCGAAGCTCCTCGGAGTCGGCGTACCGCAGGGGGATGACCTGGGTGATGAACTCGTCGCTGGTGCCCATGCGGGCCGGGTCGCTGCCGCTGCGGACGGGCACGTTGGCGCTGCGGGCCTCGGTGAGGCTCACGATGTGCAGTTGCCGCCCGTTGCGGATGGCCGTGTAGCCGCTGGCCTTGAGCACCGCGCCCAGGGCGGCGGTGGCCTCGTCAGCCGACAGGGCCCGGGCGCTGACGATGCTGACGCGTCCCTGGGCCCGCTCGGGGTTGATGACCACCAGGCCCAGCTGGGCGGACATCTCGCGGAGCACCAGCTCGACCGGGGCGTCGCGAAAGTTCATAGCCATGCGGTCGGCCGGCTGGGTCAGCGCGGTGGCCGGGGCCGTCTCGACGGGCGAGGGCAGGGGGGGCGGCGCCTCGGCGGGGGCCTGGGCCAGGGCCGGGCCGGCCAGCAGGGCACTCGCCAGCACCAGCGGCGCGATGATCCTCAGGGACCTCATCTGCATCATTCCTTTCGCTGCGGGGCAGACATCACGGACAAGGGCACACGTTACCGCGGCTGGGCCGTCTGCTGCGCCCGCCGCTGTCGCAACCGTTCCAGCAGGGCCTGCATCTCGGGCGTCGGGGCGGGCCCCGGCGGGGCGGGCGCCGCCGAGCCGCTCATCGGCGACGGGGCACCGCCGGTCGGCCAGGTGCCGGCGAGGGTCTGGCCCACCTGGACCTCGGCCCCGTCACCCAGGCGCAGGCCCGTGAGGATCACCTCGTCGACGGCGAGCCCCTCGACGGCCTCGCCGGGCCGAACCGTCCGGCGGGTGCCGGCGGCGACGTTCTCCAGATAGGCCACGTACCGTCCATCGGCCGCCAGCACGCCGCGGACGACCCAGTCGGTGCGGGGGTCGTGGGGGGGCGGCGCGGGCTGGCTGGCGGGCGGCGCCGGGGCGGGCGCCGGCTCGCGTCGCGACCGGGCCAGAAAGACGCTGCGTTCCCACACGATGCGGTAGTCGCCCATCGCCGGAGCGTCGGGCGCGGGCCTGCTGGTCGGCGCCTGGGCGCGCGCGTCCATCGCCAGCACCAGGCACGTCAGCGCCAGGGCGAGCCCGGCCCAGGTGCCTGGCACCGGGGGGGTGCGGTTCGTCCGGTCTGTCAGGGGCTCACGCGAAGCGGGCATGTCAACGGCCCTTCCTGCTCGGCTCGACTGGGGCCAGGCCGATGCGTGAAACTTCCATCTGGGCGTTCACCGCGTCGCGGGCCGGGTCGGTCGCGCTGATCTGCACGCGCTCCAGGCGGAGGGGCCCGGGCTGGGTCTCCAGCTGCCAGCAGAACCGCGCGAGCGACTCGAGGCTGCCGCTGGCGACCAGCCGGCACCGCACGGGTCGAACGCCGTCCTGCGCCGCCGGCCGCTCGGGCCGGAGTGACACGATCTGCGTGCCCGCCTGGCGGGCGGCGGCCTCGAGGGCGTTCAGCAGGCCCGCCTCGGCCGAGGAGACCGGCTCGGCCAGGCCCGCGTCGAGGCGCTGGCGCCAGTCGGCCTCGATCTGGCGGCGCTGGCGGAGCAGCTGGCGCGTCTGCCACACCTCGCGCTCCATCGCCAGCACGCGATCGGAGCGCACCTGCCAGGCGTGCCACAGCGGTGTGATCAGCACGCGGTCCAGCAGCAGCAGGCCCAGCACGCCGGCGGCGGCCAGGGCGACCCATCGTTCCCGTCGCGAGAGCGTCATGGCCGGGCCTCCGGGGTGTACTGCCCGCTGACGGCAAAGGCGACCCGCCCGTCGCTGCCGGCCTGCTGGCGGACGTAGTGGCTGGTGATCTGGTCGAACGACCCGCTGGCCTCGAGCCGCCCGAGCAGCTCGAGCACCTCGGATCGGCTGCGGGCCTGGCCGGCCAGCGAGACGCGGCCGTCGTCGGTCCAGTCGTACTGCGTCAGCCAGATCGAGCCGGATTCGGGGAACTGCCGCGTCAGCTCGCGCAGGGCCTGCAGCGCCGCCGGCCGATCGGCGAACCACGGGGCGGTCGCCTCCAGCATCGCCTGCCGCTGGCGTAGGTCGCCCGCCAGGGGGGCCATCGCGTCGAGCTGGTCCTTCGCGTCACGGCCTCGGCCCTGCAGGCTCGACCAGCCCAGCAGCGCCCAGACGATCATCGCCACGCCCGCCAGGGCCGCCAGCGCCAGGCGGCGCGTGCGGGGCCGACCCAGCCGGGCCAGCATCGGCGGGCGGTGGGGCAGGAAGTCGGGGCCCTCGGTCCTGCGGCACACGGTGGCCGCCAGCACCCTGGCGACCGACAGGGCCCCCTGGGCCGGTGCGCCGCGCAGGGCGGGCGGCTGGGCCTCTCGATCGGCCGCCGCGGAGGCGGCCTCGGCCAGGGCGGGCCCGCCCAGAACCACCAGCGTCCACTGCGGCCCGGGCGACAGGGCCAGCAGGGCCCGGCTCAGCTCGGCGTCGGTCGACTCGGCCTGGCCCGGGGCCCACTGTAACGGCCCCAGGCGGATGACCCTGCCATCCTCGACCAGGGCCACCTCCCCGCCGGCCGGGCCGGAGAGCACCAGTACCGTCTGGCCGGCCGGCAGGGCCAGGGCGTCGGCCGCCGCCATCGCCAGCGGTCGAGCCGCGTCCAGGCGCAGGCCCGCCGACTGGGCGAACTGCTGCACCCGCTCGATCCGATCGCGCCGGCAGGCCACCAGCGACACCGCCAGCCCGCCCTCCCGCCCGGCCGACTGCCACGTCCACGCCAGCTCCTCGAGCCGCTCGGCGAACAGCTCGTCGGCGGCCAGTTCGAGCATGCCCCCCAGCATCGAGCGGTCGTCCAGCGGCGGCAGGTCGGTCGTCCGCAGGGCCAGCCAGCGGGCCGGCAGGGCCAGCACGACAGATCGGCCCGGCACGCGCTGGGCCTCGAGCCACTCGCCAAACGCCCGGCCCAGCTCAGCGGGCTGCTCCCAGCCGAGCCCCTCGGGGAAGGCGAACAGCCGGCCCGGCGGGGCCGACTCCGCCTGCGCGCCGGGCGGCACAAGCTCGACGGCGCGCTCGCCGACGATCAGGCCGTAGCGGCGGCGGGTTGTCCGTGCGATGGTCCACATGGTTGGCTGTACGTCTCCTGGTCAGGGCATGGCCGCGTGGCGGAAGTCGGCCAGCACGTCCTCGAACGGCTCGCCCGCCCGCAGCCGCTCGCGCAGGGCCGACTCCAGCGGCCAGCCCAGGTGCGTCAGGTCCTGGCGGTGCACCACGCGGGGGGCGTTGCCCGCGGCGTCAATGAGGTAGCGGCACCGGCGGAAGGCCCGTCCGTTGGCCGAGAGGGTCACGATGTCGGCGGTGTACTGGTAGCTCCGCCCGGTCACGCCGACGGCGGTGGCGGCCAGCAGCTTCTCCTCGTCCAGCACGTCCAGTGCCCAGGCCAGCGACCCATCGGCGCCGGCACCTGCGCGGGCCTCGACCAGGGCGGCGGCGTCGGTCTCGTCCAGCTCGGGCAGGCAGGCCAGCACTGCCGGGGGGGCGGCGTTGAGGTTCAGTAGGAACCGCGGGCCCTGCCCGCCGCCGGCCGGCTGGGGCACCAGCACCGGCTCGAGGGCGGCGAACTCCTCAAGCGTCAGTCCGCAGGCGTAGTGCAGGTGGAACAGGCTGGCGAATGGCCTGGCCTGCACCATCGCCCCGGCCAGGTCGGCGGCACGGGCCTGCTCGAGGTGCTCGGCGAGGGCGTCCTCGAGCTCCTGGCGGTTAGCGGCGTTGGGGTCGATCGTGCCGTCGCCCTGCTGCTGCGGGGGCCAGCGGAGCTGCGCCGTTGTCCAGCCGGCCAGGCCGGCGTTGAGCTGGCCGTCGCGGTTGTCGTTGGGCGGGCGGGCGTCGCCGTCGTTCTCGTTGTCGTCGAGTCGGCCGTTACGGTTGGCGTCCTCGCCGAAGAGCAGTTCATCGGTCACGCCGGCGACCATCGCCAGCTCCCCGACCGTCTCGAAGGGGCCGTTCTTGGCGTTGTAGGGCTCGGGCCGGCGGAGGTAGTAGTCGCTCTCGGCCCCGCCGGGGGTGGTCTCGTCGTCGCTGTCGCGCCAGTCGATGATGGCGGCGGCGACGTCGGGCGTCATGTCGGGCAGCTTCTCCAGCAGCGCCGCCGGGGCGGTGTTCAGGTCGAGCTTGCCGCCCTCATCGGCCAGGCCGTATCGCTGCTGGAGGTTGTCGCCCGTGTCGGGGGCGAGTAGCCAGAACGCCGCCGGGCCCACCGGCAGGGCACAGGCGGGCATGGCCGAGGCGTCGGGCAACCGACCGTCGCTGTCGCGCAGGGCCTCCAGCACGTAGAGCAGGGCGGCCTGCTGGGCGGCGTCGGCCTGCAGGCCGGCGGCCAGGTTGGCGGCGTGGTTCCGCTGCGTCCGCGCGCCCAGGGCCAGCGACAGTGCCAGGGCCGTCATCGCCGCCAGCACCCACAGCGTCGCCGGCAGGACAATGCCCCCCGCCATCTGCATGGAGCGCGCGTGCGTCATGGCGTCCCTCCCGGCCGGGCCGCGCAGTCGAGGCGAACGATCCGCCGCAGCGTCGAGGCGTCTTGCGACGCCTCCCGCGATGCATCGAGCGGCTCCAGGGCCAGCACCTCCTCGACGGCCTGGGGCAGCTGGTTGTCCTGG
>JAWLCG010000196.1:0-9303 GCA_041687295.1 Phycisphaerae bacterium | reverse complement strand
CACGATCCCGAACGGCTCCTGAAGCTGCGCCGGCAACGAGTTGCCGGCCCTACGGACTGCGCGAGGCCCTGCGGGCTACCGCCGCCGCGACAGGGTCAGCCCCGCCAGCAGGAGCAGGCCCGTCGCGGGTTCGGGAATGGTGTAGACGAAGCCGAACAGGTCGCCACTCACGGAGGAGGCGCTCCCCACGATAGTGTCGCCGTCGATGCCCAGGGCGAACGACTCGCGCACGTCGGGCCCGAGGGGCAGAAACTGCCAATCCGCGCCATCGTGCAGGACAGCGTGCGTGTTCTCCCAGTCGTTGCCCGGCAGGTGCAGGGCACCGACCAGCCGCCCGGCGTCGGCGCCGTAGATCACGCCGGGGACCCTGTCGGGCAAATCCACGTCTGTCCATGTCGTGCCGTCGTAGACGAAGCCATGCATCACGCCGTCCCGGTCGCGGTAGGTGCCGGCGACCCGGCCGCCGTCGAGGGCGGCGGCGTAGGTCTTCGTCCCGTTGGGGTGGTCGAGGGGTGTGTAGGTCGAGCCGTCGTAGAGGAAGCTGTGCATATCGCGGCTGCTCGCCCCGTAGAAGCCAAGGATCCGGTCGCCCTCGATGGAGAACGCGCTGGTCCACTTCGCGCGGGGGTAGTGCAGCGACGTCCAGGTCTCGCCGTCGTACACGAAGCCGTGGGACCCCGACTCGTCCGAGTAGGCGCCCACCAGCCGGCCGGCGTCGATATCGAAGAAGCCGCTCTCCCGCGCGCCGGGGTAGTCCAGGGCTGTCCACTCCCTCCCGTCATAGATGAACCCGTGCTCGCGGCCGAGGAAGGTCGTGGAGTAGGTGCCCACGATCGTCGTGCCGTCGACGCCGTAAGGGGTCGTCGTGTGGGCCCCGGGGAAGTCCAGCCGCACCATGCTGGCGGCGCCGGCCGAACTGAAGACCAGGGCCGCCGCCACAAACAGGACACTCCGCCCCACGGACTGCATCGTCTTCATCGCATCTCCCTTGCCGATGGGTATACCCCCGGGGCCGGCCGGTGTACGGCTCCTGATGCTGAGATCGGTCAGAACGCTGGCTGACTTCAGCGCGGTAGGCCGGACGCAGTCCGGCTGCAAGCGGGCCTGCCGGGCGGTGTGGGGGCGCTCTCATCCGGCCGGACTTCGCTGGCACTTTGCCCTACAATTCGGTAGCCGCCGGCCTGGCTTCGGGCGTCAGCGGGCGGGCCGGCGTGGGGGAACGGTAGTAGGCGTATGGAAAGGACGTCGCCATGGCCCGGTTTATCGTGCAGCAGCGGCACATGGCTCGGATGAGTGAGCTGATGGCGCAGCGTCGCCGCCTGGAGGCCCTGGAGCGTGAGCTGAGGGCCCGGGCCAGCGCCTGCGGCCTGTCTCTGCTTGTGGCGGGGGCCGAGCCGCCGACTGGTGCACCGGTCTGGAGCGATCCGCGGCGGGCCTGGGCGGCCGTCTCGCCGCTGGGGGGTTGGCTGTTCCGGCTGGTCGGCGGGGCCCTGGAGCGCGGCTGGCCCCGGCCCTCGCCGGCCTGCGAGGCGATCACCGGGGCGATGCAGGGCCTGTGGGTGTGGGGGCGGGTGGCCTTTGGCCTGGCCGAGGGCCCGCTGCCCGGCCCGGCCCTGGAGGCGGAGCTGTCGGCCAAGGCCCTGCGGGTGCAGCGGCTCGGCCAAGACGAGCGGTTCGGCGAGGCGATGGGCCACTTCTGGCGGGCCGCCCGCGCCTTCGAGCGGTGCTGGCCCCGCGTGCGGGTCGAGCTCAACGGCGAGATCCAGCTGCTGGCCCTGCAGCAACCCGCGGCGGCGGCCACGCTGAGCTAGACCGTCTGCCCGTCGGACGTGCGGGTGCACTGGGCCACGCCGGGGACGGCCCGCCCCGATGCCCACGGAAGGCATTCCGTGGGCTTGGGCCGAGCGTCCACGTCGACCCGCAGGCGCAGTCGGCAAACGCTCTGACCGGGGCGGTCAGTCCAGCACGACCAGCTCGTTGGGCAGCTCGTCGATGTCGTCGGCCTGGCGGGGCAGGGGTCCGGCGAGCTTCTCGCCGGCCTGGCGGATGGTCTCGGCCAGGGCCGAGCCGAGGTCGCCCTCGTGGAGCCTCCCGGCCAGGTCGGCGGCCAGGGCGTCCAGGGCCTCGGGCCCCAGGGCGTCGGTGACGGCGCGGTCCGCCTGCACGCGGGCGAGCCGCTCGAACAGCGAGACGTAGATCACCAGGCCCGTGGCGCCCTGGGTGCGGAAGACCTCGCGGGCGACGAAGGCCTCCTGGGCCCGCCGGGCCACCTCGTCGGCCATCTCGCGGCGCGACGTGAACAGCCGCCGCAGCCAGGCGATCCGCGCCGCCAGCAAAGCGCCCAGGACAAACCCCGCGACCACCACGGCCGCCAGGATCGCCAGGTTGTACCCCCCCGACCCACCCGCCCACGAGCCGGCCTCGGGCGGCTGGGGCAGCAGGCTGCCCACGACGACCAGGGCGATCACGGCCAGCCAAAGGCCCGCCACGTCCTCCGGGCGGTCGTAGCGCCCCGAGGCCGTCGCCACCACCGGCACGATCTCGGCACAGGTCTGCTGCTCGGCCTGCTGGACGGCCTGGTTGACCTGCTGCCGCTGCGATTCGCTGATGCACTGCGATGCCGTCTTCATCTGCGTCCTCCGGTCGCTACCACGACCCCGTCGCCCCGCCGCCGCCGGAAAATCCCCCGCCGAACGACCCGCCCGAGAAGCCGCCGCGCGAGCGCCCCGAGCGGGTGAGCATCTGGTAGAGCAGGTAGCCCACCAGGCTGAACACCGCCGCCCAGAACAGCCACGCCCAGCCCCCCGCGCCCCGCCGCACCAGCGAGACCACCGTGAACACCGCCAGGCCGATGAAGCCCGCGATGGCCGCGTAGTGCCACCACGGCCTCGGCACCCGCGGCAGGGCCACCCCGCGGGCCATGCTGTCCAGGGCCTCCACGCCGGCGAGGATGCCCGCGCCGTAGTCGCCCTGGCGGAACGGCGGGAGGATCCGCTCGTCCATGATCTGCTGGGCCAGGGCGTCCTGGTCGTGCCGCCAGTCGGCCCCCAGTTCGATGCGGGCCTTGCGGTCGCCCTCACTGACCAGCAGCAGGATGCCGCGGTTCCAGCTGGCCGACTGCCGGCCCTGACCGATCCGCTCGTGGCCGATGCCCCACTGGTCGAACAGCAGGTTCGCGAAGGTCTCGATCCGCATCCCCTCGCCGCCGACGGCTGCCATGGAGGGGATCGTCACGACGATGATCGGGATCGCCTGCTCGCGGAGCAACTGACCGGCGAGCTCGTTGATGCGGGCCTCGGCCGCGTCGTCGAGCAGCTCGGCCTGGTCGGTCACGAAGTCGCTCTGCCCGTCCGGCTGGGGGATGTCGAACGTCACCGCCCCGGCCGGCCTGGTCAAAGCCGTCAGCAGCAGGGCCGCCAGCACCGCCAGGCGCCACCGGCTGATCGCGCGTGCACCACTCATCGTTCCACCGCCTTGTCCTTCGCGGGATTCCCCTGGGGCCCTGCCCATGCCCGGCCCCGGCCGAGCCCAGGGTACCGGCTCGCGGCGCTGATGGGAAGGGCGGTCTGGCGACTCGCGTCGGGCTCGGCCGGCGGGTATGCTGGGCGGCGGCCCGCAGCCACGGACGGGGGGGCAGGAGTTGACCATGACCGATGCGGACAGACTGACGCCCGACACGCCGGCCACGCTGACGCTTAACGGCCAGGCGATGCCCTGGCCGGCGGGCTGTCGGGCGCTGTCGGCGTGCACGGGCGGGCAGGTCGTTCGGCTGAGCGGCGGGCTGCTGCTCAAGGCCGCCCTGGGCCCCGACACGCTGCACCTCCGCGTCGAGCCCAACTTCATCGACGGCCAGCGGGTCTACCACTACGGCATGACGCTGCCGGCTGGGCTGGGCCCCGTGGTGACCGGCCAGGTCAGCCCGGTCGGGGCCGTCGCCCTGCTGTTCGCGCCGGCCGAGCCGGACCCGCTGCGCCGCACCTGCCGCCTGCTGGCCCGCGCCCTGCGCGACTCCGGCCTGCCCGCCGGCGCCCCCCTCGAACCCGTCACCCAGCAAGCCCTCCGCGAAGTCGGCGCCTTCGCCACCCCGCCCGCCACGCTCGGCGAACTGGCCGAGTCGGTGTAGCGCACGTGCCCGCCGGATCGGCGGGCCGCCAGGGCCCGGGCGAAGGTGGGGCTGCGCCCCAGCCTACGGCGCGGACCGTCTTCGTAGGCTGGGGCGCAGCGAAGCGGAGCCCCACCTTGGGTCTACCCGGCCGTCTGTTGCTGGGGGACCCGGGCGGCGGGGGCGGGCTGGTCGTCGGGTTCGGTTCGGGTGATGATCTTGGCGCCGACGGCGTCGCCCCAGACGTTGACGGTAGTGCGGCACATGTCGAGCAGGCGGTCGACGCCGAGGATCAGGCCGATGGCGGTGGCGGGGATGGCCAGCTCGACGCCCTGGCCGGCCAGCAGGCTGTTGACGGCCTGGAAGACGATGACCATGGTCACCAGGCCCGCACTGGGGATGCCGGCGGCGCCGACGGCGGCCAGGGTGGCCGTCAGGGCGATCACGACGGCCATGCCGAGCGTCAGCTCGATGCCGTAGCACTGGGCGAGGAAGGCGACGGCGACGGCCTCGTACAGGGCCGTGCCGTCCATGTTGATCGTCGCGCCCAGCGGCAGGACGAATCCGGCGGCCTTTCGGCTGACGCCGCCCTGCTCGGTGGCGCACTCGAGGGTCACCGGCAGCGTCGCCGAGCTCGAGTCGGTGCCGAAGGCCGTCAGCAGGGCGGGCTTCATCTGCCAGCCGAAGCGGTAGGGGTTGGTTCGCCCCAGCAGCCAGAGGATCAGCGGCAGCACCACCAGCCCGTGCAGGCCCAGCCCGGCGAGCACCACGGCCATGTACCCGCCGATGGCCGAGGCGAACACGCTCAGGCCGATCCGGGCGATCGTCCAGGCCAGCAGGCAGAACACGCCCAGCGGCGCCAGCCAGAGCACCACGTGCACCATCTTCATCAGCACGGCGAAGCTGCCCTCGAAGAACGCCCGCACCGGCAGGCCCACGGGCCCGACGGTCGTCAGCAGCACGCCGAACAGCAGGCTGAAGAAGATCACCGGCAGGGCGTCGCCCTCGGCCATTGCCTCGACGAAGTTGGCCGGGATGATCTCCTCGACGATCCGCAGCATCGCCCCGCCCAGGCCGGCCGGGCGGTTGGCCTCGACGGTGGCGGCCTGGCCGGAATCCTCGTAGGCCGCCGCCGCCCGCTGGGCCATCGCCTCGGCACCGCCCATGGCCTCGGCCATGCCGTCGCCGGGCCGGGCCACGTGCACCAGCACCAGGCCCAGGCTCACCGCCAGCAGCATCGTGGCGAAGTAGTACACCAGCGTCTTGAGCCCGATCCGCCCGAGCTGGCCGAAATGCCCCACGCTGGTGACGCCCACGACCATGCTGGTGACGATCAGCGGGATGATCAGCATCTTCAGGGCGTTCATGAAGACCTTCGAGCCGACGAAGTGGAAGTACTTCAGCGCCTCGCCGTGGGGGTGCAGCGTCCAGGCCTGTGAGGGCGAGGTGGCCGCGAGGGCCTGCTGGTCCTCGCTGGCCGTGCCGGCGGCGACGGCCCGGCGGGCGGCGGCGATGCGGGCGACGGCGTCGGCCTCGTCATAGTCCGCGTGCATCAGCTGGCCGACCAGGGCCCCCGCGACCAGCCCGACCAGGATCAGTGCCGTAATCCAGTTGCCGCCCTTCATGCCCGCCTCCTTTTCCATGGGTTGGCCGCACCATACTGGCCCCGGGCCCCCGCGGCAAGGCTGAAGCATTCGGCACAGAGCCGGTCGGCTGGGCCCTTCCTGTTTTCGGGCGGGTTCTTGATCTTGACGAATCAGCAAAGCTCCGGTAAGGTGGAGCGTGGAGCTGGAGTTCATCTGTGTTACGCGAGGATTCGGGTCTGCCTGCTGTGCAGTTCTGTCAGGCCCTTCTCTGATCTGTTCGCCCGGTTCACGTTCAGATTGTGCACGAGCCAGGCATGGTGGATTCGTCCCGGCCAAGTGGGCCGGGACCATGTCAAACCCTTCAAAAGGAGAGGATCATGAAGAGATTGCTCGTTCTTGCCCTGCCCGTGATGCTTCTATGTGGCCTGGTGTCGGCGGACTCGTTCAGCCTGTGGCCGACCGAGGATGCGATGATCGAGGCCGACAAGCCCACCGCCAACACCGGCGCCTCGGCGACGCTGTGCGTCACCGCCTCCAAGGCGATGCTGATGCAGTGGGACAACCTGCCGTTCGGCTGGACGGCCGTCGGCGACGCGACGCTGACCGTCCGGATCGTCTGGAAGGAAGCCGCCCTGCCCAACGGCCTGTACGAGTTGACTGGCGGGAGCTTTGATGAAGACACCGTCACGTTCGAGAACTACGTGCCCGCCGGCGGCGCCATCGCCGACGTGGTCGACATGGACAACCTGCTGGACAGCTCGATCGACAGCGGTTGGGTGAGCTTCACCGTGCCGCAGGCGACCATGCAGAAGCTGCTGGACGGCACGATCAGCGGCCTGGCCTTTGCCCGCATCCAGGGCGAGTACATGAACTCCTGCTTCAAGCCCAAGGAGGGCGCCGACCTCGAGCCGTACCTGAGCTTCGAGGCCGTTCCCGAGCCGGCCACGATGAGCCTGCTGGGCCTGGGCGGCCTGGCCCTGATCCGCCGCCGGCGGTAGGGTCAGAGTCCCTGGCATGACACGTGCGGGCCCGCGGCGCCGACGCGTCGCGGGCCCGCGGTCTGCGCCGAGGCCCGCGACGGCCCGGCCCGTGGCAGTGACCGGGGTAGGCCGGACGCAGTCCGGCTGGGTGAGTCTGTCCGATGGGGCGCTTCTTCCCAGCCGGACTGCGTCGGGCCTGCAAGATGGGCCCATCCGAAGGTGGGGCTTCGCTCCGCTGCGCCCCAGCCTACGCGGCGGGCCGTCTTGGTAGGCTGGGGCGCAGCGTCAGCGGAGCCCCACCTTTGGCTGAGCCTTGGGCAATTCCAGGCTCAGCCGGCAAGTGGTCAGGTGGTTCGCCCCTCCGGTTGCTTACGAAAAAGGGCCCGCGCTCCGGGTGGAACGCGGGCCCTTGGGATTGCAGGGGAGGGCTCTACCGCCGGCGGCGGAGCAGGGCCAGGCCGCCCAGGCCCAGCAGGCTCAGGCTGGCCGGCTCGGGGACGACCACGTCGGCCATGGTCGTGCCGAGGTAGATCTCGTCGATCAGCGAGGCGTTGAGCTTGTTGACGCGGAAACCGCTGAACTGGAAGCTCGCGACGTTGTTCTGCACGCCGACGGGGATGCTGCTCTCGTCGGTCGGGTCGACCCAGAGGGTCACCCGCTCGTTGCCGGCCGTGGTGCCGGCGCCGAACTCGATCTTGGCCACCAGCATGTGGACAGGCAGTTCGGTGACGTTGATGCCCAGGCCGTCGCCGAGCCGCCCGGCCTTGGTGCCCCAGAAGGCCTCGTATTGGCCGCTGACGCCGGTCCAGCGGTGCTTCAGGCCGACCCAGAAGTCGTTGCTCAGGCTGGCCAGGCCGCCGTCGCCGGTGGCGGTGTCGCTGGTGAGGATCAGGCCACTGTCAGGGTAGATGGGCCCGTGGTACTCGACCAGGAAGCTCATGTAGAGCGTCGTGCCATCTTTGCCGAACAGGCCGCCGTCGGTGTAGGCGTCCCAGCCGGTCGTGTCGATGTCGCGGCGGGCGCTGGCCTTGCCGTAGGCGCCGTGGAGGGCCGATCCGCCCGTGGAGGGCTGCGGCAGGTTCGGGTGCGTCAGGTTGGTGGTGACCTTCTCGCGGGCCCAGTTGCCGTCGCTGTCGGCCTCGTTGTACCAGCCGTTGAGCCAGCCCGTGCCGCCGGTGTCCTGGTTCTGGGCCCAGTTGCCTAGGTAGCCGTCCTGGTTGGTGTCTTCCATCGGCGCATGGGCGATCAGGGCCGCCCAGGCCGGGGCCGCTGCCAGCAGCACAGCCAATGCGAGTGCGTGTCTCATGAAGCTCCTCCTTTGACGTGATGTCCTGCCAACCCTCAAAGGCAGGTTGACCTTGGTTAACGTGCAGGGTCTACTGTAGCACGGTTTTGTGGATTCGGCAACCCCCATTTCCAGTCCGGCGGGCAGAACGGATGCCGTTGCCGGAACAGCAGTTCGGGCGCGGTGGGGGCGGTCAGGCCAGGGCGCTTTCCGGGCCGGCCTCGCGGGTGTACAGGCAGCTGGCGCGGAGGGTTTCGACCTGGCGGACCATGGCGTCCGGGTCGGTCGGGCCGGCCGGCCAGGGCAGCACGTGGAGGTCGGCGACGAGAGCCTCGCTGATGGCCAGGGGGGTCTGGGGGGTCAGCACGGCCGTTTCGGTGTCGGGCAGGCGGGCCAGGTCGGCCAGGGTCCGCAAATAGCCCTCGGCCGGCTCCCGGTCGGCGTCGCTGGCGACGCGCATGATCAGCCGCAACTGGGCCCGCCAGTTCCGCTGGAGCTTGTAGGCCGTCAGGATCGCCAGGTCCAGGTCGCCCAGGTCCAGCGGCACCTGCCACTGCGGCCCGGCCGGGGGCACCCAGACGTTCACCGAAGCCCGCCGGCCCAGCCTGGCGGCGGGGTGCTCCAGGAAGAGCATCACGCCGAGGCCCTCTTCCAGCCCGGTCTGGGCGATATGGGCGAGGGCCTGGCGGCGGGCCGGCTCGGCCTCAGGCGTCAGCGACAGGAACACCACGTTGGGCCGAAAGAACGACCCGCCCTGGGCCGCCATCGCCGCCCGTACCCCCTGGCCGAAGCCCTCGCTCTCCATGCGGGTCCAACTGGCGAAGACGCCCTCTTCGCGGAAGGCCTGGCTGAGCCCCTCGAGCCGCCGCTCGAAGTCGGCCGGCTCCTGGCCGGGCCGGTGCAGGCCCAGCACCCGCACCGAGCCGCGCGGGGCGGTGATGTCGTGCAGCAGGCGGAACTGGCCCCGCAGCGTCGGCGGGTCCTCCACGGGCACCAGCAGGTTGGGCTTCCAGCCCCGCTCGCGGTTGGCCGGCAGGACCGCCACCCGCTTGGCCGCCCACTCGGCCAGGGCCACGAACAGCCCCGACCGTACGTCGCCGAAGGGGGCCTCGAGGTGGCGGTGGATCAGCACGTTGTAGAACAGCACCACCACACCCACCGCCGCCAGGCTGAACAGCGGGTTGACCACGAACATCACCGCCAGGCAGCCGATCGTGCCGATCAGCGGCACCGGCCAGGGCACCTGCAGCCAGGGCCGAAAGCTCACCAGCCCCAGCCGCTGCTCCAGGAAGACCACCAGGTTGATCATCGCGTAGGTGATCAGGAAGAACATCGTGATCAGCGGGGCGA
>JAWLCG010000195.1:0-9428 GCA_041687295.1 Phycisphaerae bacterium | reverse complement strand
CCGTGCCGTTGGAGCGGAAGGCGTTGGCGTAGGTGGTGTCCATGTTCCGCTCGTCGATCCGCAGGCGGACCTGCTGCTGGCCGGTCTGCTCGCGGGCCTGCTCGTCGACGGGCTTGGCTTCGTTGGGGGTCTGATCCTGGGCCATGGGTGATGCTCCTTTTGCCTTCATTAGGACTGTGGCTCAGCCGGGGCCTGCCCGGCGGTACCGACCGCCGGGGCCTGCTGGCCAGGGACCGAAAAACGTACGTGCGCCTGCTCGCCGGCGGGCCGGCGGGTGGGGTTGGATACCTCGACGCGAACCATCAGCCGATCGCTGGCCGAGTCGCCCACGCCGGCGATGTGCCGGATCCGCCCCGAGGTCTCAAAGCCGTCCGAACCCGGGAAGATCACCGTCGCCTCCTGGCCCACCGTCAGCTGACGGGCCAGCGTCGCCGGCACGGGGGCGTCCAGCCACAGCGGGTCGATGCGGATCAGGCGGATGACCTTGACCATCTTGTCGACGCTCTCGCCGTCGTGGAGGAAGACCTCCTCGACCTGCCCGTCGAAGGGGCTCTTGAGCGTCATGCGGTCGACGCGGGTGGCGTACTCCTGGTACTTGCGGGCCGCCTGCTCCTTCTCGAATTTCCGCAGGTCCAGCGAGAGCTCGGCGATCGTCACGTCCAGCCGGGCCTCCTCGAGCTCCAGGTCGTTGGCGGCGCCCTTCTCGTGGGCGATCTGGGTCCGCTCGAAGACGACGCGCCGCTGGTCGAGCTGGGCCTTGGCGGCCGCTACGTGCACCTGCGTCTCCACGTCGGCCTTGAGCTGGGCCAGCTGGATCTGCTCGGCCTCGTCGTCCTGCTGGACCAGGGCCTGGCCCGCCTCGATGACGTCGCCCTCGGTGACCAGCACCGTGGCGATCTGCCCGGGGTTGACGAACGAGAGGATCACGTCCTGGCTGGGCAGAGTGTTGCCCACCGCGTCCGGCACCGTCTGGGCACTGGCCAGACCGACAACCGAGGCCAGGGCGACCACCAGCGGAAACCACGTCCTGCTGCTATTCATACGTCTGTCTTCCGTGTTGTAGGGGATGTCCCGGAGCCTCGGCCGGTATGCACTTCGGGGTCGGCGGGCAACAGATGAATCGGCACAATCGCTCAACCCCTTAATCCGGGACCCGTTAAGGCCCAGACTTTCTTGTCCGGACGGCCACGTGTCGAACGACATGATAGCCAAACCACCCCCCCAAACCAAAGCCCAAATGGCCAGAATCTGCCCCTGACTGCCTGGGCTCGGTAAATATCCCAGATTACCCAAGTTACCAAACGCGGCGCGGTGCCCCCTTACCTGGCAGGCCGCAAAAAAATCGCCAGGCCCGGCACCACCGGCAGTTACGGCCAACGCCGCCACAGGGCCAGCCGCCCGTGGGTCGGACGCAGTCCGGCTGGGGGAGGCTGTCCGATGAGGCGCTTCTTCCCAGCCGGACTGCGTCCGGCCTACCCGTTCGCCCATCGGACGCGTGGGTGCGTTGGACCGCGCCAGGGACCGCCCGGCCCCGATGCCCCCGGAAGGCATTCCGTGGGCTTGGGCCGAGCCCAGTGTGCGGACCCCTACGCCCGGCGTCGGCGCAGGGCCAGCAGCCCGCCGGCCACCAGGGCCAGCGAGGCCGGCTCGGGGATGGCCGCGGCGGCGCCGTCGCCCCAGTGGCTCAGCAGGACGCTCAGGTCGCGGTCGTCGATGACGCCGCTGGCGTCGAAGTCGCCCTGGGCCCAGCCGCCGGCGTCGCCCCAGTGGGCCAGCACGACGTTGAGGTCGCGGTCGTCGACCGTGCCGTCGCCATTGGCGTCGCCGGGCAGGGCCAGGCCGCCGACGGTGAACTCGGCCGGCTGATCCATCACCAGCCCGAAGGGCAGGGCGTTGCCCGTGGCGTCAGGCCAGTAGTTGCCGGCCACCAGGTTGGCGGTGAGCGTCTGAGGCCCCTGGCCGGGCGGCAGCAGCGTGCCGGTGGCCAGCACGTGCGGCACGCCGTCGTTGCCGACGTTGAGCACCCGGCCAGCGGGCCGTTGGTAGACGGAGATGTCGCGCACCAGGCCCCACTGGTTGTCGACGAAGCCCGGCGAGAGCAGCTCGAAACCCCGCGCCGGCGAATAGTAGCTGTTGGCCAGGGCCAGGCCATCGGCCGTCGTCTCGGCCGCCGACAGGCCCAGCGTGTCCGAGTAGACCAGGTCCACGCCCAGGCTGGCGATGCCGGCGTGGGTGCCCGCGTCGGACCAGGCCAGGATCGTCCAGTGCACGGTCTGGCCGGGCGCGTAGGCGTCGCGGTCGGTGGTCACCTGCAGGTTCAGTGTCGCCGCCTGGGCCACAAGCGGAAGCAGTAGGCACAGGCACAGCGTCAGGGCGGTCTTGACCACGAGGACCTCCTTGGGTACGGCGGCTTGGCCGAGGGAGCATTTCCCCGGCGAGGGCAGGCTCCAGTGTACCGCACAGGGCCATTCTGTCAAGGTGCCCAGCGGCCCGGGGCCGGGGACAGATGGCCCGGCGCGTCGCCCGGCGGTTGCCTTGTCGGGCCCGCCGCCCCACAATGGGTTAGGGCGACCGGCCCCCGTTCGGCCGGCGCCTCGACCGCCGAGGGACCCCCGGGCCCCGCATTGCCGCAGGAAGGTGTCGGAATGGCCGCCGAGCAGTTCAAGCTTCGTTTCAACCCCAAGGCCCGCCGAAGCCGTATGGTCCTGGCCTTCACCGGCTGGATGGACGGCGGAGAGGTCTCCACCGGCACCGTCGGCTACCTCGCCCAGCACGTCGGGGCCGAGCGCGTCGCCGAGATCGAGCCCGAGGACTTCTACCTGCTCAACTTCCCCGGCACGATGGAGGTCTCGGCCCTGTTCCGCCCGGGCGTGCGGATCCGCGATGGCCTGATCGAGGCCTACGAGATGCCCACCAACTACTTCTACTGGGCGGAGAAGCCCAACCTGATCCTCTTCGAGGGCCGCGAGCCCAACATCCGCTGGGACAGCTACGCCGACTGCCTGCTCGAGGCCGCCCGCGTCTTCGACTGCGAGGCGGTCTACTTCATCGGCAGCGTCGCCGGCATGACCCCGCACACCCGCGAGCCGCGGCTGACCAGCTCGGTCTCGCACGCCGGCGCCAAGGCCCCTCTCGAGGCCATCGGCGCCCGCTTCAGCCAGTACGAGGGCCCCGCCAGCCTGGTCACCCACCTGATGCACCGCGCCGCCGGCGGGCCGGTGCCCGTCTCCACGCTGGTCGCCGAGATCCCCGCCTACATCCAGGGACGCAACCCCCGCGGCATCGAGTCGCTCGCCCGCCGATTGGCCGGCCTGCTGGGCATCGAGGTCGACCTGGAGGACCTCCGCGTCCTGTCCGACCAGTGGGAGCACAAGCTCAACGAGATGGTCGCCGAGAAGCCCGAACTCGCCGAGCTCATCGCCAAGCTCGAGCAGGACTACGACAACGACGTCTTCAACCGCGAGATGCACGACCTCAAGAGCTGGCTCGAACGCCAGGGCCTCCGCCTGGACTGACGCGGCAAGGCCGGCGGACCCCTTTCCGCCGCAATTGGGTTGCGGACGCAGGCTGCCCTGGGGTATTCAGATGCCCAGGAGCCATTCATGAGCTTTCGCCGACTGTACATGCAGGCCCTCCGCCGCGAGCCGGTGCCGGCCGTGACGTGGGCGCCCAACTTCGACCACTGGTACGCCGTCAACTCGGCCAACGGCACGATTCCCGAGCCCTACCGGCACCTGGCGCCCAACGCGCTGGTGCGGGCCGTCGGCGGGACGATCTGGCGGCGCGTCGGCATCGTACAGGCCGTCGTGGACGACTCGGTCCGCGTGACGCACTCGGCCGACGCCGACCGGCGCGTCACGCGGTTCGCCACGCCCGTCGGCGAGCTGCAGACCGTGCACGTCCGCGCGAACGACTCGGCGAACACCTGGTTCCTGCAGGAGCACCGCGTCAAGACGGTCGACGACCTCCGCCCCCTGCGCTACCTCTACGACGCCACCGGCTACGAGCTGACCCCCGACGCGTACGCCCGCCAGGCCGCCGACGTGGGCGAGGACGGCATCGTCCTGACCTGCCTGCCGGCGGTGCCCTTCATCGAACTGGCCAAGATGGAGATCGGCTACCAGAACGCCTACTACCTGCTGTACGACTACCCCGCCGAGATGGCCCAGACCCTCGCGGCCATGGAAAGGAGCTTCCTGATCGCCTACCGCCTGGCGGCCGAGGGGCCCTGCGAGGTCGTCAGCAACGGCGACAACATGGACCAGCTGACCTGCCCGCCCGAGTTGTTCGGCCGCTATGCCGTGCCCTTCTACCAGCAGGTCGCCGAGATCCTCCACGCCGGCGGCAAGCTCGCCCAGGGCCACTGGTGCGGCCGACTCGACCAGCTCGTGCCGCTGATCGCCGACTGCGGCCTGGACATCATCGAGGCCGCCACCCCCCGGCCCATGACCGAGCTGGACATGTCCGTCCTGATGGACGCCGTCGAGGGCCGCGTGGCCGTCCAGGGCGGCGTGCCATCGGTGTACATGTGCGCCGAGGGATGCTCGCGCGAGGTCCTGGTGGCTTACGTCGAACGGCTTCTCGAACAGATTGGCCGGCGACGGGGCTTCGTGCTGGGCCTGGGCGACAACGTGCCCACCAACGCCGATTTCGACCGCGTCCAACTGATCAGCGACACCGTCGCCCGCTTCAACGCCGCCTGCCGGTAGACCGCCCCGCCCGCCCAACGCAGGGCGGGACCGCTACGTGGACTCGCCCCGCGCACGGCCCTACAATCCGGCAGGAATCCACAGGCCCATTGTCTCAGGGGAAACGCCATGGTCACTAACATCCTGATCGTCTACTACAGCGCGTACGGGCACGTCCACCAGATGGCCGAGGCCGTCGCCGAGGGCGCCCGGCGGGAGGAGGGCACCGAGGTCCGCCTGCGGCGGGTGGCCGAGCTGGAGACCTTCCGCGCCCACCTGGAAAAGAGCGAGCACTACCGCCAGGCCCGCGACCGGCAGCAGGACATCCCCGAGGCCACCCACGACGACCTGCGCTGGGCGGACGGCATCGCCTTCGGCACGCCGACGCGCTACGGCAACATGACGGCCCAGCTCAAGGCCTTCATCGACACGACGAGCGGCCTGTGGCTCAAGGGCGAGCTGGAGGACAAGGCCGCCGGCGTCTTCACCAGCACCGCCACCATCCACGGCGGACAGGAGACGACCGTGCTGACCAGCCTCGTGCCGCTGCTGCACCTGGGCATGGTCTTCGTCGGCACGCCCTATGGCCAAAACCCCCAGCTGCTGGTGACCGACGGCATCGGCGGCTCGCCCTACGGCCCCGGCACGCTGGCCGGCCCCGACAACTCCCGCCAGCCGGTCGAGTCCGAGCTGACCACCGCCCGCAACCTCGGCGCCCGCCTCGCCCGCGTCGCCGCCCGCCTCAAGCCCCTCCGCGCCAAAACCGCCCAGGGCCAGCAGCCCGAAACGGAAAGCTACGAGGGCTGATCGGTCCGCCGGCCCCGGGCTCCCAAGGACGCCCCGTCAGGCCCAGCCGTCGAGATCGGCGGGGGGCACGGGCGACGTATGGAGTGCGGCGAGTCATCGCCGCTTTGGCTGGCCTTGGCGCCACCGATCCATAGCGGCGTCAAGGCCGCCGCACTCCATACGGTCCAGGCGGCGCTGGTCGAATGCCAGGGCCAGCCCCCTTGCCCTTGGCGGTCAAGGCGGCTACGCTCGCGGGGGAAGGGGTCAGGAACCTTTCTGTCCAGCCGGTAGGGCCGGCAGCTCGTTGCCGGCGGAACGGCCCGGGTTTCACGGGTTTCGCCCGGGTTCCCCGGGTTTCGCCCCGGGTCTCTGGAGGCCCTGGAGCCGTGGTTCAAGCAGCGCAAAGAACAGATGCGGGCTGAGCGTCCGTAAGGAGTCCATGCCATGCCAGAGGTTCCCCTGATCGAAATCCACGGCCCGCCGCGGGCGCGGGGTCGACAGTACGGCGAGTCGGCCCGCGACCGGGTGCGGGCAGCGTGCGATCTGTTCGTCGGCATCATGGCCCGGGGCGGTCGGCCGTGGGCTGAAGTGAAACAGCGTGCCGCGGGCTTTGCCCCCCAGATCGAGGCCTACTGCGCCGATTACCTCGAAGAGCTGAGCGGCATCGCCGAGGGGGCCGGCGTCGAGCGCGAGGCCCTGATCCTGCTCAACGCTCGCAACGAGCTCATGCGCGAGCGCCAGAGCGAAGACGCCGCCCGCGCCGAGTGCACGTCCGTCGTCTGCCTGCCGTCGGTGACCGCCGACGGGCACCTGCTGCACGCGCAGAACTGGGACTACCGGCAGGACTGCGCCGAGCTGTGCCTCGTGCTGAAGGTCGTGCCGGAAGAGGGCCCGTCGCTGCTGAGCTTCACCATCGCCGGTGGGCTGGCCCGCTGCGGCCTCAGCTCGGCGGGGATCGCGATCACCGGCAACGGGCTCTCGGCCGACCGCGACAGCCAGGCCGTGCGGACCGGCGTCCCGCTGGCCCTGATCCGCCGGCGGGTGCTGGAAAGCGCCCTCTACGCCGATGCCCTGGCGGCCGTCAGTGCGCCGCCGGTGGCGGCCTCCAACAACATGACCGTCAGCAGCGCCGAAGGCGACGGCGACGCGATCAACTTCGAAGTGACCCCGGGCGAGGCCTTCTGGCTGGTGCCGCAAGCTGGCCTGCTCGTGCACGCCAACCACTTCAAGAGCCCCGCCGCCCTGGCCAAGCTGCGCGACGTGGGCGTGGCCCGCAGTCCCTGCAGCCTCTACCGCGACCGGAGGGTCGAGGCTCTGCTGCGCCCGCAGGTCGGCCGCATCGACAGCCAGGCGGTTCTGACGGCCCTGAGCGACCGTTTCGGCGCCCCCCGCGCCGTCTGCCGCAGCCCCATCCAACGCGCCGACGGAAGCATTTCGATGACTGTGGCCTCCATTGTCATGGATGTGACCGCCGGCCGCATGTGGGTGCGCATGTCGCCCTGGAACAGCGACACCGTTGCCGAGTACTCGCTGCAGGACCAGCCAGCCCCGACACCCAGCCGGGCCCAAACGCCGGGCCTCTGAGCCCCTGCATGGGGTCGGCCGGGGAAAGAAATGAGGTTCTCATCCCAAGAAGTTGAGGAAAAGGAATGGGGGCCAGCCCCCAAACCCCCGGGATTTATCGCTTTAGGCCCCCCGGCAGGGATGATACACTCCAGAGACCTTGGCCCAGGACAGGGCAACGCTGTGAAGCGACCCGAGCGCCGCCAAGGCGCCCTTACGGCACGGGCGGCTCCTCCTGGCCGAGTCGCCTGTTATGTCTTGCCGGGGGGCCCCATGCGGTAAATCCCGGGGTCTGGGGCAGAGCCCCAGGAGGGTTTCTCCTCGCCAACTAATTGGGATGGGAGCCAGAAAACGGAGGTCGCCTTCGTGGGCGGAGTGTGCGCCGAAGTGATCCCTGACCCCGTTTCCCCCCCTGAAGGCGATGCCCCGTCAGGCCAAGCCGTCGAGATCGGCGGGGGCACGGGCGACGTATGGAGTGCGGCGACAGCGTCGCCGCTTTGGCTGGCCCTGGCGCCACCGATCCAAAGCGGCGTCAAGGCCGCCGCACTCCATACGCCCCAGGCGGCGCTGGCCGGGATGGGCCCGTGGCCGGCCCTGCTGTGCTGGCCCCTTTCACCCCTCTTCCGCCCAGGGACCTCGGGGACGGGAACAGTAACTATTGGCCGTCTCGAGGATGGCCGGGGGCCTCGATGTCCGAGGGCGGGGCGGTGAGGGTGTGACGAAACGAACCCAATTGCGTTCTGCGCAAGGTTCAGCTGCGGGGAAGCTTAGTCCCTGAACGGGTCCTGCGAAACGAACCCAATTCGCCGCCCAGGCGGGGCCTGGTCCGGGCATCGGCCAAGGACACAGGGGCAGTATGGGGTGCGGCGAGTCATCGCCGCTTTGGCTGGTTCACCCACGAGCCAGAGCGGCAACGCTGTCGCCTCGCTTCATACGGCCCAGGCGCGGCAGGCTGGGGGGGGTGATGAAACGAACCCAATTGGGTATGGCGGAAGTTGTGTTTGCGCAATGGATTCGGGGGGATATGGGCCGCGGAAACGAACCCAATTCGGGGTAGGGGGCTGCACACGCCAGCTGAAGCGGCGACGCTGTCGCCGCACTCCATACGGCCCAGGCTGGCTCCGCCGCCGTCGGGGAGCCAAGGCTGCCGGGCCTCGCTGCGCTCGACCCGGCCTACGCGTAGTACTCGGCCAGGAGGGTGTCGAGGGCCTCGTATCGGCGGTGCGAGTCGGGGGCGTCGGCGAAGCCGGCGTGGACGATCAGACGCAAGTCCGGGTGCAGCAGGCGTTTTACGCGGGCGATGACGTCGTCGAGGCCGCCGGCCATGCGGGCGTGCAGGGCGATGCCCGTGCCGGCGAGGGCGTCGCGGACGGCCTCGGGCTCGTTGGGGTTGGGGTCGATCCGCCCGTCGAGGGCGCAGTCGATGGCCACGCAGCTCGGGCACACCTCGGGCACCATCGCCATCGAGTGGCTGAAACAGCCGCACGAGTGGATGGCCACGCCGCCCATGGCCTGGCCGATCTGGTCGTTCATCGGCAGGTTGATGCGGCGGTTGACGTCGGGCGAGGCGACGGCGAGGTTGTCGTCGGAGATGCTCATCCCCCGCAGGCCGGCCCCGTTGAGCATGATGTGGCCGGGGTGGACGATCGCGTCGCCGATCAGCTCGGCCTGGACCTGGCTGAACTCGATGACCAGTTCGTTGATCGTGCCCATAAACTTCAGCACGGCCTGCGGTTCGGTGATGCAGCCGGCGAGCACCTCGCAGGCGTCCAGGACGAGCGTGGCCGTGTCGCTGGCGGACTGCGTGTCGGTCCAGACGATGGGGATGGCGTCGCCGGTGCGGGCCTTGAAGTAGCGGATCGTGTCGAGCACGAGCCGGGCGATCTCGCTGTCGGCCCAGCGGGGCTTGGGCAGGCCGGCGACCTCGTCGAGCGTGTGGTAGCGGTAGTGGACGGCCGGGGCGTTGTCCTCGCGCCACACGTAGGGGCAGCCGAACATGTTGGCGTACACGCCCGTGCCGAACCAGGGCTCCAGGGCGGGCAGGTCGTCGCTGGCGGTGTCGAGGCAGCGGGCGACGTACTGGATGTTGGCGGCGAAGCAGGCCTCCGGCGTGCGGATGTCGCCCCAGATGCTGGCCGGCGGGGTGTGGAAGATCAGGTAGGGCCGGCGCCCCTCGGCGAAGGCCCGCTGCCGGCCGTCGCGGTCGGCCCGGAGCTTCTGGTAGCGGTCGACCAGTGTCGTCAGCGGCATGTCCAGGCCGGGGATCGTCGCGCTCATGGGGGCCTCCATCGCAGGGGTTGGCCGTCATGGTAGCCCGCGATGGCGGGAGGGTCAATGCGGTGGACCGTAGGCCGGGGCGAGCGCCCGCGAGGCCCCGCGGCGGGGGCGGCC
>JAWLCG010000194.1:0-9463 GCA_041687295.1 Phycisphaerae bacterium | reverse complement strand
CGAGCATCTCCTCGACCGTCACGCCGGCCGGCACGGCGCTGTAGACGTGCTTGCCGGCCTTGAGCGCATCAATGGCCATCCGCGCGTGGCGCCACCGCTGGGTGAAGATGGCCACGGCGTCCACGTCGGTCTTCAGCAGCTCTTCCAGCGAGCCGCACGTCCGCTCAACGCGATTCTCGCGGGCCGCCTCGGCCAGCACGTCGCCCCGAAGCTCCGCCAGGACCACTTCGTCGCAGAACGGGTGCGCCTGGAACAGCGGAATGAAGTGCCGCCCGAAGTGCCCCAGCCCACAAATGCCTACCTTGATGCCCATCGTGTCCTCCTCGTCACAGAACCGCTTGCCTACACCTCCGGCAGGGCTGCGGTGTCGCCCGTCTGTCGCTGCCAGGCCACGATTCGGCCACGGAGCTCGCGCATCCGCGCCCGCTGCTCGGGTCGGCCGGCCAGGTTGGTCGTCTCGTAGGGGTCGTCGTTGAGATTGTACAGCTCGTGCTGGCCCATCGGCGAGAAGCTGAACCGCCAGCCGTCGGGCGTGACGATCGTGCGGACCGCATCGGCCATCGCGCGCGCGTACTGCTCGGGCGTGCACAGGTCGGCCAGCGAGTCAGGTCGTTCGTCCTCGGCCCCGTTGGAGCCGTTCCACTCGATGAACACGTCGCGGTCGCATCGGCCGGCGTCGGCCAGCGAGGCCAGCGACTGGCCCTGCAGGTGCGACGGGATCGGCTGGCCCATCCACTCCAGCAGCGTCGGCACCAGGTCTACCTGGCTCACCGGCCCGGCCACGCGCCGCTGGGCCGACTGGCCCGGCAGGCGGACCAGCATCGGCACGCGGACCGACTCCTGGTACATCACCGTCTTGGCCAACATCTGATGGCTGCCCATCATGTCGCCGTGGTCGCTGGTGAATACGACGATCGTGTTCTCCGCCAGGCCCAGTGCCTCCAGCGCATCCAGGATGCGCCCGGCATGCGTATCGACCTGGCTGCACAGGCCCCAGTAGCGGGCCCGCAGGGCACGCCACTTCTGTTCGGTGTCGAACCGGCGGCTCCACTTGTGGTGGTTGGCGAGGGGCCGAACATGGTTGCTGCCGTCGGGCGGGGTCTCGAAGTTCGGCGGCAGGGGGATCGCGTCGGGGTCGTACTGCTCGTCGCGGGGCCCGGTGAAGGGCATGTGCGGCTCGAGGAAGTTCACGTACAGCGCGAAGGGTTCGTCGCGATGTTCCTGCAGGAAGCGGATGGATTCCTGCGCGAGGTAGGCGGGCTTGGAGAGTTCCTCGCTCAGCCGGGCGGCCTGGTTGCGGTCGAAGTATCGGCCCTTGGGGGGGAGCTGGCCCTTTTCCTCGATGAGCCACTGCTGGTAGTGCGAGAGCTGCTCGCGGGGCTTGCCCTCGCTGTAGTGCTCGGCGTACTGGTCCTCGATGGCGCGCCAGTCGTCGAAGCCGTGCTGGGCGAAGATCTCGTCGCCCAGGTGCCACTTGCCGTAATGGGCCGTGGCGTAGTCGGCGGGCAGCATCTCGGGCAGGCAGGGCACCTCGGCCGGCAGCGGCAGGTTGTTGGCCGTGCAGCCATTGGTGTGCGGGTAGAGCCCCGTCAGCAGCGTCGAGCGCGACGGCGTGCAGACGGGCTGGCTGACGTAGGCCTGGTCGAACACCACCGCCCGCTGGGCCAGGCGGTTGAGGTTGGGCATCTCGATCTGCGTGTTGCCGTAGCAGGCCAGCGTGTCGAATCGCTGCTCGTCGGTGTACAGGAACAGCAGGTTGGTCCGGGGCATGGCGGTTCTCCTCCAGGGCGGATCGCCGCCAACTGCTGCCGACGACGGCCTGATCGTGTCAAGGCCGTGTGGCCGCTGCAGGTCATTGGGCTGGGGACGCGCGGGCCCGATCCGCTCCACGTCTGTACGTTGTACCCGCGGACGTCCCCGATGGCAACGGGCTGGACCACGGCATCGCCCGACGTGGCTGGCTGGGCGAAAAGGTGGGGCTCCGCTGACGCTGCGCCCCAGCCTACGAAGACGGCCTGCGCCCTAGGCTGGGGCGCAGCGGAGCGAAGCCCCACCTCTGCCCGGTCCAGGAGGGCCCGCAGACGGGCCGCGCCCTCGTGCCAGGCTGCCGTCACGTCGGCCGCGCTGGCGCGGTCGGAGCCGCGGTCGCCCTCGGTGTCAATGCCTCAGCCAGTCGCCGCTGAGTTGGCTATCCAGTTCCCGCAGGACCAACAGAGCGTCCCAGTCGATACCCACCCGCGGCCGGTAGCCGGACTTGCCGCTCGCGAGCTGGGGGGCAAGCGTCGAGGCCTGCGTCGGACTCGCCGCCTTCCGAGGCGTTGGGATGTGCACGGTGTCCAGCCGGAGCGTCAAAGGTGCCAGCAGGTCCACCGGCTGGGCCCCCGGGGCCGCCAGCGGCGGGGCGGCCGAGAGGGTGGCGGTATCGGTGGCGAGGATCGGCACCATCTGCGTCAGCGGTTCATTGGCCGTGCCATCGAGCCCGCCGGTATCGCCCTGCAGGCCGTCGCTGCTGAGGGTGTCGCTGCCGAGGGCCATGCCATCGCCCCAGTGGCCCAGCAGGATGCTCAGGTCGCGGTCGTCGACGCGACCATCGGCGTTGAGATCGCCCTGGTCGGGCGTGGCGTCCTCCTGGCCCCAGTGGCTCAACAGGATGCTCAGGTCGCGGTCATCGACCACGCCGTCGCCGTTGGCGTCGCCCTCCAGGGCCGCCGGCTGCCACTCATAGGCCCCGATATCCCAGCCGCCGCCAATCGGCCGGGCGACGCCGTCGTGGTCGCCCCTCACCGGCGTGAACGCGCCGGCGTCGATCAGGGGACTGCTGGCGCCGGGTCGGAGATAGTCCTCGCTGGTCCGATCCACCGAGAGCACTTGCGGGTCGACTCCGACCGTCGAACCGGTGCCGAAGCCCGCCGCCTGCCAGTCGGCCAGGGTGTAGTAGGTCCAGTTGTAGCGTACGTACTTGCCGTCGGTATCCGACGGGATGAAGAAGACGTTGTGGTCGCTCACCACGCCGCGGATGGGGCCCTTGGAAGGGTTGAGTCTGATGTACACGTCATTGACTGGCGAGTCGGGGCTGGTCATCACCAGGTTGTTCCGCAGGATCAACCCATTGGCTGAATCAAAGTCCACCAGCCTGCCCGCCCCCCAGCCGGCGGCGCCGGCATCGGCGTAGACGCTGTTGTTGTAGATGCGGAAGTCGGTCGGGGCCAGGTCGCCGGTGCCCTCAAAGCCCTTGATCAGGGCCGGCATGTTCCAGGCGGTGTTGTTGCGCAGCACGAAGTGCGAGCCGCCCATGCTGTTGAGTTCTACGCGGTTGAAGCGGTTGCCCTCCCACATGATGTGGTGGGGACCGTCGAACGTGCCGCCGTGGTTGAAGCCAATCGCCCGCCCGCTGGTCCAGGTGTTGTGGGCGAAGACCATCTGGCTGTTTCGGCCGCGGAAAGCGCCGGCGCTCATGCCGCCGTTGGACTCGCTGATGCTGCTGTGGGCGACCAGCGTCCTGAACGCCGGCTGCCAGCGGATCGGGTGCTGGTTGCCCCCATTGGTGGCGATCACGCTGCCGACGACCATCATGCCCTCGATCCCCTTGCTACCGCCGAACCAGCCGTAGCCGTTGGCGTTGGTGACCTGGGTGTCGAAGAGCATCGACTCGGGGCCCTCGCCGATCGCGTGGCCGGAGGTGTTGACGACCTCGCTGCCGTAGAGCAGCGTGCGGGTGTTGAACCCCACCCCCCCGCAATGCCGGCCCCGTCGAAGCGCAGGCCCTCGAAGGTCCGGTCCGCCGCGTTGACGAAGAGCAGTTTCGTGCAGCCGGTGGTGGCCTGGAGGACGGGCTTGGCATCGCTGGGGGCGTCGGGGTCGGTGTAGGCGCCCCAGTAGCCCCCGGAACCCCACAGCTCCCGATAGACGTTCGTGGTGAAGGTGTCGCCCCGGCGGAAGAGCACGCGGGTCTTGCTGCCCGAGACGCTGACGGCTTTGCTCAGCGAGCGGAAGGGGTTCTCGATTGAGCCGTCGCCGGTCGTATTATCGCCGTCGGCGGCGAAGTAGTAGGTCGTCCAGCTCTCGCCGAAGTCGTGGACAGTGATCTGCGTGTCGCTGCTGTGGCTCTGGCCGTCGATGTCCGTCACAGTCAGCCGCACGGTGTAGGTCACGAACCCGTCCAGCGTGCCGTCGGCCAGGTCGGCCGCCTGAACATACGTGAAGGCGTAGCCGCCGAGGAAGCCGTCAGCCTGCTCGTACTTACCCGCGGGGTTGACGTTCGTGACGTCGAAGTTCCAGTGGAAGGTCGGGTTGAGGATGTCCCCGTCGATCAGGCCCGCCGAGCGGGTGGCGTCGAACATCACGCCCGTTGGCCCGGTGCCCTCGGTGCGGCTGGGGGTGATCACCGCCAGCGGGCCGGCGTCGGCCTGGATCGTCGTGGTGCGCAGGGCCGAGACGTTGCCGTCTCCGTCGATGACCCGCAGGGCGACGGTGTAGGTGCCCGGCGTGAAGCTCTGGTCGAGGGCCTGGTCCGTGGCGTCGACACTGAACGTGCTGCCGTCGTAGTCGAAG
The DNA here is from genome assembly GCA_041687295.1 of Phycisphaerae bacterium. GTDB lineage: Bacteria > Planctomycetota > Phycisphaerae > SM23-33 > FEN-1343 > JAWLCG01. The sequence goes on along the minus strand of JAWLCG010000194.1, from coordinate 4,912 downwards.
TCCCACTCGTAGCTGAGCGTATCGCCGGCGGCGAAGTCGGGGTCGACGCTGTCGGTTGCATCGAAGCGCACGGCCTCACCCGCGCGGACGCGGAAGATGTTGCCCTCCAGGGCGGTGTTGTGCGTGAAGCCGCTCACGCGGAACATCGCCACGGCCGGCAGCTCGTCGGGGGCTTCGGTGTAGGTCCAGTCGTCGATCGTCTGGGTGTTGGTCGCCGAGGTGGTCGCCCCGGTGAAGCCGACCCAGGCCGAGCTGCCGACGACGGCTGAGAGGTCGATGTCGATGGGCTGGTACCAGATGTCGCCGGTCGAAACGTCGGTAACGGCCACGTGGAGGATGTTGCCCTCGCCCTGGCTGATCTCGAAGCGGTAGGTGTGCCCGCCCGTCCAGACCGTGCCCATCTCCGGCCGAAGCATCCCCTCCTTGCTGTAGACGGCCGGCGTCGCGCCGCTGACCGAGAGCGTGCCCCGCTTGTAGTGCCCGCTGGACAGGATGTTCAGTCGAGCGGCCGGGCCAATGCCGCTGGCGGCGGTGGCGGTGTCGGTGCCGACCTGGTCGTAGCCCAACCCGTCGGCGTCGTTGTGCCAGACGATGGAGAAGCCCGTGTCGTACACGGTGGCTGACGGCGTCCAGGTGAAGCTGGTGGAGAAGTTGTCGGTGCTGACCTTGGTCTTGAAGAAGGCCGAGGCCTTCTGGTTGGTCCCGCTGGTGAGCAGCAGGCTCTGGTCGTCGCCGCTGAGGCTGGCCGAGCCGTTGACGGACACGTCGGCGGCGCTCCAGGGGGCGGCGGCGTAGTCGAAGGTCGCACTGAGCAGGACGCGGGGCTCGAGGCTCTCGATCAGGTGGGACTGGCTCATGGGGTCCTCCATCGCCCGGGCGGGCGGCACAATCGTACCGATGAACACGAACAGGCAGGCGAGTACGGCAGGCCATCCCGGGCGGCCGGCGACCGCCCGGGGGTGTGTCACAACGTTGGAATGCAGCATGGCCTACCGGCGGCGACGGATCAGGCCCAGGCCGCCCAGGCTCAGCACGGCCAGGCTGGCCGGCTCGGGAACGTAGACCATGCTCATACCGCTGCCATTGGCGCCCAGGACGACGTAGGCGTCGCCGCCGCCCGTCGAGCCGCCCCGCTGGCCGACCTCGCCGGCCAGGCCGCTGGGGCAGTAGAAGTAGGTCCGGCCATTGACGAGGGCATCGGTGCCGGTCGCGTAGGCGTCGGCGAAGGCCGACAGCTCGGGGCTGTTGAGGGCTTCCTTCTCCAAGCGGAGCAGGGCGTTGACGGCCGCGATCTCGGCCTGGCTCTTCGCGGCCGACCAAATGCCGACTTCGTCGATGTGGCCCTGGTAGGAGTACAGAGACGAGTCCCACGGGTTCACGTCCCTGCCGAGGCGCACGGTTTCCGAGGCCCCCGCCAGGGTGGTCACGAGGCTCAGCTCTTCCTCACCATTGATGTACAGGGCGAGTTGGCTGCCGTCATAGGTCAGAGCCACGTGCTGCCACTGGTTGTCGACCAGCTCGGTCGTCCCCGTGAGCGAGGCCCACGTATTGTCCTCCTGCTTCCAGCTGATCTGGGCCACGACGTTATTGCCGGAGGGGACCACCTGGAGCTTGAGAGAGCCATGCCAGAGCAAACCGGCCGTGGGGGTGGCGGTCTGGCTGGTTTTGGGCTTGGTCCAGAGCATCCAGGTCTGCGGGGCGTTGGCGTCGCTGGTCACATAGTTGCCGGCCGAGCTCAGGTAGGCGACATGCCGGCCGCCGTCAAAGCGCAGGCCCCAGCCCGACACCAGGGGGCTCCAGTCTGAGCCCTGGTTCACGATGGGGTCGAAGAACTCACTGCCGGCGTGGGTGCCCCGGGTGCCGTTCAGGCCGGCCGGGCCGTAGTCGGCGACGACCTGATCGGCAGTGCTGCTGGCCGTCATGGGTAGTACGACTGGAATCCGGTCAGGAAGTCCGCCTGGGCGGCCCCAAACACGGCGAGAACGATGGCCAGAATGGCCACGGAAAGTCCAGAAGATCGGTTCATCCGGGTGTCCTCCATTTCGACTGACTCTGCGACAGGCACGCGCCTCACGTGCTCCCTCGAACCGCCACCGGCCTTGCGGGAAAATGCTGGCTCAAGCACTCTGCCGCCGGGAGCTGATCTTCACTGATGATACAATTAATCGACAATCCGTCAAGTGGGTGGTGATGAAATGATTCATAAGGCTTGCACTATCGACGTGAAATGATCTCTCCGCACACGCATCCGTCGCGGTGCGAGGACGTTGTGTGCGGCCGGCTCGGCCCGCAGCTTCTCCTGCTGGGCTTGGCCGGTGGGCCTCGCTCTGGAGCGGGCCGCCTACTGCGCGGCGCCGGTGGTCTGGTGCGGCGCCTCCACGCCCAGCGGCTCGTCAAGGACGTCCAGGTCGGCCGGGCCAATGGTCGGCTCGACGTCGAAGGCCTCGTCGGGCACGTTGATGGGCTCGCCGTCCGAGGGTTCGGTGTAGAACCACACCTACGCCGAGCCGCCCGTGCGGGTGAGCACCAGCTCGTGCTCGCCGGGCGTCAGGGCCTCGACGGGCAGGCCGAAGTCGACCGTGGGCTGCATATGGCGGACGGCGGCCGTGATGCTCGCCGCCGCCGACGGGACATGATGGCCGTCCACGATCGTCGCCGCAATTGCGACTCGGGGGAGTTCGGCGACGGCAATCGGATGGACCCCGACGCACGGGCCGCCAAGGCGACTGCCTGGGGCTGCAGAGAGGGAGGCCGAAAGATCCCGCGGAAATGTTTGGCAGTCCAAACATGTGTCTGGTATACCGAACACACGATGAGTACGCCATCCACCATTGGGTCCGAGAGCCTAACGCACAGCGCCGCCCATTACCTGCTGGCCATCGCGGAACTGCTTGACGAGCACGGCTACGCTCGGGTGACCGACGTGGGCAAGCAACTCGGGCTGACGCGGGGCAGCGTGTCCGTGGCCCTGCAGTCGCTGAAAGGCTCCGGGTACGTGCTGCAGGACGAGAACCGGTTCTTCCAGCTGACCGAGCGGGGCCTGCTGGCCGTGGCCGGCGTTCGGGCGCGCCACCACGTCGTCGAGTTGTTTCTGACGGAGGTCCTGGGGCTCTCGGCGGAGCAGGCCCACCGCGAGAGCTGTCGTGTGGAGAACCTCATCGAGGGTCCCACGGCCCGGCGGCTGCAGACGCTGGTGGACTACTGGCGGAAGAACGAGCTGGGCGATGTGCTGGAGCCCCGCCTGGGCCCGGGCTGCCCGGCCTGTCCCGCGGGAGACCACACCCGGTGTCCCTGCTGCGGCCTGGAGTGCCTCGACGGCCAGTGCCCGCTGAGGGAAGGCGAGTGTGGGCAGGGAGGTCTGGAATGAACCATGAGCCGCCAGACCGGCTGGGCCCCCGGTCGGCCGAGCCAGTCGAGCCGCCTGTCGCCGACGACCGGCGTCTGAGCGTCGAGGAGCTGTTCGCCGGCCGGCAGGAAGTGCGTCTGCTGTTCGGCAACGAGGAGTACCGACTGCGGATCACCCGCAACCGCAAGCTGATCCTGACCGAGTAGACCGATCGTCGCGATTCCCCGCGAGCCTCCAGCCAGCCAATCGTCCCCCCCGACGCCTAGCCAGCCAGAGCCATGCCGCCGATGCGGCCCGTCCGCATCCCGGCCCGTGCACGAGAAAGGCAGGGCGTCCCATGTCCGCATCCGTAACTGCAGATCAGGCTCGTGCCCAGAACGGCCCCCGTGGCATTGCCCGGCGGGTCCTCGTTGTGGGCTGCCCCAACGTGGGCAAGAGCGCGTTATCAATCGCCTGACCGGGCGGTACGTCACCGTCTCGAACTATCCCGGCACGACGGTGGGCGTCGCTCGAGGCCGGGCGGTCCGGCTTCCCGGCGAGGTGGAGGTGGTGGACACGCCGGGAATGTATTCGCTCTGGCCAATCACCGACGAGGAACGCGTCGCGGTGGAGGTGCTGGCCGAGCCGGGGGCCTCGGCCGTGCTGCACGTGGTGGACTACTTCGGGCTCTACCAGTTCGTCGGCGGGTTCGGGGCCGGCAAGGTGGTCGACTTCCTGGAAACGACGGTCTTCGAGGGCCACGTCAATCCCTGGTTCGAGCGGGTCGTCGGTCAATGGGTCCCCTGGCCGAGCGTGCAGGGGCTTTTCGTGGGCGAGTACGGCGTGTTCACGCTGGGCCTGCGCTACGCCATCGCCATCATCCTGCCGATCGTGGGCACCTTCTTCATAGCCTTCTCGATCCTGGAGGACAGCGGCTACCTGCCGCGCCTGGCGATGCTGGTGGATCGGCTGTTCAAGAAGCTCGGCCTCAATGGCCGGGCCGTCATCCCCATCGTGCTGGGTTTCGGGTGCGACACGATGGGCACCATGGTCACGCGGACACTCGAGACGCGGCGGTGGCGTTCCTGTTCGGGTTCTTCCGCCGCGACTACGGGGCGGCCGGCCCGCGGCGCGACCGGGACGGTGTCCCGGCTGGACCCCTCGACCCCACACGCGGGCAAGCTCCTGGCGATGGGGATTCTGCCGGGCGTGAGGGTGCGCCTGGTCCAGCGGTTCCCCTCGTACGTGTTTCAGGTCGGCCGAAGCCAGTTCACCGTCGACCGGCAACTGGCCGAGCAAGTCCACCTGCAGCCCGACACGGGGCCGATCCCGTGATCCAAACGTGACCTGACCCCGCTGCGGGGTGGACCGGCTCCTGTAGCGCCCCGGGCCCGCGTCAGTGCAGAGGCAGCAGGACGAAGATGGTCAGGTCCCACAGCGTGTGCGAGAGGATCCCTGGCCAGAGCGAACGGAACCGCAGCCGCATCCAGCCCCAGAACAGCCCGCAGACGCCCGCCGCCACCAGCAGCATGAAGTTGAACGACCAGATGTGCACCACCGTGTACAGCCCGGCGCCCACCAGCATGG
>JAWLCG010000193.1:0-9474 GCA_041687295.1 Phycisphaerae bacterium | reverse complement strand
CATGCTCCCTTCTAGACGCGGCAGGCGCGCCCCTTAAAGAGGCGAGCCTGCGGGATTCTGGTTTACCAGGCGAAGTGGGCGAACGCCTTGTTGGCGTCGGCCATGCGGTGCACGTTCTCGCGCGTCTGCATGGCGGTGCCCTCACCGCGGTAGGCGTTCATCAGCTCGCTGGCCAGCCGTTGGGCGGTGGGCGAGCCCTTGCCGGCCCGCACGGCCGCCAGGATCCAGCGGATCGACAGGGCCTGCTGCCGCTTGCGGTTGACCTGCATCGGCACCTGGTAGTTCGCACCGCCGACGCGCTTGGAGCGGACCTCGATGATCGGCTTGACGTTGTTGAGCGCCTTCTCGAAGACCTCGATGGGCGAGACGTCGCTGATCTTGCCGGCGATGATGTCCATCGCATCGTAGAAGATGCGGTAGGCCGTCGACTTCTTGCCGTCGTTCATCAGGCAGTTGACAAACTTGGCGGCGAGCTTGTTCTGGTAGCGGGGGTCCGGCGTGAGCTGCTCGGCCGATGCGGTGAACTTCTTGTAGGCCATCTTCGATTTCCTCTATACCGCCCTGGTCACGGGTCGGTTCTCAGGTTCGCCCGCCTTTTCAGCGGCCCGGGGGTTGGCCGGGGCTGACGCGCTTACTCGCGGCCACACTGGCCGGCGATGCGGGCGACGTCACTGCGGTACGTCAGACTACTTGGGCCGCTTGGTGCCGTACTTGCTGCGGCTCTGGCGTCGGGGGCCCCAGTTCTCCTGCTCGGCCAGGCCGCTGGTATCCAGCGCGCCGCGGACGATGTGGTACCGCACGCCGGGCAGGTCGCGGACACGCCCGCCACGGACCAGCACGATGCTGTGCTCCTGGAGGTTGTGGCCACAGCCGGGGATGTAGGCGGTGACTTCCTTGCCGTTGCTCAGCCGAACGCGGGCAACCTTGCGCAGGGCGGAGTTGGGCTTCTTGGGCGTCATCGTCTTGACGATCAGGCAGACGCCGCGGCGCTGCGGGCTGGACTCCAGCGACACCGTCTTCTTCTTGGCCCGCTGGATCTTGCGGCCCGAACGAACCAGTTGGTTGATAGTCGGCATAGTTCCTCTTCTTCTTTGCCGGCCTGTTCCAGGCCCGGCCCGGTCTATTCATCGCCCCCGGCACGGGGCCGGGCGGAGTACCTACTCCCGCATCAGGGCCTGCTGGACGGCCGCCTCGATCTCGGCCTCGGTCATCTCGGGCTTCTCGAGCACGGGGATCTCGGGCAGCTCGACCTGCCGCTTGACCCGCATGGTCTGGTAGGTCTTGAAGCTCGTGCCCGCGGGGATCAGGTGCCCCAGGATCACGTTTTCCTTCAGGCCGACCAGGTCGTCGATCTTGCCGGCCAGGGCCGCCTCGGTGAACACCTTGGTGCTCTCCTGGAAGCTCGCCGCCGACAGGAAGCTCTCGCTCTGCAGGCTCGCCTTGGTGATACCCAGCAGCAGCGTGCGGGCCGTCGCGAACTTCGGCTTGCGGGTCTTGGCCGGCTGGCCTGCGCGGGTCTCGACCTCGACGTTCGCCTGCTCGAGCCGGTCGCGGGGGACAATGTCGCCCTCGACGAACTCGGTGTCGCCGGGCTCGATAACCTTGAGCGACTTCGCGAGCCGCTCATTTTCTGCGCGGAAGCGGTGTTTGTCAACCACATCTCCGGGCAGCAAACTGCTGTCGCCCGGCGATTCGATCATCACCTTCTGGAGCATCTGCGCCAGGATGATCTCCATGTGCTTGTCGCTGATGTTCTGCTTCTGGCCGCGGTAGACGCTCTGGACCTCGTCCAGCAGGTACTGGTAGAGGGCCTCTTCGCCCTTGATCCGCAGGATGTCGTGCGGCACGAGCGGGCCTTCGGTCAGCGGGTCGCCGGCCTCGACGTAGTCGCCCGTGTGCACCAGCAGGTGGCGGTCGGTCGGCACGTGGTGCTCGCGCTCCAGGCCCGACTCGCTGTGGACGATGATCGTCATCTTGCCACGCCGCTTGTCGGTCCGCAGCTCGACCCGGCCGGAGATCTCGCCCATGGCGGCCGGGTCCTTCGGCTTGCGGGCCTCGAAGATCTCGGTCACCCGCGGCAGGCCGCCGGTGATGTCCTGCGTGCCGGAGATCTCGCGGGGCTGGCGGGCGAGCAGGGCACCGGGCGCGACGGCCTGGCCCTCTTCGACCTCGATGCGGGCCTTGGCGGGCAGGTAGTGGAAGTCCAGCACCTTGCCCGAGGCGTCCTCGACGACGATCCGCGGGTGCTTCTCGCCCTTGTGCTCGATGACGACGTAGCGGGTGCCGCCCTTGCCGCGCTGGGCCTCGATGCGGACCGTCTCGCCCTCCTCGATGTCCTGGAAGCGGACGGTGCCCTCGGCCTCGGCGAGGATCGGGGTCCGGTGCGGGTCCCAGGCGATCAGGCGCTGGCCCGGCTTGACCTTCGCGCCGTCGTCGATCAGGATGAGCGAGCCGTAGGGCACCTTGTAGACTTCCAGCTCGCGGTTCTTGGCGTCCAGGACGGCCAGCTCGCCGTTGCGCTTCAGGGCGGTGAGGACCTTTCGGCCCGTCACCTCGATGGGCACGGGGTTGACCTCGCGCAGCTGGACGGTGCCGGCGACGGTCGAGCGGGTCTCGCTCTCGACGACCGACGCGGTCGCGACGCCGCCGGTGTGGAACGTACGCATCGTCAGCTGCGTGCCCGGCTCGCCGATCGACTGGGCGGCGATGATGCCCACCGCCATGCCCTCCTCGACCAGCTTGCTCAGCGAGAGGTCCGTGCCATAGCACATCGCGCAGACGCCCAGCGAGGCCTCGCACGTCAGCGGGCTGCGGACGCGGATGGTCTCCAGGCCCAGCTCCTCGATCTTGCGGGCGACCTCGGCCGTGATGATCTCGTTCTCGCGGACGATCGTCTCGTCGGTGATCGGGTTGACGATGTTCTCGCGAGCGATCCGGCCCAGGACCAGGTCGCGCAGGGGCACGTCGATCTGCTCGCCGCGGTAGACGGCACTCTTGGGGATGCCCCGCAGCGTGCCGCAGTCGTGCGTGGTGATGATGACGTTCTGGGCGACGTCGGCGAGCTTGCGGGTCAGGTAGCCCGAGTCCGCCGTCTTCAGGGCGGTGTCCGCCAGGCCCTTGCGGGCACCGTGGGTGGAGCTGAAGTACTCCAGCACGGTCAGGCCCTCGCGGAAGTTCGCCTTGATGGGCGTCTCGATGATCTCGCCGGAAGGCTTGCTCATCAGGCCACGCATGCCGGCGAGCTGACGGATCTGGTCGGTCGAGCCGCGGGCACCCGAGTCGCTCATCAGCCAGACGGGGTTGAGGTAGTTCTGGCCGTCGCGGACGTCGTTGGCCAGCTCGACCATCAGGCTCTTGGTGACCTCCTCGCGGGCGTGGATCCAGATGTCGACGATCTGGTTCTTCCGCTCCAGCTCGGTGATGGCGCCGGCGGCGTAGTCGCGGTTGACCTGGTCGACGCGGCCCTGGGCCTCGTCGAGGATCGGGGCCTTGCGCTCGGGGATCCGCAGGTCGGTCACGCCGAAGCTCAGGCCCGCCAGCGTCGAGTTGCGGAAGCCGATCCGCTTGATGATGTCCAGCAGGTCCAGCGTCGCGCCACGGCCGACGTAGTGATGGCAGTCGCTGATGACGCGTCCGCAGCCCTTCTGGCCCAGGGCGGAGTTGTAGAATGGCATGCCCTCGGGCAGCGAGTCGTTGAAGATGCAGCGACCGACGGTCGTCAGGATCGGCTTAGCGGCGCTGGTGTAGCTCTTCTCGGCCTCGACGATCTTCAGGCCCGCCGGCAGGCGGACCAGCACCGGCGCGTGGATGCCGATGAGCCTCCGGTCGTAGGCCTGCATAGCCTCGAAGGGGCTGGTGAACAGCGGGACCTTTTGGTCCTCGGTGATCGCCACGGTGCGGAGCTTGTCGCTGACGTACTCCTCGCCGCGGGCGCTGGTGAGGTAGTAGATGCCCAGCACGATATCCTGGCTGGGGCTCATGATCGGGCTGCCGTTGGCGGGCGAGAAAATGTTGTTCGTCGCCATCATCAGCACGTGGGCCTCGACCTGGGCCTCGACCGATAGCGGCAGGTGGACGGCCATTTGGTCGCCGTCGAAGTCGGCGTTGAAGCCCTTGCACACCAGCGGGTGGATCTTGATGGCGTTGCCCTCGACGAGCACCGGCTCGAAGGCCTGGATGCCCATGCGGTGCAGGGTCGGGGCACGGTTGAGCATCACCGGGTGCTGGTGGATGACCTCTTCGAGGATGTCCCAGATCTCGCGGTCCTTGCGCTCGATCATCCGCTTGGCCGACTTGATCGTATCGGCCAGGCCGCGATCCTTGAGCCGGCGGATGATGAAGGGCTGGAACAGCTCCAGGGCGATCTTCTTGGGCAGGCCGCACTGGTTGAGGTTCAGCTCCGGGCCCACCACGATCACCGAGCGGGCCGAGTAGTCCACGCGCTTGCCCAGCAGGTTCTCGCGGAAGCGGCCCTGCTTGCCCTTGATCATGTCGGTGAGGCTCTTGAGCGGGCGGTTGCTCGAGCCCTGCACCGGGCGGCGGCAGCGGTTGTTGTCGAACAGCGCGTCGACCGCCTGCTGCAGCATCCGCTTCTCGTTGCGGATGATGACCTCGGGGGCGTTGAGGTCCAGCAGCTTCTTGAGGCGGTTGTTGCGGTTGATGATGCGCCGGTAGAGGTCGTTGAGGTCGCTGGTGGCGAAATTGCCGCTCTCCAGCAGCACCAGCGGGCGGAGGTCCGGCGGGATCACGGGGATCACGTCCATGACCATCCACTCGGGGCGGTTGCCCGAGGTGCGGATGCTCTCGACGAGCTTGAGGCGCTTGGAGATGTCCTTGATCTTCTGCTTGGAGTTGGTCTTGGTCAGGTCCTCGCGGAGCTGCCGCGTGGTGTCGCTGAGCTCGAGCTTCTCCAGCAGGACGCGGACGGCCTCGGCACCCATGGCGGCCTGGAAGTCCATGCCGTACTTCTCGCGGGCGGCGCGGAGCTCTTCCTCGGTCAGCAGCTGCTTGTACTTCAGCGGCGTCTGCCCGGCGTCGGTGACGACGTAGTCCTGGAAGTAGATCACCTTTTCCAGGTCGCTGGTCTTCATGTCCAGCAGCGTGCCCAGCCGGCTGGGCAGGGCCTTGAAGAACCAGATGTGGATGATGGGCGCAGCCAGGTTGATATGGCCCATGCGTTTGCGGCGGACGCGGCTGTGGGTCACCTTCACGCCGCAGCGGTCGCAGATGATGCCCTTGTGCTTGGTGCCCTTATACTTGCCGCAGGCGCACTCCCAGTCACGCTCGGGGCCGAAGATCCGCTCGCAGAACAGACCGTCCTTCTCGGGGCGGTAGGTGCGGTAGTTGATCGTCTCGGGCTTCTTGACTTCGCCGAACGACCAGCTGCGAATGTCGTTGGGCGAGGCCAGGCTGATCCGGACGGCCCCGTAGTCGTTAATGTGGTCGTAAACGCTTTCAACCATATTCGTCTCGCTCCTATCTGGAACGGATGTTGCGTCGCCGCTCGCCGCCGGGTGGGCCTAGAAGCTCCGCTTCTTCTCCAGCTGGATATTCAGACCCAGACCGCGGATCTCGTTGCACAGCACGTCGAAGCTCACCGGCGTGCCGGCCTCGAGGGTGTTGGTGCCCTTGATCATCGACTCGTAGATCTTGGTGCGGCCCTCGACGTCGTCGCTCTTGACCGTCAGGAGCTCCTGCAGGGTGTAGCTGGCGCCGTAGGCCTCCAGGCCCCAGACCTCCATCTCGCCGAAGCGCTGCCCGCCGGTGCGGGCCTTGCCGCCCAGCGGCTGCTGGGTGATCAGCGAGTAGGGGCCCGTCGAGCGGGCGTGGATCTTGTCGTCCACCAGGTGGTGGAGCTTGTTCATGTACATGTAGCCGATGGTGACCTTCTGCTCGAAGGGCTCGCCGGTCCGTCCGTCGTACAGGACGGCCTTGGCGTCCAGGGGCATCTCGGCGAGGATCTCGCGGGTCGCCCCCGCCTGCTGCACCACCGTCATGTCCTGGCGGCGCTGGCGGACGTGCTCGTTGGCCTTGGCGATCTCGCCGAAGATCTCCTCCTCGGTCGCCCCGTCGAAGACCGGGGTGACGGCCTGGAAGCCCAGCACCGCCGCCGCCCAGCCCAGGTGGGTCTCGAGGATCTGCCCGACGTTCATTCGGCTGGGCACGCCCAGCGGGTTCAGGCAGATGTCGGCGGTCGTGCCGTCCTCCAGGAAGGGCATGTCCTCTTCGGGCAGGATGCGGGCGATGACGCCCTTGTTGCCGTGCCGGCCGGCCATCTTGTCGCCGACGCCCAGCTTCCGCTTGGTGGCGATGTAGACCTTGACCATCTCCAGCACGCCGCTGGGCAACTCGTCGCCCCGCTTCATGTGGGCGAGCTTGCGATCCTTCTCCTTCTCGATGCCCTGGATCAGCGGCCAGTACTTGGCGTGGACGGCCTCGGCCTGCTCTCGGCTGGCGGCGTCCTTGCTCTTGATCCAGCGGGGCGAGAAGTTCTGAATCTGCTCGAGGATGACCTCGTCGATGTCGCTCTGGCCGACCTTCTGGCGGGTGTTGGGGTCGATCACCGGCGTGCCGAGCACCTCGGCCATCTCGTCGGCCATCTGCCGGAAGATCTTCATCGCCCGGCGGTCCATCTCCTCGCCGTAGGCCTTCATCTCGGCCTTGAGCTCGAGCTTCTGCTCGTCGGTCATGTACATGCGCCGGCTGAACCGCTTGGCGCCGATGACCACGCCCTCCTCGCCGGCGGGCATCTCGAGGCTGTCGTTCTTGACGTCCTCGCCCGCCCGGCCGAAGATCGCGTGCAGCAGCTTCTCCTCGGGGCTCAGCTCGCTCTTGCTCTTGGGCGCGACCTTGCCGACCAGGATGTCGCCGGCCTGCACGTGCGTGCCGATCTGCACCACGCCGTGCTCGTCGAGGTTCCGCAGCGCCCGTTCGCTGACGTTGGGAATGTCGCGGGTGAACTCCTCGCGGCCCAGCTTGGTCTCGCGGATCTCCGCCTCGTACTCCTCGATGTGGATCGAGGTGAAGGTATCTTCCTTGACCAGCCGCTCGCTGATCAGGATGGCGTCCTCGAAGTTGTAGCCGTCGAAGGTCATGAACGCGACCATGATGTTGCGCCCCAGGGCCAGCTCGCCCTGACTGCAGGCCGGGCCGTCGGCGATGATCTGGTCCTTCTTGACCCGCTGGCCCTCGGCGACGATCGGCTTCTGGTTCAGGCAGGTCCGCTCGTTGAGGCGGGCGAACTTGCGCAGCTCGTACTCGTCGGCGTTGTCGATGATGATCCGCTCGGCGTCGACGTAGGTGATCACGCCGTCCTTGCGGGCGCGGATGACCATGCCGCTATTCTCCGCGACAGGCTTCTCCAGGCCCGTGGCGATGATCGGCACCTCGGTGCGGATCAGCGGCACGGCCTGGCGCTGCATGTTCGAGCCCATCAGGGCGCGGTTGGCGTCGTCGTGCTCCAGGAACGGGATCAAAGCGGCCGAGACGCCCACGGTCTGCTTGGGCGAGATGTCGACGAACTGCACGGCGTCGCGGTCGGCCAGGCGGACCTCGCCGCGGTCGCGGGCGAGCATCTGCTCGTCGGGCAGGGCCTTGCGGATCTTGCCGGCCTCGTCGATGAGCACCTCCGGCGGGGCCAGGGCGGCGACCATCTCCTCGTCGGCGCGGAGGCTGGCGACCTTGTCGGCGATCTTGCCGCCATCGACCACCCGGTAGGGCGTCGTCAGGAAGCCGTACTCGTCGATGTCGGCGTAGAGGCTCAGCGAGCTGATCAGGCCGATGTTATTGCCTTCGGGCGTCTCGATCGGGCAGATTCGGCCGTAATGGCTGATGTGCACGTCGCGGACCTCGAAGCCGGCCCGCTTGCGGTTCAGGCCGCCCGGGCCCAGGGCCGAGAGGCGCCGCTCGTGCGTCAGCTGGCTCAGCGGGTTGGTCTGGTCGACCACCTGGCTGAGCTCGCCGCGCCCGAAGAAAAACTCGATGCTGCTCGAGACGCTCTTGGAGTTGACCAGCTCGGCGACCTTGGTAAGGCTCTCAGGGTCCTTGAGGCTCATCCGCTCCTGGACGGTGCGGCGGAGCTTGAGGAAGCCCTTGCGCAGCTCCTCGGTCGCCAGCTCGTCGATGGTCCGCAACCGGCGGTTGCCCAGGTGGTCGATGTCATCGACGGCGCCCTCGCCGCTGCGCAGGGCGAACATGTACTTGACGGTGTGCAGGAAGTCCTGGGCCTGCAGCACCATGATCGACTCGTCGACGATTGGGCCGAACTTGCGGTTGATGCGGAACCGTCCGACCTTGCCGAGGCGGTAGCGGTTCTCATCGAAGAATTTCTCGTGGAAGAGGGTGCGGGCCTTCTCGATCTGCGGCGGGTTGCCCGGGCGCAGGCGGGCGTAGATCCGCAGCAGGGCCGACTCGTGGCTGTCGGCGGCGTCCTCGGCCAGCGTGTTGAGCATCAGCGGATCGACGACCTTCTCGATGACCGTCACGTCCTTGAGGCTGGAGGCCTGGACGCGGGTGACGGCCTCGCCGATCTGGTTGGCGGCCGCCACGAGCTCCTCGCCGCTCTCGGGATCGATAATCGGCATCACCGCGTACATCTGCGGCTTGAGCTGCGTGACGGCGATCTTCTTGACGGGGTAGAACTCCCGCAGGATCGCCTCGGTCGAGCCGAACTTCTCGTCCATCGCCCGCAGGAAGGTGGTGGCGGGGATCTTGCTGGACTGGTCGATCCGCATCGTGAGCGAATCCTTCTTCGTCACGACCAGCTCGATCCAGCTGCCGCGCTCGGGGATGATGCGGGCGCCGTGCAGAGGGCGGTCCGACTCCTCGAGCTCGACGGTGAAGTCCACGCCCGGCGAGCGGTGCAGCTGCGAGACGATGACCCGCTCCGAGCCGTTGATGATGAACTCGCCGCCGCCGATCATGATCGGCATCTCGCCGAGGTAGATCGCCTCCTCCATCAGGTCCTCGCGGTCCTTGATGTGCAGGCGGCAGACGACGCGGAAGGGCCGGCCATACGTCAGCCGAAGCTCCCGGCACTCGTCGGGCGTGTACCGCGGCTCGCCCAGCTCGTACGCGATGTACTCCAGGCTCATCGATTCGTCGTAGCTGGTGATCGGGAAGATCTCGCGCAGCAGCGACTCGAGCCCCTCGGGCTGGCGGTCGTTGGGCCCGATCCCGAGCTGAAGGAACTTGTCGTAGCTGTCGGTCTGGATGCGGATCAGGTTGGGGATCGCGATCGCATCGCCGATCTTGGAGAAGTTGCGGACCTTGTCCATGCGCAGCATACGGTTCAGTCCTCTATTCGATGAAGGCAAATGTACCCGTTGCGCCCAGAGGTCGCCCCCCGAGTCGCTCGCAGTCCTGTATTGTAGCACATCGGGCCGGCGGATGGCAGGCCCTGCTGACAAAGACCGCTGCGCCGGTAAACGCAGCCGGGTCACCCGCCCGGCGGGCCGTTGCTGGCCCGCATCGGAC
>JAWLCG010000192.1:2829-9513 GCA_041687295.1 Phycisphaerae bacterium | reverse complement strand
AACGCCCAGCGTCGGATGGCTCTCCAGGACGTGCCCCCGCCCCCGCAATTCGGCCAGGACGGCCTCGAGCCCCCCCGCCGCCACGCCGCAGGCCGCGCCGAGCTCAGGCCGCATCCACCAGCCGACGCGGTCGTAGAGCCGCTCGATCGCACAGTCCGCCGCCCGCATGCCGTCACGCTCCGCCGAAGCCCCCCCGTGTGGACCTACCGCATGGCCGATCCAAAGCGGCGTCGTTGCCGCCGCACTCCATACGCCCCAGGCGGCGTCGGTCGCCGGCCACCAGGCCTCGCTGCGATTCTGGCGAGCCCGCGAAAATGCGTCGCCACGGGTCCTGACACGGACCCGTGACCTCAGATGCGGATGTCCAGGCCAATGTCGACCGAGCGGGCGGAGTGGGTGATCGCGCCGATGGCGATGCGTTCGACGCCGGTCAGGGCGGCCTCGCGGACGTTCTGCAGCGTAATGCCGCCCGAGGCCTCCAGCTCGACACGGTCGGCCAGGCCAGCGGCGGCCCGCATGGCCACGGCCTGCTGCATCTGGGGGACGGCCATGTTGTCCAGCATGATGATGTCGACCGGCAGCGTCAGGGCGACGCGGAACTGCTCGAGCGTGTCGACCTCGAGCTCAACGAAGTTCTTGGCGCCCAGGTAGGGCCGGACGCGCTCCAACTCGCGGGCCATCGCCTCGATGGGGTCGCGCCCCTCGGCCTGGGCCATGATGGCCAGGTGGTTGTCCTTGATGAGCACGGCGTCCCACAGGCCCTTGCGGTGGTTGAACCCCCCGCCGCAGCGGACGGCGTATTTCTCCAGCTCGCGCCAGCCGGGGGTGGTCTTGCGGGTGTCGTAGATGCCCGCCCCGGTGCCCTCGACGGCCCGGGCGTAGTCGCGCGTGGTGGTAGCCACGCCGCTGAGCCGCTGCAGAAAGTTCAGCGCCACCCGCTCAGCCGCCAGCACGCCCTGCGCGGGGCCGCGCCAGACGGCCATCACCGTACCGGGGGCAACGACCTGCCCGTCGCGGGCACGGATCTCGGTGCGGATGGACCCGTCGTACCGGGCGGCGATCGCCTCGAGCAGCTCCAGGCCGCAGGCGACGATCTCGTCGCGCGGAACGAAGCTCGCCTCCGCCTGCACGTCGCCGCTGAGCAGCGCCCCGGTCAGGTCGCCCGAGCCCAGATCCTCGTTGCGGGCCAACTCCAGCAGCGTCCAGAGATTCTCGCGCTCCTCGCGGTTGGGCCGGCATCGGCCGGCGATCGGCGTGTTGGGGATCATCGCGGGTACTCCTTGCGGTCACTCACTCGTCAGGGGCCGCATAGCATACCGCGGCGAGGGACGCGGGGCCAGGGGTTGCGTCGATGGAGATACCCCCCCCGACCCCCACGGATTGCGCGACTCGCGATGCTCGCCGCTCCATCCGTGGGCTTGGAGAAGGGAGCGGCGCTACCGCGCGGAACGCGCCTTGGCGGGTTCGACGATGCGGAGCTCCATGATGCGGTCGCGGAGGCGGGCGGCCTTCTCGAACTCGAGGTTCTCCGCCGCGGCGAGCATCTCCTGCTCCAGGGCGGCGATGGTCTCGACGGTGTCGAACTCCTGCTCGCTGGCGGCGATGGCCTGGCGGGCCGTCTTGCGGGCGCGGAGTTGGTCGGCCAGGGCCGTGCGGATCGCCTTCTGCACCGTCGTGGGCGTGATGCCGTGCTCGCGGTTGTACTCCAGCTGGATGACGCGTCGGCGGTTGGTCTCGTCCATCGCCCGCTGCATGCTGGGCGTGACGGTGTCGGCGTAGAGGATGACCTCGGCGTTGACGTTGCGGGCACTTCGGCCAATGGTCTGCACCAGGCTGGTCTCGCTGCGCAGGAAGCCCTCCTTGTCGGCGTCGAGGATGGCCACCAGCGAGACCTCCGGCAGGTCCAGGCCCTCGCGCAGCAGGTTGACGCCGACCAGCACGTCGTGCTTGCCCTCGCGCAGGTCGCGCAGGATGTCTACGCGCTGGAGCGTGTCGATCTCGCTGTGGAGGTACTCGCACTTGAACCCCTCGGCCGAGATGTACTGGCTGAGGTCCTCGGCGAGGCGCTTGGTCAGCGTGGTCACCAGCGTCCGCTCGCCCTTGGCGACGCGCCCGCCGATGCGCTCGAGCAGGTCGCCCACCTGCCCGCGGGCGGGCTGGACGTGGATCACCGGGTCGACCAGGCCCGTCGGGCGGATGATCTGCTCGACGACCTCGCCGCCGGAGAGCTCCAACTCGTAGGGCCCCGGCGTGGCCGAGACGAAGACGACCTGCTTCCACATCTGGAGAAACTCGTCGAACTTCAGCGGGCGGTTGTCCATCGCGCTGGGCAGGCGGAAGCCGTGCTCGACGAGGACTTCCTTTCGGCTGCGGTCGCCGTTGTACATCGCGCGGAGCTGCGGGAGCGTCACGTGCGACTCGTCGATGACCAGCACGTAGTCCTGCGGGAAGTAGTCGATCAGCGTGTAGGGCCGATCGCCGGGCTGTCGGCCGTCGAGGTGCCGGCTGTAGTTCTCGATGCCCGGGCAGAAGCCCACCTCCAGGAGCATCTCGACGTCGTAGTTGGTGCGGGCGGCGAGGCGCTGGGCCTCGAGCAGCTTGCCGTCGTTGCGGAGCTGGATGAGGCGCATCTCCAGCTCCTCTTTGATGGCCCCGGCGGCCCGCTCGAGCGTCTCCTCGGGGGCGACGTAGTGCACGGCCGGGTAGAGGAACACCTGGTCGGTGTCGCTGAGGATGTCGCCGGTGAGCGGGTTGATCAGGTGGATGCGGTCGATGTCGTCGCCGAACAGCTCGATCTGGTAGGCGAACTCCTCGTAGGCGGGGTAGATGTCCACCGTGTCGCCGCGAACGCGGAACGTGCCTCGCTTGAAGTCGATGTCGTTGCGGTCGTACTGCAGGTCGACCATCCGCTTGAGGACCTCGTCGCGGTCGATCGTCTCGCCGACCCGCAGGCCGATGACGCTGCGCTTGTACTCCTCGGGCGAGCCCAGGCCGAAGATGCACGACACGCTGGCGACGAGCACGACGTCGCGCCGGCTGGCCAGGCTGGTGGTGGCCGACAGGCGGAGACGGTCGAGGTCGTCGTTGCGCGAGGCGTCCTTCTCGATGTAGATGTCCCGCTGGGGGATGTAGGCCTCGGGCTGGTAGTAGTCGTAGTAGCTGACGAAGTACTCGACGGAGTTCCTGGGGAACAGCTCCTTGAACTCCTCGTAGAGCTGGGCGGCGAGGGTCTTGTTGTGGCTGATGACCAGGGCGGGGCGGTTGAGGTTGGCCACCACGTGGGCGATGGTCATCGTCTTGCCCGAGCCGGTCACGCCGAGCAGGACGTTGTAGCGGTCGCCGGCCTGGATCTTGCGCGTCAGGGCCTCGATGGCCTGCGGCTGATCGCCGGCGGGCTTGTACGGACTGGTCAACTCGAAGCGGTCCATGGTCACTCCCGGAAAGCACAGGGTCAGGCGCTTCGTCGATTATACCCGAACCAATCACCGGCCGAAAGCGCCCCGCCCTTCTACGTCCCCCGCCGCTGCCGGGATCGGCCGCCTGCATCGTCAGGTGGGGTAACGGGCTTGTCACTCCTGACGGGTCGAGTCCGTAGGCCGGGTCGAGCGAAGCGAGGCCCGGCGGCGAACGCAGCGACGCCTGCGACCGCCGTGTCAGGTCGTGGAACCGGGGCGCTGTTCCGTTTCTCTGTACCTCTGAACGCCTCTGTGCTTCTTTCTCTGTGTCCTCTGTGCCTCTGAGGCCCATCCTCGCTGTTTCTTCTCCGTCTGCCGGGCCTCGCTGCGCTCGACCCGGCCTACGCGCTCGGCCTGGCCTACAACGTACGGGCTGGACAGAGGGCGGGCGGGTTGGTATCCTGGCGAACATGAACCGAACAAGCCAGACGCTGATGGAGATGTACCGGGCCATGCTGGGCCGATTCGGGCACCAGCAGTGGTGGCCGGGCGAGACGCTGCTGGAGGTCTGCGTGGGGGCCATCCTCACACAGAACACCAACTGGACGAACGTCGAGAAGGCCATCGCCAACCTCAAGGCCGCCGGGGCAATGAGCATTCCCGCCCTGATGGCCCTGGGGCACGAGGAACTGGCGGCGCTGATCCGCCCGGCCGGCTACTTCAACATCAAGGCCAAACGCCTGAAAAACTTCATCGCCCACGTCCACCGCGACTGGGGCGACGACCTCGGAAGTTTTTTGGACAGAAGCGTCTATACGCTCCGGGAGGAGCTGCTCAGCGTTAACGGCATCGGGCGCGAGACGGCCGACAGCATCGTCCTCTACGCCGCCCGCAAGCCCACCTTCGTCGTCGACACGTACACCTACCGCATCCTGCTGCGGCACGGGCTGATCGACGCGGAGTTCGACTACGAGCAGATCAAGGAGCTCATGGAGTCGGCCCTGCCGGAGGACCTGGAGCTCTACAACGACTACCACGCCCAGCTGGTGGCCGTCGGCAAGGACTACTGCAAGCCCCGCCCCCGCTGCGAGGGCTGTCCGCTGAACGTCTTCGAGCACGACCCCCAGGCCGGCCAGCGGGAGGATTTTTGAGGTGCTCGCCGTTGTAGTCCATCAATAGGACCCGGGACCCGGTTCTTGGGACCAATCGCACAGCACCAGCGACCGGCGCCACCATGCGGCGCCGGTCCTTTCTCCAAGCCCACGGATGGAGCGGCGAGCATCGCGAGTCGCGCAATCCGTGGGGATCCCGTCCGGAGCGCAGCCTGGATGGGCCGCCGCCCGCCCGGCTCCGCAGCGCCCGAAGGCGCCTCTTCCCTGGCCCGGACCACCCGGCCGCTGGCCTCCAGCCCGTGCCGGGCCTCGCTGGCGCTCGACCCGGCCTACGAAGACGGGCGGCGCCGCGGGGTGTCGCGGCGCCGCCCGGTGGGTTCGGCGGTGTCGGGGGATGCTACAGCTTCTCCACCTCGACCATGGTGTTATTCTGGGCGGCCTGGACGCAGGCCAGCACCACGGCCAGGCTGCGGGCGCCCTCTTCGCCGGGGACGGGGACGGGCTTGTTCTTCCGGATGGCCTCGACGAAGCCGTCGATGACGCCGGAGCGGACGACCTGGCCGCCCTCCTCGTTGGTCTGGATCTTGCCGGCCTCGATGAAGTACTTCTCGGCCTTGTTGACCTCGGCGATGACGCTGAAGCGGCGGTCGGTCTCGAGCTTGAGGATGCCCTTGTCGCAGTAGAGGATCGTGGAGTTGTCCTCGCCGGGCGCGTGGGTCCAGCTGGCGTGCATCATGCCCAGGGCGCCGCCCTTGGTGCGGAAGACGGCGACGGCGTTGTCGTCGACGTCGCAGTTCTTCTTGGCCAGCGTCCCGCAGAAGCCGCCGATGTGGGTGATCTCGTCCTCGAGCAGCCAGCGGACCAGGTCGACCTTGTGCACGCCGAGGTCGGCCAGTGTGCCCATGAGGGTCTCGGCCTTGCGGAAGAAGTGCGGCTGCAGGCCGTCGGCGCTCCAGGTCTCCGGGCCGCCGTGGCCGAAGGTGGTGCGGACGGTGAGGCACTTGCCCAGCAGGCCGCTCTTGTAGAGCTCCTTGCCCTTGCGATGGCCGGCGGCGAAGCGCTGGTTATGGCCGATCATAAGCTGCTTGCCGTTCTTCTTGGCCGTGGCGATCATCTTGCGGGCCTCGGCCATCGAGCCGGCCATGGGCTTCTCGCACAGCACGTGGGCGCCGGCGTTGAGGGCGTCGAGGGTCATCGGGCCGTGGTGCACGTTGGGCGTGCAGACGCTGACCAGGTCGGGCTGGAGCGCCAGGGCGTCCTTGTAGTCGGCGAAGACGTTCTTGACGCCGTAGGTGGCGGCCAGGTCGCGGGCGCGGTCGAGCTTGATGTCGACCAGGGCGACGACCTCGACGTCTGGTCGGCTGGCGTACTCGGGCAGGTGACGGTGGCGGCAGATGCTGCCACAACCGATGATCGCGACGCGGAGTTTCTTGCTCTTCTTGGCCATGATGCAGGCGTCTCCTGAAAGTGTCTGGCCCGGGCCGGGGCTCACCGGCGGGCCGGGGGTCTTTACGTCAGGCCGCCTCGCCAGCGGGCGACGAAGGCGGCGTAGTCCTCGGGGGTATCGATGCCGGGCCGATGGCCGGTGACCTCGGCGACGGCGATGTCGTAGCCGTGGTAGAGGGCGCGGAGCTGCTCGAGCTTCTCGGCCTGCTCCAGCGGGGCCGGCGGCAGCGTGGGGTAGGCCAGCAGGAACTCGCGGCGATAGGCGTAGAGCCCCAGGTGCAGCCGATAGCCCGCGCCGGCCGGCCAGGGGCCCCCGTCGCGGTTATGGGGGATGGGGCTTCGGCTGAAGTAGAGCGCCCGGCCGTCCGCGCGGGTGACGACCTTCACCCGGTTGGGGTTGGCGGCCGAGGCGTCGTCCAGCGGCTCGCACAGCGTGGCCATGGGCAGGCCGCTCTCGATCAGGGCCCGCACCAGGGCCCCGACGTGCTCGGGCTGCACCTCCGGCTCGTCGCCCTGGACGTTGACGATGGTGTCGGCCTCGGGCAGTTGGGCGGCCACCTCGGCGATGCGGTCGGTGCCGCTGGGGTGGTCCGGCCGGGTCAGGACGGCCTGGGCGCCGAAGCTGGCGCAGGCGTCGACGATCCGCGCATCGTCGGTGGCGACGAGCACGCGGCCAATGCCCTCCGCCAGCCGCACGCGCTCGACGACGTGCTGGATGAGGTACTCGCCCG
>JAWLCG010000192.1:0-2819 GCA_041687295.1 Phycisphaerae bacterium | reverse complement strand
TCTCCCGCAGCAGCGGTTTTTCCGGCAGCCGCGTGCTGCCCAGCCGGGCCGGGATGATCGCTACAACGCCCATGGCACCTCCACGGTAACCCAAACCGGCCAGTGTAGAAGCACCCGGCCGGATTGCAAGCCCTGGAACGGCCAAAAGCCCTGTCTCCGCAGGCACGACGAGCCGGCTATACCGTTTGCCTACCGAATCTGCGGGCAACCTTGGCCCGAGCAAAGGTGGGGCTGCGCTTACGCTGCGCCCCAGCCTACGAGAACGGCCCGCGCTGTAGGCTGGGGCGCAGCGTAAGCGAAGCCCCACCTTCGCCGATGCCCCCGAGCCCGCACGTCCCATGGGCAAATGGCCTAACGGGTACGGCCTGCTCCCGTTGAGGGCCCTGGGGAGTCCCAGGACTGCGCGGTCCACAGATTACACAGATAGTGGAGGATTCGCTCAATTCATCCAGGCGATTGTTGCCTACCTGCCCAGCCATGATTCGTCTGCCCAGAAAGAAAGCCCGGCCGGCCGACGGGGGGTACGTCGGGCCGGCCGGGAGTTTCAGTCAGAGGGGGCGATGCCGCTAGCGCAGGCAGGCGATCAGTGTGTCCAGGCCCTTGTCCAGGACGTCGGGGACGATCGTCAGCGGCGGGGCGAGGCGGACGACGTTGCCCTGGGTGACGTTGATCAGCAGGCCCTTGTCCATGCAGGCGGTCAACAGGTTTTCCGGCATGGGGTCCAGCTCGATGCCGAGCATCAAGCCGTGGCCACGGATGTCCTTGACGGCGGGCAGCTTCGCATCGGCGAGCCGCTGGCGGATGTGCTGGCCCTTGTCGATGGCGGCCTGGAGGAGGTTGTCCTCCTCGATGGTCTTGAACACGGCCGCCCCGGCCGCGGCGCAGACGGGGTTGCCGCCCAGCGTGCAGCCGTGCGTGCCGGGAACGAGCTTGTCGGCCAGGGCGGGCTTGGCCATGCAGGCGGCCACGGGCACGCCGCCGCCGGCGAGCTTGCCCAGGGTCATGATGTCCGGCTCGATGCCGAAGTGCTGGTAGGCGAACCACTGGCCCGTGCGGGCCGGCGCGGTCCACACCTCGTCGCAGATCAGCGTCAGGTTGTGCTGGTCGCAGAGCTTGCGCAGCCCCTGCAGGAAGGCCGCCTCCGGCACGTGCACGCCGCCCTCGCCCTGGATGGGCTCGACGATGACCCCGGCCGTCTCGGCGTCGATGGCCTTGGCCACGCCGTCCAGGTCGCCGTAGTCGCACTTGACGTTGCCCGCCAGCATGGGCTCGAAGCCCTTCTGGTACTTCTCGGGCGTCAGCGACAGGGCGCCCATGGTCCGGCCATGGAAGCAGTTGTGGAAGCTGATGATCTTGTAGCGCCCCTCGCCGGCGGCGAGCCGGGCGAGCTTGAGGGCGGCCTCGTTGGCCTCGGCGCCGCTGTGGCAGAAGAACGCCCGGCTGTCGAAGCTGTGGCGGACGATCCGCTCGGCCAATTCGACCTGGCTGGGCCAGGTGAACAGGTTGCCCACGCACATCAGTTCGGCGGCCTGGTCGCGGATGGCCTGGACGACCTTGCGATGGCAGTGACCGAGCCCGCCGGCGCCGAAGCCGGCGAACAGGTCGATGTACTCCTTGCCGTCGGCGTCCCAGAGCGTAGCCCCGCTGCCGCGGACCATCGCCACCGGCAGCCGACCGTAGTTGCCGATGAGGTACTGCTTCGTCCCGTTCACAATCTGCTGGTTGTTCATCGCGTTCTCCCACGCAGGCCGGGCCTTCCGGGCCCTGAGGCCGATTCGGTCTTTTGTAGTGCGCCCCGGCCCCGACGTCAAGGACAACCGCCCCGGCGGAGGGCGATTTCGCATGAAGGGACGCAGGGGCAGACAGAACCGGGGCGTTGCAGTACAATTCAATCGGTACCGGGCACCGCGGGGCCGACAGCGAACGCGCCGCCCCCAGACCCCCACGGATTGCATCCGTGGGCTTGGAGAAAGGACCCGTCCCCCGCGCGCCCAAGCGTCCCCACCCCGACGCGGTGACCCATTGACCAATTATCCCATTAACCCATTAACCATTAACCCATTAACCAATTAACCATTAACCCATTAACCAATTAACCCATCAACCCATCAACCGCCCACGGCCCATACGTCCGTTCGCGTTCATCCTGCGGAGCCCACCATGTCGCGTCCACTGTTCATCGTGCTGCTGTTGTCGCTGCTGACGAGCCCCCTGCTGGCCCAGCCGGCCCAGAGCCAGCCGGCGCCGACGATCAACCAGGCCCACCCCACGCCGGGGGTGCTCGCGTGGGGCCAGGCGATCAAGGACCGCCTGCGCACGCAGGGGCGGCTCGAGCCGGAGTACGCCCGCCAGGCGGTGTCGGCCCTGACGGCGGAGTGGCTCGAGCCGCTGGCCCTGCAGGCCCAGGCCCAGCCGGTCTACTGGCAGGTGCTCAGCTACTCAGCCGGCTTTACCGGCGACGTGGACCTGGCCCTCAAGGCGGGCCTGCAGTGGTATGGCCTGGCCAGGGACAACGTCTGGGCGGGGCGCAACCTGATGATGCTCTACATGCTGGTCGGCCAGGCCGAGTACGCCCGCACGATGCTCCAGGCGATGGTCACGCCGGCCAACGCCGCCTGGAACGACTGGTTCGGCTACACCGCCGAGATCCTCGCCCTCACGGGCCAAACCCCCCGGACCGAGCTGCCGCTGACGGACGGCTCGACACTGGCCCTGCCGCCGGCGGACAGGCAGGTGGTGGTGCTGGACCTGTGGTCGGCCGCCACGGGCGGGGCGGAGAACCTCCAGCGCCAGGCCGCCCTGGCCGCCGCCTACGCGGG
>JAWLCG010000191.1:0-9525 GCA_041687295.1 Phycisphaerae bacterium | reverse complement strand
CAGCGCCACCTCGTCGTCAGCGGCCTGAGCTTCAGCTTCAACGACCCCGACGACGGCACCTACGGCTACCCGTGGTACGTGGGCATCTCGCCGGCCGTGCGGGCCGTGGGCAGCTGCGACGACATCACCGTCAGCCACTGCCGCTTCACCAACGTCGCCAGCGCGGTCACGGCCTTCCCCCGCCCCGGCGGCACGGGCGCGGCAGCCGACCTGCGGGCGCAGGACTTCGGCCCCTTCAACAACGACGTGATGACCAACATCACCATCACCGACAACGACATCCGCAACTCCGAGGGCCTCAGCGCCATCCGGGTCGAGGGCCAGAGCCAGTCCGTCCAGGGCGAGCCCTACGCCGTGCTCCGCGGCGTCCGCGTGCTGCGCAACCGCATCGTCAACAGCGGCCACCGCCCCGGCAAGAGCCCCACCGAGCCCATTCCCGCCATCCGCGTGACGCTGCCCGAGACGGCCGAGCTGGCCGGCAACTTCGTCGACACCAGCTGGGGCAGCGGCATCTTCGTCACCGGCGGCAAGGGCAGCGGCTCGATCAACGAGGTGCCCCTCGCCCGCATCCTGGTGCACCACAACAAGGTCGAGAACACGATGCTCGGCTGCAACGACTACGGGGCGCTGGAGATCTTCCAGGGCGGCCCGGCCTACTTCTACAACAACATCAGCCGAAACTGCGTCGGCACGACCACCTTCATCCCCGTCGAGCTGGCCTACAACCTCTACCTCGACGGCGCGTTCAAGGTGTACAGCTTCAACAACATCCTTGACGGCACCGGCGAGCACGACGGGGCCAACGACTACGGCCACTGCGGCTACTTCATGGTCTTCGGCTTCCTGAACAACCTGTTCAACAACACGATCTACCGCTTCGAGTACGGCCTGAACGGCAGCTCGGGCAACCGCTCGGCGATCCTGGGCAACGTCTTCGTCGACTGCTCGCGCAGCTTCATGGGCCAGAACCGCCCCGGCGACGTGTCGATGATGGGCGGCGGCGACACCGGCGCCATGGGCCGAGTGGGCATCCCGACGATGGCCTACGGCGACAACGTCTTCTGGGGCAACCCCAAGGGCGGCTACGAGGGCCGGGGGGATTTCGGCTTCGTCGGCGGCATCAGCCGACAGAGCGGCGGCGGGGCCGAGGTCTACGCCGGCAACACCCTCGAGGAGCTCAGTGAGGCCCTGGCGACCATGAACGCCCGCGTCAGCTCCATCGGCGTGCACGTCGACGAGCGCCCGCTGGCCGACCCGGCCAACCAGGACTACCGCCCCGCCCCCGGCTCGGCCGCCATCGACCAGGGCGTGAAGTTCTTCGTCCCCTGGGGCATCGCCCGCGTCGTGGGCGAGTGGCACTTCCTCCGCAGCGACACCGCACCCGAGATCGTCCTGGGCGAAAACTTCTACATGCAGGACGAGCACATGGAGCGCGGCATGTACTACTTCGTGCCGCGCATGGACCTCACCGTCAGCCAGGTGAGCCCCGACGACTACGTCGCCGGCGAGTTGGAGGACTGGATCGACGGCGCCCTGGCCTTCGACGGGCAGCGCTACGCCGTGCTCACCCACGAAGAGATGACCCGCGACATGACCTACCCCCTCGGCATCGTCGAGGGACGCGTGCAGCGTGGCCAGGCCGTCTACCCCGGTTCGCAGCGCAAGACGCTCGACATGGACACCAACAGCTTCCTGATCGAGATCGTCTTCCGCATGCCCGCTGACGGGGCCGGCACGCTGGTGAGCAAGAACACCGCCGAGGCCGGCTACATGCTCGGCGCCGGCGGGCCCGGCCAGCCGGTGACGCTGATCGTGGCCTCTGCCGGCCAGCGGGCCTCCGCCACCGGCCCGGTGGTGGGCGACGGGCAGTGGCACCACCTGATCGCCGAGGTCGACCGCCAGGCAGGCCGCGTGCAGTTCTACCTCGACGGCCAGCCCGTCGGCGAGCCGGCGCCGCTGGACCTGCCCGCCGAGGCCTCGCTGGCCAACACCGGCGACTTCCTCGTGGGCAAGGGGCCCAACGGAAACTTCTTCCGCGGCGAGATCGACTTCCTCCGCGTCAGCCGGGGCACGCTCGCCGACGCCCAGACCGACATCGGCGAACTCTACGCCTGGCAGTTCGACGGGCCGTTCCTCCGCGACTTCGCCGGAAACGCCCCCACCGGCGATGCCCGCGACGCCGGCGCCCTCGAGGCCGGCGAGTAGCGCCGTAGGGCACGTAGGTTCGTGAGCGCAGCGAGCGGTTCTGCGTGCCGCGAAGGCGCCCGGCGATTCGCTGGGCGATCCGCCCTCGCGGCACGCGGAACCTCGCCTGCGCTGTCGCTACGGCAAGAACCCACGTGCCCTACAACGTGGCGGCGCCGGGCGCCATCGACGGCGGGCGGTGCCCGCCCTACGCGCCGAAACGGGTCCGCTGGCCGTGGCGAGGGATGAGGGTCTGCAGGTCGGGGTACTTGACGTGGAGGTACTCGACGAAGGGCTGGGGGTCCTGACTGTTGGCGGCGAACATCTCGAAGTGGGTCGGCACCGTCAGGCCGGGGCGGAGGGTGCCGGCGAGGTCGACGGCCTCCTGGTAGGTCATGTTGCCGATGCAGCCCGAGGCGAGCCGCTTCGCGTCGCGGCCATTGATGGGCAGCAGGGCCAGGTCGAGCGGGCCGCAGCGGCGCAGGCCGGCCTGCATGCCCTCGTAGACGCACGTGTCGCCGGCGTGGTAGATCCGCAGGCCGTGACCCTCCAGGACGAAACCCACGTAGGGGTGCAGGCCGGTCGCCTCGTCGGTGTCGAGAAGCT
This sequence comes from Phycisphaerae bacterium, assembly GCA_041687295.1. Classification (GTDB taxonomy): domain Bacteria; phylum Planctomycetota; class Phycisphaerae; order SM23-33; family FEN-1343; genus JAWLCG01. The sequence continues at coordinate 6,735 of JAWLCG010000191.1, read as the reverse complement.
CGTGGGCGGCCGGCACCGCCGTCACGCGGACGCCGGCGTGCTCGACGACGCGCCCCTCATCCACGCCCAGGACCCGCTCGGCCGGCAGGTGCAGCTCGGCCGCCACCCGCTCCCGCAGCAGCTCGGGCACGACGAACCGCGCCTGCGGGGCGGCTTGGGCGATCACCGGCCAGGCGGGCCGATCGATGTGGTCGGCGTGGTCATGGCTGCCCAGGACCCAATCCGCGTGGGCCAGGTCGGCCGGGGCCAACAACGGCTCTACCTGGCGCTGCGGGTTGGGCGAGAGGTACGGGTCGATGTACACCACGGCCCGGCCCAGCTTGACGCCGAAGCTGTGCTGGCCCAGCCACCAGAAGGCCCCCTGCCCCGGCGGCAGGTCGCAGGCGTCGATGTCGGCGAGCAGGTCTTGCGCGCGGATCATGCGGGCCACTCCAGGACGACCTTGATGGCGTTGCGGTCGTGGCGGGCGAGGTCCATCGCCTCGGCGAACCGCTCGGCCGGCAGGCGGTGGGTCACCAGGCCCGCCAGCGGCACCGCCCCCCCGGCAGCCAGCCGAACGGCCTGCGGCCAGGCCTCGGCGCCGGTGCACGAGCCGATGACCTCCAGCTCGGCGTGCAGCAGGTCGTTCCAGCGGAAGTCGGCCCGGCCCGCGTCGCCGTAGTCGCCCAGCACCAGCACCTTGCCGCATCGCCCCGCCACCCCCAGGGCCGTCCGCATCGCCGAGACGGAGCCACTGGCCTCGATGACGTTGGGGTACGCGCCGCCTAAGGTCTTAATGGCCCCGGTGAGGTCCTCGCCGGTCTGGTGGTAGTTGAGCGTGCGGGCCGCCCCGAGCCGCTCGGCCACGGCCAGCCGGGCGGGCCGACCGCCGACCAGGTCGACGCGATCGACGCCGGCGTCCCGCAGCAGCAACAGCATCAGCAGGCCGATGGGCCCGTCGCCGATCACCAGGGCTGAGCCGCGATCCTCCAGCCGCAGGCGGCGCATCCCGCGGACGCAGACGGCCAGCGGCTCGACCAGGGCCGCCTGCCAGGCGGGAAAGTCCGCCGGCAGCGGGTGGAGCAGTTCGGCGCGGGTGACGAACCGCTCGGCGTAGCCGCCGGGGTGCTCGAAGCCCACCTCGCTGTCGTCGGGCCAGATGTTGTCGCCGACCGTCGCCCGGCCCACCAGGTCCGTGTCCACGCCGGCACCGACGGCCTCGACCACGCCGGCCCACTCGTGGCCGGGGATGGTGGGAAAGCCCGTCCGCTCCCACCCGTCGATCATCTCCAGGTCGGTCGCGCAGACCCCGCAGGCATTCGTGCGAATGACGACCTGCCCGGGCCCGGGCTGCGGGTCGGGCCAGTCCTGCCAGGCGAGCTGGCCGGGGGCGGTGTTCACGATGGCCTTCATGGCAGGATCATCACCTTGTTGCGCTCGGGCTGGCCCATGACGGCGACGGCCTGGGCAATGTCGGACAGGGCGAAGCGGTGCGAGACGATTTTCCCCGGGTCGACCAGCCCCGCCTCCATCAGCCGAATGGCCCGCTGCATCGCCAGCGGCGTGGTGCCGAAGCTGGCGTCCATGCGGCCCTCCAGGAAGTGGGTGTAGCCGCCGTCGAGCTCGAAGGTCTCGTGCGTGGTGATGCCGAAGACGTTCCACCGCGTGCCGCGCCGGCGCAGGTCGGTCATGAGCTTGACGGCCCCGATAGGCCCGGCCGCCTCGACGACCAGGTCGGGCCCGCCGGGCACGATGCCGTACACCTGCTCCTTCGCATCGCCGGCTGAGGGGTCGACCGCGTGCGTGGCGCCCAGGGCCAGGGCGTTCTGGCGGGCGTGCTCGCTGGGGTCGATGGCGATGAGCCGGCCCGCGCCGGCGGCCCGGGCGACCATCAGGCACAGCAGGCCGATGCCGCCGGTGCCGATGACCACCACGTCGTCGCCCACCTGCATCTGGCTGTAGTGGATGACGCCCTTCCACGCCCCGCTCAAGGGCTCGGTCAGGGCGGCGGCGTCCCAGCTGATGGAGGCGGGCTTGTGGAACAGGCAGGCCTCGAGCGTCTTCATCGACTCGGCGAAGGCGCCGGGCCAGACCTCGGGCGGGCCGTCGCCGCCGGTGGTGAAGGCGTGCTCGCAGTAGTGGGTGTTGCCGGCCTTGCAGTGGGCGCAGGCGCCGCAGACGCCCGAGGGCTGGCAGATCTCCACGTCGCCCTCGCGGAAGTGCCTGACGCCGGGCCCGACGGCCTCGACCACGCCGGCGGGCTCATGGCCCACGATGGCCGGGAAGCTCACGTTCCGCCGGATGCCGCGGATGGCCTTGTAGTCGGTCGCGCAGAAGCCGCACGCCTTGATCCGCACCACCACCTCGCCCACGCCCGGCTCGGGGGCCGGCACGTCCTCGAGCACCAGCTGATCGAAGTCCTTCAGAACGGCCGCCAGCATGACAGGGCTCCTTCCTGGGATGTGTTGTTCTCCTGCGGTCCTGGATACCGGCCCGGACGCGGGGTGTCAACGGGCGGGCTCGGGCAGGTTGCAGAGCTTCTCGAACGCGCGGCAGAGGGCGTCGATGTTGGCCAGCGGCACGTCGGGGCCGGCCTCGGCCTTGAAGCTCAGGCCCCCCTCGGGCAGGTAGAGGCCCTCGTAGACCTCGCCGACGTGGTCCTCGATCGCCGAGGGGCTCACGAAGGGGAACAGCTGGCGGTCGAGGTCCTGGTCGAGGGCGACCCGGCCGCGGGCGACCTGCTGCAGGCCGGCCAGGCCGTTGGCGCGGATCTGCGGGTTGAGCATCCGCACGCCCACTTCGATCAGGTCGTCGATGATCTCCAGGATGTGCCCGTCGCTGTGGAGGTAGACCGGCACGCCGGCATCGCGGCAGGGGCCGAACATCGCCTCGTAGGTGGGCTTGACGTACCGCCGCCACGTGGCCGGGCTGATCGGCAGGGCCGTCTGCATCCCCAGGTCCTCGCCCAGCAGAATCATCTCGGCGCCAGCGGCGAGGTTCTGCTGCACGACCGTCACGCAGTAGTCCTGCAGGATGGCGATGAGCTCGTCGAGGCGTGGCTCCTCGGTGGCCATGTCGAGCATGAGGTTCTCGAAGCCGCGGAGGTAGTAGAGGTTCATGAAGAAGAACCCGTGGAGCAGTCCGCCGGCGGTGGCGATGCCGCCGCGATCTTTGGCGGCCTGCAGGTGGCGGGCGAGGTCGGCCCAGTCGCCCCGCGGGCCGAACCAGTCGTCGGTCAGCGGGTCGGGCCGGCGGGCCTTCCAGGCGTCGAAGTCGGCCCAGTCGGCCAGGGGGTGCTCGACGACGTAGCCGTCCACGCCGCGCTCAACGTTCTCCCAGACGACGCCCCAGCAGTCTCTGTGCCGGCCCGACTCGTAGGTGGGGTTCCACATCCTCGGGAAGTCGAAGTCGACCGCGCCCTTGCGGAAGCCCGGAAACACCCGCGGATGGGCCAGGACGATCTCCTCGAGGTCCTCGCGGTAGTGTATCCAGGTGGCCGGCAGGAAGCTGACGGTGGCGGGCGTCCACTCGGGGTGGTCGAAGTAGATCGTCTTGAGCTGGTTGACGGCTTGGCGGCTCTTGCCGGCGTAGGAAATCATGGGAACTCCCCGGCCCCTGGGGCCGTTCGGGCCTGTAAGGAAGCATGGGTACCGGCGGGCACTGTAGCGTTCGGCCGGGCCGCGGGCAAGCGTCTGGCCCGGGGGTCCGTTGACTCGGCCGGGGCCGGGGCCTTATCATCACCTGTTTGACCGCGAACCATCGCGGCCCACCCGGTCTGCCGGGCCAGGCCGCCAGGAGCTCAGCCGTGAGTGACTCCCCTGCTGCCATCCCCGACCCGCTGGTCATCGCCGGGCGCTCGTTCCGCTCTCGGCTGGTGATGGGCTCGGGCAAGTTCCCCTCGCCCGCGCTGCTGCGCCAGGCCGTCGACGCCAGCGAGGCGGCCATCGTCACCGTCGCCCTGCGGCGGGTCGACCTGGACAACGCCCAGGACGACATGCTGGCCAGCCTGGCCGGCGGCGACTACCTGCTGCTGCCCAACACCTCGGGCGCCCGCGACGCCGACCAGGCCGTCCGCCTGGCCCGCCTGGCCCGCGCGTCGGGCATCGAGCCGTGGGTCAAGCTCGAGATCACCCCCGAGCTGCGCAGCCTGCTGCCCGACCCCATCGAGACGCTCCGGGCCGCCGAGGTGCTCGTCAAGGACGGCTTTACCGTGCTGCCCTACATTCAGCCCGACCCGATCCTGGCCAAGCGGCTCGAGGAGGTCGGCTGTGCCACCGTCATGCCGCTGGGCAGCGCGATCGGCACGAACCTGGGCATCCGCTGCCGCGAGATGCTCGAGATGATCCTGGCCAACGCGACGGTGCCGGTCATCATCGACGCGGGCCTCGGGGCCCCCTCCCACGTGGCCGAGGCCATGGAGATGGGCGCCGCAGCCGTCATGGTCAACACCGCCATCGCCACGGCGGCCGACCCGGTGGCGATGGCCGACGCCTTCCGCCTGGGCGTGCTGGCCGGGCGGGCCGCGTACCGGGCCGGGGCGTCGGGCCACGTCGGCACGCCCGAGGCCTCCAGCCCGCTGACGGGGTTCCTGACGTCATGACCTTCCTCGACGTGCTTCAGCAAACGGACCTGTCGGCCCTGCGGCGGTCGCTCGACGCCATCGGCCCGCGCGAGGTGCAGGCCGCCCTCGCCAGCCCCGCGGCCCGCCTGGAGGACTTCCTGGCCCTGATTTCGCCGGCGGCGGCCGACTTCCTCGAGCCGATGGCCCGGCGGGCGCAGGCGGTCACCGTCCAGCGTTTCGGGCGATGCATCCAGATGTACGCCCCGCTGTACGTCTCGAACTGGTGCATCAACGGGTGCCTCTACTGCGGCTTCCACGGCGAGTCAGGCCAGACCCGCACCGCCCTGAGCGACGAGCAGGTGCTGGCCGAGGGACGCTACCTCCACGACGTCGGCTTCCGCCACCTGCTGCTGGTCTCGGGCGAGGCCCCGCGCAAGTACCCGCTCGAGCGGCTGGGCCGGGCCATCGAGCTGCTCTCGCCGCTGTTCTCGTCGGTCTCGATCGAGGTGCAGGCCCTGACCGAGCCGCAGTACGCCCAAGTGGCCCGGGCCGGGGCCGAGGGCGTCACGATGTTCCAGGAGACCTACGACCGCGCCCTCTACACCCGCGTGCACCCGCGCGGGCCCAAGAGCGACTACGCCAACCGCCTCGAGGCCCCGGAGCGGGCGGCCCGGGCGGGCTTCCGCCGGCTGAGCCTCGGGGCCTTGCTGGGCCTGAGCGACTTCCGGGTCGAGGCCATCGCCCTGGCCCTGCACGCCGACCACCTGCTGCGGACGCACTGGCGGACGCAGGTGAGCATCAACGTGCCGCGCCTCCGCAACGCACCGGCCGAGCTCGGCGTGCCCGCCCCCGTCAGCGACCGCGACCTGGTGCAGATGCTGCTGGCCCTGCGGATCCACCTGCCCGACGTGGGGCTGGTGATGAGCACCCGCGAGCCGCCGGCGCTGCGCGATCGGCTGATCCCGCTGGGCATCACGCAGATGAGCGCCGGCTCGAAGACCGACCCCGGCGGCTACCGCCAGCAGGTCCACGCGACCGAGCAGTTCGCCGTCGAGGACGGCCGAAGCGTCGCCGAGGTCGCCGCCGCCATCCGCCGGGCCGGCTACGACCCGGTGTGGAAGGACTGGGACGCCCAGATGCGAGGAGGCTCCGCATGCGAATCACGGTGAACGGCACGGACCGCGAGGTGGCCGACGGACTGACGGTCGAGGCCCTGCTGGAGCAGCTGGGGGTCAACCCGGCCACGGTGGTCGTCGAGCGGAACCGCGACATTCTGCCGCGGGACCAGTTCGGCTCGGCCGCGTTGGCCGAGGGCGACAGCCTCGAGCTGGTCCGCCTCGTGGGAGGCGGCTAGCCATGGGCGTGCAACCCGAGTCCCGCTACGCGCGGCAAGAGGCGTTCGCGGCCTGGGGGCCCGAGGCGCAGCACGCGCTGGGCCGGGGCCGGGCGCTGGTCGTCGGCGTGGGCGGGCTGGGCTCGTGGACCAGCGACCTGCTGACCCGCGCGGGCGTGGGGTTTCTCCGCCTGATCGACGACGACCGCCTCGAGACGGTCAACCTGCACCGCCAGGGCCTCTACGACGAGGCCGGTGCCGCCGCGGGCACACCCAAGGCCCTGGCGGCGGCCGAGCGGCTGGCGGCCATCAACAGCGAAGTCCGCGTCGAGCCCATCGTGGGGCGCATCACCGCGGAGAACATCGCGGGCCTGGCCCAGGACGTCGACCTGGTGATCGACGGCACGGACAATTTCGCCGCGCGGTATCTCATCAATGACGCCTGCGTGAAGCTTGGCCGGCCCTGGGTGTTCGCTGGCGTCGTCCGGGCCGAGGCGCAGGTGCTGGCCATCCGTCCCGGCCTGACGCCCTGCCTGCGCTGCCTGCTGCCCGAGCCCCCGCCGCCCTCGGCCAGTCCGACCTGCCGCGAGGTCGGCGTGCTGGGCCCCGCCGTCAGCCTCGTCGCGTCGCTGCAGGCCCTGGAGGCGATGAAGCTGCTCGCCGGCCGGGCCGACGCCGTCAGCCCGTGGCTGCTCAAGCTGGACCTTTGGGCGAACACCGTCTCCCGCCTCCGCCTGGCCGGCCCCGCCCCCGAGTGCCCCTGCTGCGGACGCCCAAGCACGCCTGCAGGTTGAGCCTCGAAGGTGGGGCTTCGCTATAGCTGCGCCCCAGCCTACGGCGCGGGCCGTCTTCGTAGGCTGGG
>JAWLCG010000190.1:0-9581 GCA_041687295.1 Phycisphaerae bacterium | reverse complement strand
GTGAGGTTGGGAACGTTCGCACACCCGAACTGAACTTGCCCAACATCCTGCCCGAGGCTGGCCTTCATTGCTACATGATGACTGAAAGGGCGGCAGTCTGTAGCCGGGGGCGTAAGCCCCCGGTAATCCGTCTTTTATGATTTGAGCCCCGAAGGGGCGGCAGTGCGGCAGGCTGGGGCACTGGCGCCCCGTCGGCGCTTCGATCCACGGCCTTTCGGGCTCCGGCCCGGCCCTCCTATGGCCGATAGGTGAAGTGGGCCCCTGCCCCGCGGAGGGCGCAGCGGACCACGTCGACGGCGCCGGAGTCGCAGTGCAGCGTCACGGGATGGCAATCCGGGGCGGTGATGCGGAGCTGGAACTTGTCGGCCTTGTGAACCACCTCCAGCACCAGCGGCTGGCCCAGCGGGATCTCGTGGTGCCCGGCGTACTTGTGGTAAATCAGTCGGCTGCTGGTGACCACCAGCCCGCCGGAGCCGGCCTCGGCCTGGGCGAAGTCATGGTCGCGGAGGTAGCACAGGAACTTCTCGCCCTCCTGGGCACTGAACCACTGGGCGATGCGGTTGCGGACGGCCAGCGGCAGGCCGATCCACGGGTCGCGCCGGCGGCGCTCGGCCTCTTTGAGCAGGCACTGGTAGTCGGGGTGCTCTCGGCCGAGACTGTTGGCCAGGAACTCCGCCGCCCGCCGCAGCGAGGCGATGCCCAGCTCGCACTCGTCGACCGTGTCGTTGGTGGGCCGAACGTGCGCCATGATCGCGCCGGCCGGCGAGCAGCGGTGGCAGATGAAGTAGGGCATCGGCTCGTCGAAGGGCGGGGGCATGTTGGGCACCTTGGGCAGCACCTCCAGCAGCTGCACGCCGGACAGGTGGGCCAGCTCCTCCATCCCCAGCGAGACGCGGAAGAACTCGTTGCGCAGGCCCATGCGGTCGCGGTCGGGCAGCTTGCTGGGCCAGACGATCAGGTGCACCGTCAGGCCATGGGTGACCCCGCAGCACAGGCAGCAGCGCGGCAGCGAGGCGCGGAAGGCCGAGTCGCCCAGCAGCCAGGAGGGGAAGGTGAAGAAGGCCCCCATCGCGTCGACGTGGGCCAGCCGAAGCATGCCCGAGCGGCTTCGGTCCTGCGTCGGGGCACCCCGGGCGCGGCGGGCCGGCTCGGCCCGGGCGGGCGAAACCGCTGGCCGGGCGGTGGCCGGGCCTCCCCGGACCGCCTGAACCGGCGGCGCCGCCTGGGGCGCGGCCTGGGCCTGGGCCTGGCCCTGGATCTCCTCCAGGGCGAGCCATTCCATCACCGAGTCTTCCAGGTCCGACGCCGACAGGACGAAGACCGCCTGGCATTCGGCGCATCGGCCCTTACGACCCAGGTGAACGCGCGGGACCCGAAATTGGGTCTCGCAGTGCGGACAGCGTACGCGGACAGTAGGCATGGCGCAATCCTTTCCGGCGTCGAGCAGACATGACGACTCCGCCTTTCGAGATGCTTCTTGCGCCGAACACAGAACAGAAGTGCAAGATATGTCAGCGGCCGGCGAGATGAACTCCCAGCCTCCAGTATATTAAACCCATCGGACCGCCGCAGGGCAAGTCATAAACCGAAGTGGACGGCGGCCCGCGCATGAGAAAGGGCGGCCAGTCCGTCAAGACCGGCCGCCCTGGGGTTTCGTGGCGCCTGGCGCGGAAACGAGAAAGGAGAGAGTAGAAAGGAGACCGCAGGAGAGGCTGGGCCGCGGCTGGGCGGCGGGGTGCCCGAGGGGGCGCCAGCCTCTGCTCTACTCTCTACTTTCTACTCTCTCCTGCTCTAGTGCGGCTCGCCGCACTGCCCGGAAGAGGATTCGAACCTCCACGACCTATAAAGGTCACCAGCCCCTCAAGCTGGCGCGTCTGCCAATTCCGCCATCCGGGCGAACTGAGACTCACCTTTTTATCACGCGGGGCGGGGCGTGTCAAGCCGCGTTCGGCCCTGCGAAAAAATCGCTGGCAGGCCCCGGCCAAAATCCTAGGCCCCTTGGGTTTGCCCGATGGGGTTTGCTACAATGCGGCCCGTGAGTGAAACCGGCGACATCCCGCCCGCGGCCCTGCCCGACGCCCACGAGTGCTGGGACGAGTACCAGTGGGAGGCCTATCTCCGCCGCCAGGACGCCTGCGCGGAGGAGTACCTGGCCCTGCTGGAGTACTACGGCGACGAGCCGGACGCCCACAACGTCATCGCCCGCTGCATGGGCTGGACGGGCCTGCTGACCGGCTGTGCCGAGTCGCCCCAGCCGCCCCGCTGCGACGTCTGCACGCCCTCGGCCCGGCAGGACTGCCGCTTCTACCGCGCGTACCTGGCCGATACCGAGCCGGCCGGCGACGGCTGGCTGGCCCCGGCCGATCGGCCCGACGGGCCTGGCGACGAGGCCCGCTGGGACCTCCGCTACGGCCAGCACGTCATCCACGTCCAGGCCCAGATGCTCCTGCTGCACCTCCGCTCGGCGTGGGAGCGCCTGCCGGGCCGACCCGCGCCGGCCGGGCCGCTGGGCGGGCTCGTCCGCCAGGTCCACGCCTGCGTCGGACGCATCGCGACGGCCCTGAAGGGCTATTGCGAACCCGCCCGCCGCGGCCAGGTGATCGCCTACCTGAAGATGGCCTTCCACGCCACCAGCCTCGCCCTCGGCCAGGTCCGCCCCGCCCAGCAGGCCGGCCAGCTCAGCCCCCGCGCCGCCGACGGCCTGACCGTCCTGCTGCTGGCCATGCGCGACCAGCTCGCCGAGCTCATCGCCGACTTCCGCCGCCAGATCCGCCGCCCGTAATAGGCTGTCCAGGCTGGAATGATGGGTCTGGATCATGCCGGAACCCGCCCGACTGTACCGGCCCTCTTCAGGCCGGTTCACCGGCCTTCGCCCCGCGCAGCGGGGTGTAGCCCAGGGCTTTTGGCCCTGGGGCAGCGGGCGTCCCTGTTTGTTCCTGTCCCAGCCCGCTGAAGCGGGCTGGGAAGAAGGAGTCCAGGGGCCCCGGGCACCCGGCCTACAAGGCCGGGCCTGAACCCGCTGCGCGGGCGAAGCCCCGTGAACGGGGCTGCAGAGGCCCTCGCTGGGGCTGACCGAGGCTCTCGCCGGGGCGCTGGCTGGGACGTCGGCTCGGAGCCTGTCATTCATGGCGGGTCGGTCCGGCTGGGGCCAGGCGCCTCATGGTGTCTCTTTGCCCGGCCGGACTGCGTCCGGCCTACCCCGGCTGCATGCCCTGCCCGCCGCGGTCTTGCTTCGGCGGGGCATTCGTGGTATGTATTCCGGGCCCGGGCGGGCCGTCCGGGAGGTTCGGAGGGTCCGGTGCGCCAGTACATCGTCGAGTTGCGGGTCCGCTACAGCGAGACCGACCAGATGGGCACGTTCTACAACTCGCGGGCCCTGGAGTGGTTCGAGGTCGGTCGGACCGAGGCCATGCGCCAGATCGGCCTGACGTACGCCGAGATGGAGGCCCGCGGCGCCCTGCTGCCGGTGGTCGAGGCCCACGTGGAGTACCTCGGACGCGCCCGCTACGACGACCGGCTGACGATGAAGGTAAGCCCCGCCCTGCAGGGCCGAGCCCGGTTCCGCTTCGAAGTCGACATCACACAGGCCGACGGCGCCGGCGTGGCCCGCGGCTACACCGTGCATGCGGTGACCAACCCCCAAGGCCGGCCCATCCGTCCGCCGGCCTGGCTACTGGAGGCGATCCCCCACCATGGCTGACGTACCGACGAAACTGCTCAGCGGCAACGAGGCCGTCGCCGCTGCCGCCCGCGCCTGCGGCGTCCACCTGGGCACCGGCTACCCCGGCACGCCCAGCACCGAGATCCTGGAGAACTTCGCCCTGCTGGAAGGCCCCGGCACGGCCCAGTGGTGCCCCAATGAGAAGGTCGCCCTGGAGGTGGGCCTGGGCGCCGCCTTCGCCGGGGCGCGCGTCGTGGTGACCATGAAGCACGTCGGGGTCAACGTGGCCGCCGACCCGCTGTTCACCGCGGCCCACACCGGCGTGGTGGGCGGCCTGGTGCTCGTCGCCGCCGACGACCCGGGCATGCACTCCAGCCAGAACGAGCAGGACACCCGCCACTTCGCCCGCGCCGCCGGCGTGCCCATGTTCGAGCCCGCCGACAGCCAGGAGGCCTACGACTACTTCGACGCGGCCATGCGCCTCAGCGAGCAGTTCCAGATCCCCGTCCTCCTCCGCGTGACCACCCGCGTGTGCCACTCCAAGAGCCTCGTCGAGCTGAACCCGCTGAGCGCCCCGGCCCGGGAGATCGGCTTCCAGCGCGACCCGCGGACGCTGGTGATGATCCCCGCCTATGCCAAGAGCGCCCACGTCCGCCTGCGCGAGAAGCTCAACCGCATCGCCAGCTGTGCCGCCGCCTGCGAGCTGGCCACCACGGCCGACGGCGACGGCGAACTGGGCATCATCACCAGCGGCGTCGCCTACCAGCACGCCCGCGAGGCCGACCCCGACGCCAGCATCCTCAAGCTGGGCCTCACCTGGCCGCTGCCGATGGAGACCATCCGCGACTTCGTCGACGTCGTGGGCCGATGCGTCGTCATCGAGGAGGGCGACGACATCCTCGCCCGCGACCTGCGGGCAGCCGGCCTGGCCGTCCAGAACAAGCCCGAGCCCTTCGAGTTCGGCGAGCTGACCGTGCCCCGCGTGCAGGCCATCCTCGCCGGCGAGGCGACCGACCCGCCCGCGCCCGAGACCACCGCCAAGCCCAAGCCCCCCCAGCTGTGCCCGGGCTGCCCGCACCGCACCACCTTCGAGCTGCTGCGCGACCGCGGCTGCATCGTCGCCGGCGACATCGGCTGCTACACCCTGGGCACCCTGCCGCCGTTCAACGCCATGGACACCTGCGTCTGCATGGGCGCCAGCATCGGCGTGGGCCTGGGCCTGCGCCGGGTCCTGCCGGCCGAGCAGGCGAGCAAGGTCGTCAGCGTCATCGGCGACAGCACCTTCATGCACAGCGGCCTGACGGGCCTGGCCGACATGGTCTACAACGGACCGGCCCACCTCGTGCTGATCCTGGACAACGCCACCACCGCCATGACCGGCCTGCAGGAGCACCCCGGCACCGGGCGCAGCCTCAGCCACCAGCCGGCCGGGCAGGTCGTGCTCGAGGACGCCTGCCGCGGCCTGGGCGTGCACAACGTGCACATCGTCGACCCGATGACCCAGCGCGACCAGCTCGCCGAGCTGATCGACCGCTACCTCGCCGAGCCCGCGCCGGCCGTCATCATCGCCCGCCGAACCTGCCTGCTCGCCGCCGGCAAGATCCGCCAGTACGAGAAAGCCTCCGACGACGCGTGCCAGGACACCGTGCCGCAGGCGTAAAGAACGTCAACGCGTCACTGCGTCACTGCGTTGCTCGGCAGCGTGGTCTCGCAGTGACGCAGTGACGAGCGGGGCGACGGGCGGTCGCCTCGTCCGACAAGTTAACACCGACAGACCCACGAACCAACGAGACCCCCCATGACCTCCGTCATCAACATCGTGTTCGCCGGCCTGGGCGGGCAGGGCGTGCTCACGGCCAGCGACATCTGTGCCGAGGCGGCCTTCCGGGCCGGGCTGGACGTCAAGAAGAGCGAAATCCACGGCATGAGCCAGCGCGGCGGCAGCGTCAGCTCCGACGTGCGCATCGGCCCCAGCGTCGCCAGCCCCATGGTGCCCGCCGGCCAGGCGGACTACCTCGTCGTGCTGGACGAGACGCAGGTCGAGCTCAACCGCCCCATGCTCCGCGCGGGCGGCGTGCTGCTCAGCCCGGCCGAGCTGCCCGGCGGCGTCGAGGCCCTGCCCAACCGCAAGTGCCTCAACGTCGCCATGCTCGGCGCCCTGGCCAGCCACCTGGACATCGACCCGGCCCACTGGCTCGACGCCGTCGCCGCCCACCTGCCCCAGAACCTCCTGGAGATGAACCGCCAGGCCTTCACCCAGGGCCACGCCGCCGCCAAGTAACCCCGTAGGCTGGGGCGCAGCGCCAGCGGAGCCCCACCTTTGACGGCGGTCCAACCCTTGAAAGCCCGTAGGCTGGGACAGAGCGGCGTCTTGCCCGCCGCACCCCATACGGCCCAGGCGCGCTCTGACGCCATCGGCGGCGGGCGGTGCCCGCCCTACTGGCTGCGCCCCATCCGCCGCCGCAAATCCCTCTGGCCAGATCGGCCCGCGCGCGGTAGCATGTCGCGGAAACTGGCCCCCTGAGCTATGGAGACCCGTCCGTGAGCGAACTCAAAGCCCAGCCGTTGCAGCCCTTCAACGAGCACTCGGCGATGGACTACCTGCCGGCCGACCAGCTCCGCCACGTCCAGCGGCGGCGCCTCGAACAGGTCGTCGCCTGGGTCTACGAACGCGTCGAGCCCTACCGCGCCCGCATGGAGCAGGCCGGCGTCAAGCCCTCCGACCTGCGGGGCCTGGAGGACCTCGCCCGCCTGCCGTTCACCTACAAGGACGACCTGCGCGACCACTACCCCTTCGGCCTGTTCGCCACCGGGCTCAACGAGATCGTCCGCCTGCACGCCTCCAGCGGCACCACGGGCAAGCCCACCGTCGTCGCCTACACCCGTCAGGACGTCGAGCTCTGGGCCAGCGTCATGTGCCGCACCTTCGCCGCCGTCGGCGTCGGGCCCCACGACATCGTGCAGAACGCCTACGGCTACGGCCTGTTCACCGGCGGGCTGGGCGCCCACTACGGCCTGGAGGGCATCGGCGCGACGGTCATCCCCATCAGCGGCGGCAACACCGAGCGGCAGATCATGGTCATGAAGGACTTCGGCGTCACGGCCATCTGCTGCACGCCGAGCTACTTCCTGCACCTGATCGAGCGGGCCGAGGCCATGGGCATCGCCATCAGCGAACTGCCCATCCGCGTCGGCGTCTTCGGGGCCGAGCCGTGGACCGAGGCCATGCGTCAACGCGTCCAGGACGCCAGCGGCGTCAAGGCGATGGACATTTACGGCCTCAGCGAGATCATCGGCCCCGGCGTCGCCAGCGAGTGCTGCGAGCAGGCGGGCCTGCACATCTTCGAAGACCACTTCTACCCCGAAGTCATCGACCCCGACTCGGGCGAGGTCCTGCCCGACGGCCAGCGCGGCGAGTTGGTGATCACCACCCTCTCCAAGCGGGCCATGCCGGTCATCCGCTACCGCACGCGCGACATGACGAGCATCATCCCCGAGCCCTGCGGCTGCGGGCGGACGATCCGCCGCATCCAGCGCATCAGCGCCCGCAGCGACGACATGCTCATCATCCGCGGCGTGAACGTCTACCCCAGCCAGATCGAGACCGCCCTGCTGGCCGTCGAGGGCACGCTGCCGCACTACCAGATCATCCTCCGCCGCCGCAACGAGCTGGACGTGATGGAGGTCCAGGTCGAGGTGACCGAGGCCTTCTTCAGCGACAAGGTCCGCGAGCTCGAGGGCCTGCGCAAACGCCTGGCCGGCTCGATCCACTCGACCACCGGCCTGAACGCCGACATCCGCCTGGTCGAGGCCCACACCATCGCCCGCAGCGAGGGCAAGGCCAAACGCGTCCTCGACGAGCGCTACGTGTAACCGCCGGGCCACCCGCCCCGCCGATAAGGAGATGCCCGCATGAAGGTCCAACAGATCTCGATCTTCCTGGAAAACAAGCCCGGACGCCTCAGCGCGCCGGCCAAGCTGCTGGCGGCCACCGGCGTCAGCATCATCACGCTGAGCCTGGCCGATACGCACCAGTTCGGTATCCTGCGGATGATCGTGACCGACCAGGCCTGCGCCCTGGAGGTGCTGCGCCAGGCCGGCTTCATCGTCAAGACCAACGAGGTCGTCGCCGTCGCCGTCGAGGACCGCCCCGGCGGCCTGGCCGAGGTACTCGAGGCGATGGAGGACTCCGACATCAACGTCGAGTACATGTACGCCTTCACCTCCAAGAGCGGCGACAAGGCGATCCTGATCTTCCGCTTCGAGCAGCCCGACGCCGCCATCGCCCTGCTGCAGCAGCGCGGCATCAACGTGATCGGGCAAGTCGAGCTCTTCGAGCGCGCCAGCCGCTGACCGTCCCCCACACTGCCCCGGGCTCACCCGGGGTCCTTGTAGGGCGGGCACCGCCCGCCGTGGCGGGCGCCGGTCGCCGCGGAGCGCGGGCGGGGGCCCCCCGACTGGAGACGCCCATGCCGGACTTCCCCTTCGAGAACCGCATCTTCGACCCCGCCGAGTGCCTCAGCCGCCCCGACCGCCAGGCGCTGCAGCTGCAGCGTCTCCGCGACGTGGTGGACCGCGCCGCCGCCCGCATCCCCTTCTACCGCGACGCCTTCGAGGCCCGGTCCCTCTCGGCCCAGAGCATCCGCAGCCTCGACGACCTCCGCCGGCTGCCCTTCACGACCAAGGACCAGCTCCGCGGGCAGTACCCCCTGGGCATGCTGGCCGTGGGGCGCGACGAGGTGCTCCGCTTCCACGGCTCAAGCGGCACGACGGGCCAGCCGACCATGGTCGCCTACACCCGTAACGACCTGGAGATGTGGGCCAACACCGTCGCGCGGTTCCTGGTCGCCGGCGGCCTGCGCCCCGAGCACACGGTGCACATCGCCTTCAGCTACGGCCTGTTCACGGGCGGCTTCGGCCTGCACTACGGCATCGAGAAGGTCGGCGCGTCCATCGTGCCGGCCGCCGCGGGCAACACCCGCCGCCACCTCATGCTCATCAACGACATGCAGGCCGACGCCCTGGTCTGCACGCCCAGCTACGCCATCAACATCGCCGAGGTCTGCCGCGACGAGCTGGGCCAGGACCCCCGCAAGCTGCCCCTGCGGTTCGCCCACTTCGGCGGCGAGCCCTGGAGCGAGGCCATGCGCCTCCAGATCGAGCAGGAGATGGACCTGCTGGCGTTCAACAACTACGGCCTCAGCGAGGTCATCGGCCCGGGCGTCTCCGGCGAGTGCGCCGCCCGCACCGGCATGCACATCCAGGAGGACCACTTCCTCGTCGAGGTGATCGACCCGGAAACCGGCGAGCCCGTGCCGCCGGGCACCGAGGGCGAGCTGGTCTTCACCACGCTCACCCGCGAGGCCTCGCCGGTCATCCGCTACCGCACGCGCGACATCGCCTCGCTCGACGAGTCCGACTGCCCCTGCGGGCGGACCACCGTCCGCATGAGCCGCGTCAAGGGCCGAACCGACGACATGCTCATCATCCGCGGCGTGAACGTCTACCCCAGCCAGATCGAGACCGCCCTGCTCCGCGTCGACGGCGTGATGCCGCAGTACCAGCTCGTCGTCGACCGCCGCAAGAGCCTCGACGAGCTGACCGTCCGCGTCGAGATCCGCCCGGAGATCTTCTCCGACGAGATGCGCCAGATGCAGCGCCTCCGCGACCGCATCACCCACGAGATCCTCTCCATCAGCGGCGTCCGCGCCACCGTCGAACTCGTCGAGCCCCAGTCCATCGAACGCTCCGCCGGCAAGGCCCAACGCATCGTCGACCGCCGCAAACTCGCCGATTGACCTGTAGGCCGGGTCGAGCGCAGCGAGGCCCGGCAGCGGAGATGAAGCAGCGAAGATGGGCCACTGAGCACACAGAGGACACAGAGAAGAACCACAGAGATTTCCTCGTTGTGACATATAGC
>JAWLCG010000189.1:0-9600 GCA_041687295.1 Phycisphaerae bacterium | reverse complement strand
CCTCGCGTGGCTCGACCCGGCCTACTCGGCCGGCTGGGTCTGGGGCACGGGGACGCCGGGCAGGGCGTAGACGACGACGCTGGCGTCGGGGTTGGCCCAGGCCTGCTGCAGGCCGGCGGCCTGGAGGCGGGTGATGAGGTTCTCATCGATCTCGGGCCACCAGCCGTAGGTGCTGTGCAGCCGGCGGATCTCGGGCCAGTGCACCAGCAGGTGGGTGATGCCCCGGGCGCGGAGCTGGCGGAGGATCTCGGCCGGCTCGTCGGTCGTGCGGGCCAGCTCGACCAGCGGGCCGGGCTCCCAGACCGAGTGGTAGGCCACCGGGAACGGCGAGATGAAGGGCCTCACGTCGCCGACGGGCAGCACGAGCGGGTCGGCGCCGAGGGCGTCGGCCACCTCCTGCATGCCGGGCAGCTGGTTGACCTCGGGAATGCCCCAGCCATGCAGGCGGAGGCGGATGAGTCGGCCGGCCTCATCGGCGGCCCGCCAGCCGGTGCGGCCGTAGAGGTCCCAGGCGACCGCCAGGTTCATGCCGGCCGTCGCCAGCACGAGCAGGGCGGCCACCACGAAGCCGGTCGGCACGGGGTTCTGCACCGTCGAGCTGGGGCCCGGGGCGCTTTCGAAGCGGGTGAGCCAGCCGGTGAATCCGCCGATGAGGATGACCATGGGCACAGCCGCCGGCACGAGGAACCGCCCGGCCATGTGCGTCGCCAGCGCCCAGACGGCCAACTGCAGGCCCAGCACGCCCAGGCAGGTCCAGTCGACGTCTCGGCTTCGCCGGCCCCGGGCGAGCACCCACACCGCAGCCGCCGCCGTCAGCAGCAGGCTCAGCAGGCCGAAGGACGCATCGCTCAGGCCGTAGGCCTCGGGGTAGAGGGCCTTGCCCAGGGCCTGGGGCTTTTCGTCCCAGGCCCGCGGGGCGTGGCCGGCATCCCACATCGCCGCCGACTCGGCCGACCAGTGCCCGCGCCCCAGCAGCTCGGTCGCCAGGGGGAACACAGGGTTGCCGACGGCGGCCTCGTTGCGGACGAGCCACGGCACCATCAGGCTCACCGCCACCACCGTCGCCAGCACCACGTGCACCAGCTGGCTGGGCTTGCGCAGGGCGGCCAGGGCCATCACCGCCAGCAGCGGGCCGGTAACCAGGCCCAGCGTGAGGTACTTGGTCGCCAGCGCCCCGCCGGCGCCCAGGCCGACAAGCAGGGCCGCCTGCCAGCAGGGCTGGCGGCTCCACCGCCACAGCCAGGCCAGGCCCACGGCCAGGTAGGCCAGCTCGGTCAGCTCCACGAAGGCCAGCCAGCTCAGGTAGATCACCCACGGCACGGTCGCCAGCAGCACCGCCGCCGTCAGGCGTCGCCAGGTGCCCTCGCCGGCCAGGCCGTGGTACACCGCCAGCACGGCCAGCACGCCCCACAGGCCGTGGGTCAGCTTGGCCACGAAGACGCCCTCGTACACGCCGCCCTTGAGGATCATGCCCAACAGGAACAGCATCTGGCCGCCCATGGGGTAGTAGCTGTAGGTGTTGTGCGGCAGGGGCCCGATGCGGCCCGCGCGGTAGTGCTCGGCGGGCACCTGGAGGTGGTAGCTCACCACGTCGTAGAAGTCGCCGGTGGCATTGCCCACCAGGCCCGGGGGGATGAGGGCGCCGGCGATCCAGAAGGCCGCCGCCACCGCCGCCGCCAGCCAGAAGACGTGCGTGCCGACGAGCTGCTCAGGCCAGCGCACCGCCGGCAGCGTCCGCGACAGTGGCACGATCAGCGCGACCAGGCCCACGGCCAGCACCGGCCACCACACCGCCGGCGACAGGCCGCCCTGGATGCCCGAACCCACCGTCAGCAGGGCCGAGCTCAGCAGCCACAGGCCGCCCAGGCAGTACGTGACGGCCGCCAGGGCGCCCGGCGTGCCGCGGGGCATCACCCAGCGCAGCGCCAGCCAGCCCCAGCCCGCGGCCGCCAGGAAGATCATCAGCGCCAGCGGCCCGTCAGTCAGCAGCGTGAGCATGCCGCCCGCCCAGCCCCGCGTGCCGATCAGCCCGCCCAGCACCAGCCCCCAGCCCAGCAGGCACGCCAGCACCAGCCCCGACAGGCTCACCTGTCCGGGGTTGGGCCCAGCCATCGTCTCCGCATCGCTCGCTTGCTTGGTCATGGGTCCATTGAAGCATATGCCCCGCCCGCGGGCAAGCGGCCCGCCCGTGACGGGGGCCAGGGCCGCCGGCGGTCAGGAGGGGGGCGGGGGGTGGGACGCCGTTGGAGGGCCCGCCACGACCCCCACGGATTGCGCCCCGCTGCGCGGAGCTCCATCCGTGGGCTTGGGGAGAGGGCTTGCGTCGCTCTGGGGGGTGCAAGGGGGATTCGCAGACAGATCCTGTCCCCAACTCGGCGGGGCGCCCGCATTAGCGCATTGACGCGTTGACGACTGACGCGGCCGAGGCCGCGTCAGTTGAAGCGTGTGACGGCGGCGCTGGCCGGGCCGGTGGCGCCGCGGGCGGCGGCGGGCTGGCCGAAGCCGTTCTTCTTCCGCCAGCCGTTGCCGTTGGCGGTGGCGGGCTTGCCCTTGAAGGTGACGTTCTCCTCGCCGAGGATCGCCTGGAGCTTCTGCATGAGCGGGCGCTTGGGCGAGAGGAACCACTGCGGGTCGGCCTTGATGGTCGCCTTGAGGTGCGGGGCCGACTGCGGGCGGACCTCCAGCAGCAGCGGGCAGTCGCCCTTGAAGTGGATCAGCGTGTTGTGCAGGTCCTGCAGGACGGCCGGGCTGTCCATCGCGCGGTCGAGGCGGAGCAGCACCTGCCCGGTGAGCCGCTCGACGGCGGAGTCCATGGGGATCACGTCGTTGATGATGAGGCTGGGGCTCTCGCGCCGCCGGTCGACGTTGCCCACGAGGTAGACCATCGCCCCGCCGGTCAGCAGCTCGGCCGTCTGCTCGTAGGTATCGCTGAAGGCCACGCAGTCGCACTGGCCGGTGAGGTCCTCGACGGTGAGCATGGCCATCTTTCGGCCCGCGCTTCGGCCCTGCTTGACCATCGTGGGGCGAACCTCGCTGATCATGCAGCCCACGACGACGGGCTGGCCCTCCTCGAACTCCTCCAGGCGGCGCAGGGTGGTGGTGGAGAGGTTCTCCAGCTCGCGGCCATAGCTGGTGAGCGGATGGCTGGTGATGTAGAAGCCGAGGGTCTCCTTCTCGGCGGCGAGCAGCTGGCTCTCGGTCCAGGGCTCGACGTCGGGGAAGGTCGGCCCGGCGGGGGCGGCGTCGACGGCCTCGGTCGTCTCCTCGAAGGCCTCGAAGAAGCTCATCTGCCCGCTGCGGCGGTCGGCGGCCCGGCCCTGGCCGAGCTGGATGGCCGTCTCGACGGCGCCCATGCACTGGGCCCGGCTGGCGCCGAGGGAGTCGAAGGCGCCGGCCTTGATCAGCGCCTCGATGGCCGAGCGGTTCACCTGGCGCAGGTCCACGTTCTCGCAGAAGTGGAACAGGTCGTTGAAGCGCTCGGCCTCGCGGCGGGCCTCGAGGATGGCCTCGACGGCCTTGCTTCCCACGCCCTTGACGGCGGCCAGGCCGAAGCGGACCGCCTCGCCGACGACGGTGAAGTCCGCCTCGCTGGTGTTGATGTCCGGCGGGCGGACGGGGATGTCCAGCGTGACGGCCTCGTCGAGGTACTCGCTGAGCTTGGCCGTGTCGGACGCCTCGAACGTCAGCGTCGCCGCCAGCCACTGGCGGGGGTGGTAGTGCTTGAAGTACGCGCTCTGGTAGGCCACGATCGCGTAGCGCGTCGAGTGGGCCTTGTTGAAGCCGTAGCCGGCGAACTTGAGGATCAGGTCGAACAGCCGCTGGGCCTCGGCCTCGGCGATGCCGTTTTCCTTCGCGCCGGCCAGGAAGTTGGGCCGCTCGGCCTCGATGGTCTTTTCCTTCTTCTTGCTGATGGCCTTGATCAGCGTCAGCGCGCGGTTGAGCGGCAGCTTGCCCAGGCGGTTGAGCACCTGCATCACCTGCTCCTGGTAGCACATGATGCCGTAGGTCTCAGCCAGGATGTCGTCGACCAACTCGTGGACGCTGGGCACCTCCTCGCGCCCGTGTCGCCGATCGCAGTAGGCCGGGATCAGCTCCATCGGCCCGGGGCGGTACATGGCGTTGGCGGCGATGAGGTGCTCGATCTTCGAGGGCGCCATCTTCTGCAGCAGGTCGCGCATGCCGCCCGACTCGAACTGGAACACGCCGCTGGTCTTGCCCCGGCAGAACAGCTCGTACACGGCCGGGTCGTCCAGCGGCACCTGCTCGGGGTCGACGTCGGTGCCCGTCTGGGCCGCGATCAGCTCGCGCGTCCGCTGCAGGATCGTCAGCGTCCGCAGGCCCAGGAAGTCCATCTTCATCAGGCCGATGCCGTCGCAGGTCGGCCCGTCCCACTGCGTGATGATGTCCTCGCTGGACGCCTGGCGGTAGAGCGGGACGATCTCCTCCAGCGGCTCGGAGCAGATGATCACGCCGGCCGCGTGCACACCGGCGTGGCGGGCGAGGCCCTCGAGGTTCAGCGCGTGGTCGATCAGCGTGTGGATGCGGTTGTCGCTGTCATAGAGCTTCTTCAGCTCGGGCTCGGCCTCCAGGGCCTTGGCCAGCGTCACGCCGGGCCCCTCGGGCACCTTCTTGGCGATCTGGTCGACCTCGGGCAGCGGAATGTCCATCACCCGCCCGACGTCGCGGATGACCGCCCGGGCCTTGAGCGTTCCGTAGGTGATGATCTGCGCGACGTGGCCATACTTCTGCCGGACGTAGTCGATGACCTTGCCCCGGCCATTCTGGCAGATGTCGATATCGATGTCGGGCGCTTCCTCGCGCTGCGGGTCGGTGAAGCGCTCGAACAGCAGGCCGTAGCGCAGCGGGTCGACGTTGGCGATGTCCAGGCAGTAGCCCAGCAGCGTCGCCACGCCCGAACCGCGGGGGGCCGACGGAATGCTGTTGCGCCGGGCGTACTGGACGAAGTCGTTGACGATCAGGAAGTAGGAGCTGTAGCCCTTGTCCTTGATGACCTTGAGCTCCCACTCCAGCCGTTCGACGTACTTGGGCTCCGGGTTGTCGCCGAGGCGATTCTTGAGCCCCTCGTAGGCGAGCTGGCGGAGGTACTCGTCGTCGCTCAGGCCGTCCGGCGGGGTAAAGACGGGCAGGTGCTGGCTGGCGAAGTCGATCTCGACGTCGCACATCTCGGCGATGCGCAGCGTGTTGTCGGCAGCCTGCGGCCAGCGGGCCAGGGCCTGGCGCATCTCGTCGGGGCCCTTGAGGTACATCTCGGGCGTGTAGGCGTCGTGGAGCTTGGAGTCGGCGATGGTCTTGCCCGTCGAGACGCAGCAGAGGATCTCGTGGCTGGGCTTCATCTGGCGGGTCAGGAAGTGCACGTCGTTGGTGCCCACCAGCGGCGCGCCGACCTTCTCGGCCAGGGCGACCAGCTGGGGGTTGACCTTCGCCTGCTCGTCGATGCCCTGGCTCTGCAGCTCGATGAAGAACCGCTCGGCCCCGAAGATCTCCAGGTACTCCCGGGCGATCCGCTCGGCCTTGGCGGCGTCGCCGGCCAGCAGGGCGTTGGGGATCTCCCCGCCCAGGCACGCCGAGGTGCAGATGAGCCCTTCGCCCAGCTCCCGCAGCAGCTCGCGGTCGATGCGGGGGCGGTAGTAGAACCCCTCCAGATAGGCCCGGCTGCTCAGGCGGAGCAGGTTCGTCCAGCCCGTGTTGTTCATCGCCAGCAGGACCATGTGGTAGCTGGCCGAGCTCATCGAGCCGAAGCTGCGGTCCTGCCGCGTCGTCGGCGAGATGTACGCCTCCATGCCCAGGATGGGCTTGATGCCCACGTCCTTGCACGCCCGGTAGAACTCGACGGCCCCGAAGAGGTTGCCGTGGTCCGTCAGGGCCAGGGCCCCCATGCCCAGCTCAGCCGCCCGCTTGACCAGCGGCTTGATGCTGATTCCGCCGTCCAGCAGCGAGTAGTGCGAATGCACGTGCAGGTGTACGAATCCGTCCATGGCGGCGCATCTCCGTCCCGAAGGTCGAGGGGGGTATTTCCAGACGGATCATACCGCGCCCGCCGCCCAAGTCCAGCCCCCGCCGCCGGCCCCGTCGGCCCCATCCCGAACCGCCGCCCGCAAGTGCGCCACCCACAATACGTTGGGGGCAGCCCCGGAAAAGTATCAACAGGTGGCCCAATACGGGCCGGGTATCGCGTAGGCCGGGTCGAGCGCAGCGAGGCCCGGCGCTCTGGGCGGGGCACGTGGGTCTCGCCGCAGCGGCAGCGCAGGCGAGGTTCCGCGTGCCGCGCGGGCGGATCACCAGGCGGGTCGCCCGCCGCCCTCTGATGCGGGCCTCGTGTTGCCGGCGGAACGTTGCGCCGGGGATCCCGCCGGCAACGAGTTGCCGGCCCTACAGGACTGGAACCTGTCCCGAACTGGCCCGCGTCACGCCCGGTGCCGCCCGGGGACTCCGTGACCCAGCCGGGCGGCCACGGGCCAACGGGGGCGCTTGACTCCGGCGCCCCTCATCCATATACTGTTGAGGGATTAGGAAAGATGACCCAATGTACCACCGTTTCCACATGAAGGCTCGCAACAGGCTGTTCAGCGACAGCGGCTCTCTGTGCCGCGCCGCTGGCAGGCCTTGATGGTGGGTTGCCGTTGTCTTCCGCCCTGCCGTACCGCTTCTAACCCCCGCCTCACGCTCTTCCAGCGGCGCTAATCGCAGGGGAAGGGTCCGCGCCTAGCGTCCCGTGCCTCCTGCCGGCCCGTTCGTCACTCCCCCCGTTCGTTTGGTGCTTCGTTCATGGCATGCCGCACAGCCGTCGTGGCTCCGGCGGCGTGACGACCACCGGTCCATGCAATCCTAGAGAGTCAAGGAGTCCGACATGAGAATCGGGATCCAGCAGACGGCGTTCGGCGACCTCGGTCTGGCCAAGTGCTTCCTCCACGCGCGGCGTGCGGGGGCGGAGGGAGTCGGCCTGTGCTATCGCACGCCTGAAGAGGCACAAGCCCTGGGCGACCCCGGGCACATCCTCAAGGTGCGTTCGCTTGCGGAACGGCTTAACCTGGCGATCACCGGCCTGCACCTCGGCGTCCTCTGCGCAGAACAGGCCCTGATCGGGCCTGCGTCGCTGATCGCCCGGTCTTCGGAGTTGGTCCGCCGCGCGATCGCCACTGCGGCCGGACTGGGAAGGCCCGACGTGATCGTGCCGTTCTTCGGCCGCAATCGCATCGAGCTGCCCAAGGAGTTCGAGGCCGCCGGGGCCGCCATGTCCGACCTGGCGGAGGTCGCCGAAGACCACGGCATCGCGCTGGCGGTGGAGAGCAGCCTTCACCTCGGCCAACTCCAGCAGTTGCTGGCCGGCTGTGGCAGCGACTGCGTCAAGGCCTGCCTGGACACGGGCGACGTGACGGCCTGCCGCCACGACCCCGCGAGCATGATCCTGGGGCTCGGGCGCGACAACCTCGCCCAGGTCCACATCAAGGACGCCCGGGTCGTCGGCGGGCTCCCGCCCGATTTCAACGTCCGCCTGGGTCGCGGAGACGTCAATTTCCGCGGCGTGGCCAATGCGCTCCAGGGCCTGGGCTATGACGCCTGGGTCGTACTGGAGACTCCGCCTGGAGACGACCGCGGCGCCATCGCGGCGGCGAACGTCGAGTACGTGCGGTCGCTGTTCGGTCTGCCCCGGCTTGCGCCCCAGGAAGACGCGGGCACGGGGGAGGCCCTTCCTGCCGGAGGCGCCGTGTCATGATCGACCCGAGCCGAGATCGCATGCGTCGGCCCAGACACGAGCACCGGTGTCCGGTCTGCCGATACCCGATCCGGGCATTCCTGCAATGGCACTTCCAGGAGGTCTTCTGTAGCGAGTGCGGTACTTATCTGCGCTGGCACACTGGCGGGCCCGGCAAAGGGCGATGGGTCTGGGCCGGCGTCTGCACGGAGCCCGAAGACGCCCCCGGGCCGCCAGACATGCCGAGGCCATCGGCCGCGGATTCCTGGCGCTCCGCCCCGATCGCAGACCCGTGGCGCCCCAGTCCATCGTGACGCAGTCTACTGCAGCAGGCGTCATTCCACCGGACGCCGACAGGAGAAGACATCGTGACTCCCGCCATGATCTGCTGCCTGAAGGCTGGCCGAACCGATGCGGCGGCCGATCGTGCCTATCGCATTCTGGCGGTGCTCACCGAGCCACGCCAGCAGCCGCACCTGCGTAGATACGTCCATGCCCTGGCCCAACGTCAGGAGGCCGAGATCGGCGTCCTCCGCAACTATCCGCAGGCCGACGGCACGCCACCGTGCGGCAGCGCCGAGTTGCCGGGGCCCGATGCGGGTAAGGGGCCGACGGAGTTTGCCTCCCGCCCCGGTGCGGAACTCGCCCCGCGCATCGGGGAGGTCGCGGCCCGCTGGCCCTTCGACATGCTGATCGCCGAGTGGCCCGACGCCGACGAGGATGTGGCCATTTACGCCCGCGTCGTCAACGCCATCGGCGTAACGGCCGTGCTGGTCCGGCCTGGTGATTGCGCACTTCGGCGGGTGGTCGTCCCGGCCGGCGGGGGTGCGCATGCCCTGGAGGGCGTCCGAGTCGCCGATGCCCTGGCGAAGGCCTGGATGCTCGATGCGCAGGTACTGCGCATCGTCCAACCAGGTCCGGATTTCTGGCTCCGCCGGGCCGAGCTCAAACGCCAGTGTCGCCAGGTGCGTCATGCGACCCGCCTGTACCTGGACGTGGCCGACGTGAGCCTGCCCATTCGGGTGTGCCTGGGACTGGAGATTGCCGACGAGATCATCTGCCGCTGTCGCCCCGGCGACCTCATCGTGATCGGCGGGTCAAGCCAATGGCTGATGGAGAGCCATGCCTCCACGTCCATTCCCAGCCGAGTCGCCTCCGGGGCGCCGGGCCCGGTGATGATGGTTCTGACCCCCCGTGGACGCCCATCGGCCCTCACCGACGTCTTCTGGGACTGCACCGCCCGGGTCGGTCTCCACGCGCCCGGGAGACTTCAGGCCGTGGAAATGCTGGTGGACTCGCTGATCGCAGCCCGCCAGGTGCCTGCACTTCGTCGTGCCGAGGTCGTCAGCGCCGTCATGGACCGCGAGCGGGCCCGGGCAAGCTACATCGGGAACGACACTGCGATTCCCCACGCCGCGCTGCAGGGATTCCGCGGGCTGACCGGGATGCTGGGCGTCTTTCCCAACGGCGTCCGCTTCGGAGAGGCCCGCGACGAGAGGGCACGTTTCGTGTTCCTCCTGCTGACGCCCAAGGAGAGCTATGAGGTCTATCTGCCGGTGCTGGCGCGGATCGCCAGGTTCATGAACCAGGCCGACAACCGCCGCGACCTGGCCCGGGCCCAGAGCCCCGCAGAGGTCGTCGCCCTCCTGTCGAATGCTGAACGGCAATGGGGAACGTGCCGTCCCTGATCCCGGGATACTAGGGACGGACCCTATTTCACAGCTCGAGCGAGACGGCCTGGAGCGAGGCGATGGCGCGGGCGTTGAGGTTGTGCTTGACGGAAACCCGGAAAACCCGGGTCTGTCCCGAATGGCACTGCCGTCTGTAACCATTGCCCGGCCTTTCCATTATGGGTTTGTGAGCTCTGCCCGCAATGTGTCACGAGG
>JAWLCG010000188.1:0-9637 GCA_041687295.1 Phycisphaerae bacterium | reverse complement strand
CCGACGTCGACCGCGTAGAAACGCTCGGGCCGGGGGTCGTAGTGGACGTCGTAGTAGATGTTCTTGCAGATGACGTCGCCCGGGGTGTAGCTGTAGTGCTCGAACACGCCGAGCGTCTTGGGATCGGCCGTCTTCCAGTTTGAGCAGGCGATCAGGTTGCGGACCCCCAGCTCCTCCCGGAAGGTCGTCACCATGCCCTCGTAGAAGCCCCGCTGCGACTCCACCATGAACTGGAGCTGGTCGCTGGCGCGCTGCGCGTTGCGCTGGCTCGCCGCCCAGGGCTGGCCGGTGAGGAACCCTATGGAGTAGAAACCCAGCCGTCCCTCGGCCGGACGGTCCATTGCCGTCTCGCCATCGCGCTGGTGCGGAGAGTTCTCCGGCCCCCACGCCTCGAGGGCCTGTTCGACCGAGCTGTACTTCTGTGCCGCCCAGTTGCCGAAACGGCGCTCCATCAGCGGTTTGACCTCGGGCTCGATGTTGTCCGGCGTGAACGTCCAGAACAGCAGGTTGTTCTCGTTCTGGATGGCCACGACCGCCACGGCCGGGTCTTCGGCGATCGACAGGCCCGTGTAGGGGTTGGGCGTGCAGAGGATGGTGCGGACGTACTCGACGTAGTGCGCCCGCCACTCCGGATCGAAGAAGAAGGCCTCCTGCCCGGTATTCCAGTAGAGGCGGATCCAGGTGTAGATGCCCTGCTTCTTCATCGCATAGATGAGATAGTGAATGCGGTCGAGGTAGTCGTGGAACGGCTCCATCTCGCCCTTGGCGTACAGCGGGTACTGCCGCGCGAAGCCCGTGCGGACCAGGTTGACGCCGTACTTGGCCAGCCGTCGCGCCCGGGCGTCGATCATCGCCCGGTGGTCGTACGGGTTGACAGTGCCCTTCTCCAGGAAGCGAACCGGGCTCCCATCGCCCAGGGCAAAGCCGTTGGCCACGCGGCGGACGAAGCCGGCCTCGCCCGCCTCGTCCTCATTGAGGTAGCGCAGATCGATGGGGCAGTCGTCGCTCAGGGGATCGGCGGGCGGCTCCCAGGCGAACCAGCCCGGCTCGGACCTGCCCGACGTCTCGCCCGGCTTGAGCCGCCCGCGGGGCATGAACATGTCGCGCGTCAGCACGAAACAGTCCATCGCGATCGCCCCCTCATCGGTGGTCTCGAAGCGGAAGCGATGGGTGCCGGCCTCGAGCTCCACCGGCGCGAGAAAGACCCAGTTGGCGGGCAGCTTGGGGCGGATCACCACGCTGTCGGCCAGGGCGCAGTCGCGGGTGCAGTGGTTCCATGCGCCCTCGTCGAAGCGCCAGCGGAATGGGCCGTGCTTCCAGAACTTCCGCACCCACAGGTGGTAGGTCCCCGTCGCGGGCACGGTGACTTCGTAGGTGGCGAAGAGAGCCGGGCCGGATCGCCCGGCGTCGGCCGTCAGCCAATCGCCGCCGGAAAGCTTGTCCTTCTCCGCGTCGTCCTGCGGCTCCCAGAAGGAAGTCGGCGGGAAGTTTGTCTCCTCGGCCGACTCGGCTTCCCACCAGACGTGCCGTGCCGACGGATCGGCCGCCCCGGCGATCCCGATCGCAAGGCCGACCAGCACCACTACGCCACCCAGACCCCATGTTGCCGCACGCATTTCAACTCCTTCCGCAAATGGCCAAGCTCAACTACAAACAGAACCCCTTTACAGCCGCAAGAGTTCCGGCACGAATGCCTGCGTCTGGATTCGCCGCGATCCCAGGCGGGTCTGCACTGGCGGCGCCGACTGCCTGGCAGGGCCGCCGGTGCAGACCGATGCCGCCGCCCAAGCCGGTGCCAGATAATCAGCCAGGCTGGCCAGCCCGGCGAGATGGCGAAGAGCGCCTCGCCCAGCGAGCCGCTCCACAGGGGGCGGTGCAAGATCCTTCCGCCGTCTGTGGGCGCCGGCAGGTCCTGGTGGACGGTCTGCTTCAATCGCCCGCCTGCATGCCTTCAATGCGACCGCATGTTGTGAAAACAGCCGCTTCTCTTGTGGCTTGTGCGTTTGCTCCGCAGAGCTATACTGGCCCCAGGCACCTGATGGAGCCGCGAGATCGCCATGCGCAGATGAACCGTACCGGGAACAGACCTGGAAATGAGCCCGATCGCCCTGGGCTGCATGAACTTCGCCGGCCATTGGCAGGCGAGCCCGATCTCGCCAGGCTGGAGCAGCGGGCCATCGAGGCCCTCGAGACGGCGCTCGAGGTGGGCATCAACACCTTCGACCATGCCGACATCTACCAGGGCGGCCGTTCCGAGGAGATGTTCGCACGCGTGCCGTCCTCCACCAAGCCGATACAACTCCTGCCCGACTGCCTGTACTACATCATTGAGCAGTGACGGTCGGTGAAGTCGACAGCCGAAACGGCCGGGCAATTCTGACAGCGAGGAGATAGGTTGCGACCCCGAGAACGCATCCACGCCGCACTGGCCGGTGATCCGACCGACCGGGTGCCGCACAACTTTCGGGCCTGGGGCAATGTGCAGGATGACCTGGTTGACCACCTGGGGCTGCCGGACCGCTCGGCCGTGCTGGAGTGGGCGGGCTCGGACGTCCGCGACCTGGGCGGGCTGGGCAGCTTTCTGCGGCCCGACGTGCGCCTCGAGCCGAACACCGACATCTGGGGCGTCCGCCGCGAGGTCGTCTCGGGCGAGGCCGGCAGCTACGCCCACATTGCGCACTCGCCTCTGGCCGAGGCCCGGGGCATGGACGATCTGGACTGCTACGCCTTTCCGGATGCGGGGGCCCTGTTCGACTTCTCCGACCTGCCCGGCCACGCCCGCCGCCTGGGCCGCGAGGGGCACTACTTCCTGTTCACCGAGGTCGAGAGCGTCTTCGACCGCACCTGGGCGGTGCGGGGCATGGAGAACTTCCTGGTCGACCTGATCGAGAGCCCCGACTTGGTCGACGCCATGCTCGAACGCAACGCGACGTTCTTCTGCGAACGCACGCGGATGCTCCTGGAGGCCGGCGAGGGACTCGTCGACTGCGTGGGGCTGTTCAACGATTTTGGCACCCAGCACGGGCTGCTGGTCTCACCGGGGATGTACCGGCGGTTCGTCAAGGAGCACCAGCGACGGCTGGTCGCGATGGCCCATGACCACGGGGCGAAGGTCTTCTACCACTCCTGCGGCTGCGTGAGTGAACTGTGGGACGACCTGCTGGAGATCGGCGTGGACATCCTCGACCCACTGCAGTTGCCGGCCCTGGGGCTGACGCCTGAGCAGGTGCGCCAAACCTGGCCGGCGGTGAACTTCCACGGCGGGCTCGACACGCAGACCGTGCTGCCGTTCGGCACACCTGAGGAAGTCCGGGCCGAGGTGGACCACCTGGCCGAGGCCCTAAGTCGCGAAGGCCACTACATCCTGAGCACCAGCCATAACCTGCAGGGCGGTGTGCCGATGGCGAACCTGGTGGCGATGGTCGAGGCCCTGAGGGAGGCGTAGCGTCAGAGGATCGACGCTCGATGCCGCGCTACAACATCGTGTGGCCCCAGTGGCGGTGACGGCTGTCGGCAGTGTCATAGGGCAGGGTAGTCCTCCGGCAACGGCAGCGATCCCTGGAGCGTTTGGGCCATCTCGTCCGCGGCGGCGGCCAGTTCGGAAGCGAACTCGGCACTCGTCCGGAGACGCTGGACCACGCCGTACAAGTCAACGATGTTCGATGGCGCACACCCGTTGCGGGGGCATGCGGCCTGGAAGGTGCTCAGGGGTGCCTGAAGCGGCAGGAGGGTGGCCGGGCCGATCTCGGGCAGCAGGAGCCGGACGTGCAGGCCTTCCGAGCTGGTCAGGCGCCACAGCACGTACAGCCGGCCATCGAACGCTGCATGCAGCGTTGCCCATGTTGGCACGGGGCCGTCAAAGGTGACGCCCTCGGTGCATTCGCCGCCGGGGACTGTCGCGGCACGATCCTCCTTCGCTTCCAGAACCGCATGACGCTCGACGACCCGACCATTGCCAATCCGTGCCAGTCGCGGGGCCACGCGCAGTGACAGGTCAGGGAAGAATCGGTCGCGGAAGAATGCGTGCCAGACGTTCCGCTCCAGGTAGAGCAGCCACGCATCGCCGCTGCACCATCGCCGCGGATCCAACGGGCAACGACTTCTACGGTGAGCCGCAACTCGCGCCGACAGCCGACGGCCGACTGGTCTGCGTCATCCGCAAGGCCGACCATCAGCAGAAGTCCATGGCCATCGGCTGGTCGACTGACAACGGCTACACCGGGACGCGGCCCAGGAAACTTCTCGAATTGGACCTCTGGCCCTGCGTGCTGCTGCTCGGATACGGCACGCTGGTCCTCAGCTACGGCCGGCCGGGCGTCCACCTGCGCTTCGACCCGTCGGGCACGAGCGATCACCAGCCTCGGCCGTACTTGCGGGCCGCTTTACCACCGCGCCCTCGCCAGCGGGCTCGATCGTGTTGTCTCGCTGTTCGAAGGGGAGCATTTCGGGCATGACAAGGATGCCCGGCCGGTCGGGCCGGCGGCGGATGCGGTTGCCGATCAGGCGAATGCCCTCGGTCTGGCCCTGCAGGACGATCTCGGCCAGATCCTCCTGGGCGGCATTGTGCTCGAGGATGCAATCCTCGATCGTGTTGTAGTGCGGGGCCACCTGCCGGCCGCCCTCGCGCAAGAACACGCCGGCACCGCCGTTGTGGCGGATCGTCAGCCGGCGGTTAAGGTGGCCCGTGTCGCGCCCGCCGATGGACACGCCGTGCAGGCGGTTGTGCTCGAAGGTGCAATCCTCCAGCAGCCCGTCACGCACGCGCAGACAGTAGAACAGCCCGCTCTGGCCGCAGCGTCGGGCCGTGCAGCCGTGGATGTGGAAGCGGTTCGACCCGCTACCGGGGTGCAAGCCGTTGCCGCTGCACCGCTCGGCCAGGCAGTCAGCGAGCTCAAGGTCGTCACATGTCTGAAACGAAAAGCCCTCGCCAGCGAAGTCCCGCACCGTGACCCGCCGCACGGCCACGCGATCGGAGCGGTGGGCGAAGACGCCGCCCCCGCGGCAACCCCCGAGGGGCTCATTTTCATCGGCGTTGCCGTCGACCGCGAGATCCTCCAGGGCTGTGTCGTGGACGTCCACGGCGCTGACGAGGGGAAAGAGCGTCTTGGCGTAGCCGTCGGACGTGTCGAGGTAGTCATGGGGATGGGGGCGGCTGGTGAACCAGGTGTCGCCCTCGCGCCGCACGAGCGTGGAGACGGACTGATAGAAGCCCCAGGCGTTGCGGTCGCCGACCAGCACGCCGTCGCCGAGTTCGAATGCGTCGGGCTCGTCGACCACCAGGTCGTAGTGCCCGAAGCCCAGGAACGTGGCCACGCGGGCCTGCTTCATGGCATTCTTACGCAACACGGTGGTGTCCCCCTGGCCGCGGACGCTCACGCCGGTCCGCATGTGCAGCGAGTCGGCCATGGCAAAGGTGCCAGCCGTCAGCTCGACCGCCCCCCCGCCGAGCAGGGCGATGCGGTCGACGGCGCACTGGATGTGCGTGTTCGTGAAGCCGCGGATGTCGGCGGAGTCGTCGCCGACCCGCATTCGGGGACGCAGGATTTCAACCGACCGTGGTGGCATGGCAGACTCCTGTACCGCATCAAACCCAGAATGGCACGACGCCCCTACGGCTGGCGGCCCCAGACCTCCCGGATCGCCGCGAGGGTCTCCTCGACGAGCGTCTGCCCGCCCTCCGGGCCGACGGGGGCGACGGCGGGGTGGGCGCCGTAGTGGCCGCCCTGGACGGCCCGCTCGGTGGGCAGGTACGACATGCGGCCAGCCGTCAGTTGGGCAAGGACCGTCTGCGGCGCCGGGCTCTGCGCCTTGATCCGCAGGCCGTAGTCAAGGTACAGCTCGAAGGGGTTCGTGGCCAGCACCGCCTCGCCGATCCGCAGCGTGTGCAATTCCACGTCCATCGACGGCAGGGGGCTGCCCTGTTCGAAGCACTCCACCACCTGGCGCAGCCGCTGGGGCCACCACAGGGCCGGGTCCATGCCGCCGCCGGTGGCCTCCTTGTGGCGGGCCTGGGCCCAGTCGCGCTCGGTGGCCGTGACCGACCGGCCCGGCAGCGTGACACGGCGGACGGTGTGGGCGACCTCGTCCTCGTCCTCGTTGGCCGGTGTGCACGCCAACGCGCGGGCGACGGCGTCGCCGACGCGTTGGGCGATCTCCTGCCGCTCGGTCACCCCGCGGCGCTGGCGCATCATCTGCTCCTGGGGGCCGTAGAGCAGAAAGTGCGGCGACTGGTCGCCGGCGGCTCCGCACAGGCCCAGCACGAACAGTTCGTCGCCGAAACGGCTTCGCAGTTCCAGGCGGACATCGTGCCAGTAGTCGGCCGACCACTGGGTCAGGTGCTCCTCCACCTGCGAGGGGCAGGGGATGCTCAGCACCAGCCCCACCAGCCTGCCGTCGGCATCGTGGAAGGCCAGGATATCCAGGCTGTGGTCCTCGTAGCCCTCGAAACCAACGAAGTCCGGCCGGTCGGTCTTGCCGTACATGACGGCCGAGCCATCGGCGTAGACGATCCGGCGGTTGTGGCCGACGACGGCGTGGCCGAAGGCTCGGGCGATGCGGGCGGGGGCGCGGGCCTGCCACGCCGCCACGGCCGCCTCGGCGGCGCGGTCGGCGACCCAGGCGCAGCACTCGGCGGGCGTCATCACGTCGCCGCCGGGGTGGGGGTAGGCGCCCTCGGCCAGCACCGGGCCATCATGGGTGTGGGTGGCGCTGAGGATGACGTTGTCGGTCGGCACCTCCGGCAGCCGCTCGGCCAGCCGCTCGCGCACGGCCTGGATGAACGGGTCGGGCGTATTCGTCAGGTCGCAGGCGATCCAGACGGTGTGGTCGGCGGGGCGGTCGGCCTCGATCGCCAGGGCCGTCGCCGTCAGCGGATCCTTCGCCTCCCGGGCGATGCGGATGTACATCTGGCCCTGCACCATCGCCGGCCGATCCGGCGTGATCTCCCGCGTTGCCCACCCGAAGCGCGTCATGGCTGCCCCACCTTCTCGACCTGCTGGATGTTGGCCAAAATCTTGCGGAACGCCTGAGCCACGTGCCGGGCCAGTTCGGGCCCGTTGGGCGGACGGAGCGGCATGGTCATGCCCGTGTGCCAGTCGCAGTGCTTGACGGCCACGGGGAACTGGGCCAAGTCGTAGTCCACCTGGCTGTCCGTGCACGACCACGGGCAGCCCCGGCCGTAGGCGTCCCTGGCGGCGATGGCCGTCATCTCCGGCACCGGCCAGCCCTGCCAGACGCCCGTCTCGACGCCCTCGGCCTTGAGGGCCTCGACCAGCCGGTTGCGGAAGGCGGCCGCGTCGTGGGCGTGGCCCAGGGCCTCCATGTCGAAGCGCACCGTGTAGTTGTAGAAGTTGTGTCCGAAGCCCTCCGGCACCACCGGGCGGATCAGGTGGGGAACATCCGCCAGCTCCTCGTGCAGCACGGCCGCGTTGGCGGCAATCTGCTCGAGGTATCCGTCCAGCCGCGATAGCTGCGCCCGGGCGAAGGCGGCCACCAGTTCGCTGGAGCGGTACATCCAGCCCATGCCGTAGGCCGGATTGGCCGCGCCGTGCTCGGGGCGGCGGTGCTCGCCGAAGTACCGCAACGTCTCGCCCCGGTCGAGCAGCGTCTTGTCGCGGGCGACGAAGAAGCCGCCCTCGCCGCTGCACATGATCTTGTTCTGGTTGCAGCTGAAGGCGGCCGCGTCACCCATCGTACCAACCTTTTGCCCTCGGTAGCTCACGCCGTGGGCCTGGCAGCCATCCTCGATCAGCTTGAGCCCGTGCCGCCGCGCCACCGCCAGCAGGGGGTCCATGTCCACCGACAGCCCGTGCAGGTGAACCGCGACGATCGCCTTGGTGCGCGGCGTGACGGCCTGCTCGATCAGGGCCGGGTCGATGTTCATCGTCGCCCAGTCGATGTCGACGAAGACGGGGATGGCGTTGTGGTGCAGACAGCAGGTCGCCGAGCTGGGCCAGGTGTAGGCCGGCACGATCAC
This sequence comes from Phycisphaerae bacterium, assembly GCA_041687295.1. GTDB lineage: Bacteria > Planctomycetota > Phycisphaerae > SM23-33 > FEN-1343 > JAWLCG01. The sequence continues at coordinate 1,662 of JAWLCG010000188.1, read as the reverse complement.
CTCATCGCCGCAGCCGACACCGCAGGCGACCAGGGCCATGTGCATAGCGGCCGTGCCGCTGTTGCAGAACAGGGCGTGCTCGACGCCGAGCCACTCGGCGAACTCCTGTTCCAGCTGCCGGTACTGCCGGCCGCAGGTATGGGTGCCGCTCTCAAGGGCCTCCAGCACGAGCCGGCGGTCCAGGTCGGTGATGGGGGGCCAGGGCTTCTGCAGCCCCTCGGGCACGGCGCGGTGGCCGCCATGGATCGCGAGTGTGTCTGTCACGGGTGCTCCTCCTGCCGGTGTCGACGATCAGGCTGAACGTTCGCCTACCAGAGTACCTTCCTGACCGCCCGGCACAAGAGCACTGCGTTGCGGCAAGGGGCACTTGGTTGCGGTCAACTGCGGCCCACGTCGCTGGGACGCAGGCCGAAGTGCTTCTTGAACGCCCGGCTGAAGTAGCCCGGGCTGTCGTAGCCGACCTCGCGAGCGACGGCGGCGACCTTCAGTCCCCGTTTCAGCAGGGCCTGGGCGTGGGCCATCCGCAGTTGCGTCAGGTAGGCGAACAGCGAGAACCCGCTCTCGTGGCTGAAGACGTGGGAGAGATGGTACGGGCTGATGCCCAGGGCGGCGGCGATGTCGTCCAGGGCAACCGGCTCGGCGAAATGCTCCTGGAGGTACGTCTTGGCCTGCAGCATGATCTGGCGCTGCGGGGAGGGGCGAGACACCATGGGGCGTTGGGGCCGGGCCTGGCGACTCAACAACAGCAGGGCCGTCAGCAGCCGCGAACGATGGAGCAGTCCATCGTTCTCATCGGAGCCCCATTCGCTCTGGAGCCGACCGAGGATGCGGCCCAACTCATCCCGGTCGGCCGAGGACAGCGCTGACCGTGGACCGGTGCACTCGAAGGCGTCGAGGGCCGCCGGCCAGGTGAAGAACACCATGAGGACCTTGAGGCCCTGTCGCAGGTTGAACTCGTCTCGGTGCGCCACGCCGGCCGGGATCACCAGCGTATCGCCCGCCGTTGCCTCCACCCGCCGTCGCCCGATGACCATGGTGACCCGGCCGGCGATGACGTGCAGCAGCTCGCAGACCCGCGAGGTGTGCACCCGCCGGGCCCACACCGGGTCGAACATCATCACCCCGGCCGAGTGGATCTCCGGCAGCACGGCCAGATGACTGTCAGGGGATGGGCTCATGCCGTTAGACTACTACGGGGCGACCGCATCGTCCAGGGGCCTCCGGGGCTGTTGTGCTGCACTGTGTTACAGCCAGCTCCTCGTTTCAGTTGTCGCCTTGCGGCCTGCCCACCGTGGGAGTGAACCCACCAGGCTCGACGACGGGCAGATCCTCGGGTTCAACATGGCCACGTCGCGGGTATCGAGTCTATCCCCCACGGACCGAGTCTGGTGGGCTTGGGGTGGATCCGCCGCAGGCCGCGTAGCTGGCGGATGATGTCACCGACAGCAGACGGGACCACTGACTTCATGGGCCGGGGAGCGTCTTTACGTGGTGCAGAGCGGCTTGGTCCGCTACGAACCGGTCGGCCTACCCTTGGTGTCCCTGGAGCCGCGAGTGGCGGTGTCGGCTACGCCAGCGGCAGAAGGTGGCGGCGGAGGCGAAGCCCAGGGCCTCGGCGGTGCGGGCGACGGTCCAGCCCTGGCGCTCCAGTTGGGCCAGCCG
>JAWLCG010000187.1:0-9709 GCA_041687295.1 Phycisphaerae bacterium | reverse complement strand
TTCGTGGAGTTCTACAACGATCCATGGACAGCCTTCAGTAGCGATCTTGCCGCGATGAACCTCTACGGCCGACTGCCGGGGGACGGCAATGAAGACGGTGTAGTCGACGACGCCGACCTGAGCTACCTGCTGGCGTACTGGGCCCAGGACGGCGTGGGCTGGCGTGAGGGCGACTTCAACGGCGACGACCTCATCGACGACCGCGACCTGAACATACTCTTGAGCCACTGGGGCGCTACCGCGGCCGTGCCGGAACCGACGGCGCTGGCGCTGCTGGCGCTGGCGGCCCTGACGGGGCGCCTGCCGAAGCCGGCGAACAAGACTCGGGCAACACCTCGGACTACCCGCCCTGGCAACCAGCCCTGACGGCACCGGTCCGGCGTCCCGGTAGCGACGACGGGCTGACGGACGAGCGGGTGCTGGAGAGTCTGCTGGAGTCTGAAGAGAACCCCGACCGGGAGGCCCGGCCGGGGCGGCAGGATGAGATGGCGGGTGCGGCTACCGCTTGAGCGATAGGCTGAACCGGCCCCGCTCGACCTTCTCGAAGCGGCTGTCGGCTCCCTTGGTCTTCATCTCCCGGAGGATGGCCGAGGCCAGCGTGTTGACCGGCGTCTTGCCGCCCCGGCAGGTTATCTCGACGTTGGCCAAGACGCCGGCCCCGGCAGGTGGTATAATCGCGGCTGAGCCGCCTGTCCGGCCAAGGAGAGACGCCCATGGCACGATACGCCACTCCAGTGGTCATGCTGCTTGCACTGGCGGCGGTGATCACCGCGCCGGACCGCACACGCGCCGATGCCGCCGTCCGCAACGTCCGCATCGTCGACTTCGGCGCGGACATGTGCGGGTTCGTCTACAACCCCTACCGCAACCTGGCCCCCTACCAGGTCCGGGGCCTCGAGCCGTTCCTCGACAAGGACGGCAACGGCACGCTGGACAACGACACGGTCTCGGGCTGGCCGTTCAGCCTCTCCGAGCCGCTGAGCTTCCCCTTCGCGCCGTTCTACGACCTCCGCCAGAAGAGCGCCCGCCTCTATGGCGGCGTGATGACCTACGCCGTGAACAACCCTGAGCGGTATGTCTCCGAAGGCATGATGAACGCCAACCACGAGAGCCGCGACGACTTCAACTTCATGGGCCTCGGGGCTGGGAAGCCGATCCCGGCCGACGAACTGCTCGAGGCCTACGGGTTGTGGCTCTGGCAGAAGGACGACTTCCTCAACGACGGGGACCGTCACGCGGTGGCCTTCGCCCCCGACAGCTACATTGCCGTCCACGTCTCGCGGTACTGGGGCGGCTTCCACGCCGGCCGATGGGTCGTGCGGGAGGGCGAGCAGTTCTACGTCTCGGAGAAGACCTTTGGCGACAAGGACGAACTGATCGACGGCGCGGCCGTACGTGACCGGTACGCCAAGCGCAACCCCATGACCCACCGCACGTACATCCTGCGCCCCGGCGAGAGCCGCTGGGCCCGCTATGAGCCCCGCGAGTCGGAGCCCGGGCGACACGCGACGATGGACTTCGACGCCGATGCCGCGACCTTCGAGCCGCGCCGGTTCGATGACATCACAGCCGTGGGCTTTCTGGTGATCCGCCGGCTCTCCCCCGCCACCCGGGCCGTGTGGGACAACCTCTCGGTCCACCAGACGCTCGCGCTGAAGTGGTACGCCTTCCGGTGCGACGCCGTCGTGCGTCGGCCGCAACGCGGCGGGTACGTGGTGGAGATGGCGCCGGCCGCGGGGGGCCTGCTGCTGGGCGTGCGCCCGGTGAGCTTTGCGCAGTGGGAGCGCATCCGCCGCATCGGCGTGACGAACCAGTACTGCCCGGGCCTGGGCGAGTTGGGCTACGCGATCCGCTGCGACGGCGCGATGGGGGCGATGGAAGCCGACGGCCGGTCCCACACCGCCGCCGAGCCGGTCGGGGCCATCACGTGGCTCGACGCCGTGGCCTGGTGCAACATGCTTTCGGAGTACGAGGGGCTCAGCCCCGCCTACTACGCCGACGCCGCCTGTACAGAGGTCCTGCGCCGCGTGGTGAACCGCAACCAGCGCGAGCTGTGGGGCTCGGCCCCGACCGTGTACTGGCGCCAGGGCGCCGAGGGGTTCCGCCTGCCGACCCGCGCGGAGAGCCCCGGCGAAGACGTCCTGTGCTGGGAGGGCCCGTCGGCCGGGGCCCTGCTGCGCGTGGCGCGGAACCCGGCCGACGCGCCCGACGGCGCGGTGGTCTTCCGTCAGCCGTCCTGGCCCGACCTGGCAGACCTGGCCGCCGACCCGGATACGCTGGCGGCCGAGGCCCGCGCCGAGGCGGAACGGCTGCAGAGAGTCCGCCTGCCGGTCGGCATGGCCTCGGCCGAGGACGGCGACCCCTTCGGCGTCTTCGCGACCCAGACGGTGATCCGGGAGGCCCGGAACGACCGCTTCCGCGGGCTGATCAGCGAGGAGCAGTTGGCGCAGGTGACCCGCGAGAACAGCCCGCCCGACTACGCGGGCCGGCCGACGTACGATCTCGAAGTCGGCGCCACCGAGGTGCCCTACCGCACCTGGATCGCCGTGCGCCGCTGGGCCCAGCGGCAGGGGTACAGCTTCAACTATGCCGGGGACATGGGCTCGATGCGATGCCTGTTCGACGAGGGGCACGCCTTCTCGCCCGATGAGCCCGTCACGAACATCACCTGGCACGACGCGCTGGTATGGTGCAACGCCCTGTCCGAACTCACCGGCCGGCGGTGCGCGTACTACCTCGACGCCGAATACACCCAGCCCTACCGGCAGGCGCTGACGTTCCGGCTGGACACATTCCATGGGCCGGGCTACCCCGCCCTGCCGGCGGAGGTGCTCGAGGCAATGGGCCACTCGGCGCCCGCGGATCGGCCGGCGGACAGCAACTCCGCCACGCGGATCTACCTCGATGCCGACGCTGATGGCTACCGTCTGCCGTTCGTCCAGGAGTTCGACCGACTCGGCCCCGACGCCGGCCATGCCGATGCCGCGACGCTGGCCGGGCAGGCCCTGGCCGTCGAGGGCGGAGCCCCGCGCACCGGGCCCGTCGACGCCGGGCAGCCCGACGCCCGCGGGCTCTACGAACTGCACGGCAACGTGCTGGAGTGGGCCTGGAGCCCTCTGGACAGCTACCTCGACGTGATGGGCAAGTACCCGCTCAACGGGTACGGCTGCTTCTCGATGACCGTGCGGCAGACTGCCGAGAACACCCGGCGGTACCAGGACGCCACCTACAGCACTCGCCCGTACTTCGGCTTCCGCATCGTGCGCCGCGCCAAGTAGCCGCCCCGCCGTGGGCCAAGGTCGGGACAGACCCGGCAAGGTGACCCGCCTGCCCCCTTGTCCAGTCGACGAGGCCCTGACGAGGAATCGTCGCACCCGAACGTCGCCGGCAGGTCGACGCTGTCCGTCACCGGCCGGGAACCCCCATCCCTCAGTGGCCCAGAGCTGTTGTTGGGCCGGGCGACGGTGCGCGAGCCCAAGCTCTCGATGCCGTTCAGACCCCGGAAACATGGGGGCTCTCGTGCGGATGGCCTCACCTGCTCCGGCGCGGTGCGGCGCTCAGAACGTTGAATACCAATGTCGAAAGGGCGAAGAGAATCGCGAAGACTCGTCCCATGTTTCGCATCGGATCGTCCTGGGTCCGGCGAGTCCCCTATTTCAGGACCACATATATCGCGTCAGACGGGAAGCGGAACGACCCGTTCCTCAGGGGGATTTCGGTGCGGGGGCATCCGCTCATGTCCAGCACGATAGCCCTGCTAAGACCGGGGTTGTCGACGCGGATGTCGACCTTCGGGCATTCCACCCGCCAGGGGGCCTCGCCGTAATCGACGACCACCTTGCCCTGTACCGGTCCTGCCTGCTTCTCCTGCCCCCGGGGTCAGTCGATCTCGCCCTGCTGCATCACCACTTCATCATGCACCGCCCAGAAACGGATCGGCGTGCCGTCGCCCTTGATGAAGTCGCCGTTCCGGTCATACCGGATCCAGCCGGTCTCCCCGGCTTCCGCCTCATTGAGGTGACGCAGGTCCAGCATCGCCTCGTCGCTGAACGGGTCTGGCGCCGGCTCGAACGCCCAGGTTTCATCGACCGACTCGGCGCCAGTCGCGGTCACGCATGCCAGCACGATTGCCAGGGCCGTGGGCGCTGCCCACTTGCTCCGTGAATTTCTTCGGTTGTCCATTGCTGCTCCCAGGTTTGGACATCATGCATTGGGTCGCGAATGCATTGATGTGTTCGCTAGCTTCCCCTCCTTTGTCGCGAGCTTTGACGACAAAGTGATCGACACAGCTCACGCAAGGAGAATGGGACACCGCTGCCGCTCCTTCGCTGCCGGACTCCCAGCCCTTCGTCCTGAACCCCCTTCACACGACTGGCTCCAGGACGAAGCTGCGGGTTTCGCCGGCACGTGCCGTGAAGCGTATCTCGTCTGCCGCCTGGGTCACGAGTTCACCGCCGAGGGCATCCTCGACCCGGCAGGTCTGCGGCAGGTTGATACGCTTTTCACCGGCGGTGATGCAGTAGAGCGCCACGAAGCGCTCGTTGGCCATCAGGTAGTCGCCCGTCTTGGAGTAGATGTGGTTGTCGGCAACGGCTTTGCACACGTCCCGCTCCAGAATCTCAAGCGACTCCCATTCGTTGTCGGCCAAGCGATGGGGCCCGGGCCATATCCGCCGCGTCGTCTGTCGGGGCTGTTCCTGCTGTCCGCGTCGACCGGTAGGACGCTCCGCCAGATCGAGAAGGGGCCGGAGGTCCTGCTCGAGCCCGGGCAGGCGGTGGTGTTCGGCGGGTGGATGCCCATGAGCGTACATTTCCTCGACTACCCCCACGTACGGACCACGGGCGTGGGACTGAGCTACACGATCCACGGCGGGTTCGACCTCTTCCACCTGGCCGAGCTTCCTCGACGAGTGCCCCCTCCGATGGTGCCCGGGCGGCCCACCTGTCGCCCAGCCGCTTCTACGCCCTCTTCCGCCAGGCCCTGGGCCTGACGCCCCAGCAGTACGTCCAGCAGCAGAAGATCCAGGCCGCCCGCCAGATGCTCGCCGAGGGCAGTCTGGGGCTCAAGGAGATCGCCGCGCGCCTGGGCTTCAGCAATGCCAGCCACCTCAGCCGACGCTTCAAGGAGGCGACGGGCATGAGCCCGCGCGAATTCAGGCACGACCCGCATCAGACGCTCACATGAGGCCCGACGCGCTTGCATCGGCTTACAGCAAGGCTTGGGGGCCGCCCGTGCTCGGGGCGGTGCAGATCATCCGGATCGCAAAGTCGATAGCGTTGATGAGACTCGCCGGGCTGGCCTGGCCTTGCCATGCACGGTCGAAGGCGGTGCCGTGGTCGACGGATACCCGCAGGACGGGCAGGCCCAGCGTGACGTTAATGCCCGCCACCGACGTCCAGCCGCCGGTCCGCTCGTCGTACAGGAAGCCCAGCAGCTTGACTGGTATGTGGCCCTGGTCGTGGTACTGCGCCACGACCACGTCGTAGCGCCCGCCCCGCGCCAACGGGAAGACGATGTCGGGCGGCAGCGGGTCAGACACGTCGATTCCGTGCTCTCGCGCGTCACCGGCCGCCGGGGCGATCTCGCGGGCCTCCTCATCCCCGAAGAGCCCCTCATCACTGCCATGCGGGTTCAGCCCCGCCAGACCGATGCGCGGGTGCTGGATGCCCAGCGAGCGCATCGCCCGGTCAGCCAGGCGGATCACCTCCAGCACCCGGTCCCTGCGGATGCGGTCGGGGACCTCACGCAATGGGATATGCGTCGTCACGTGCACCACCCGCAGCCCCTCGGCCACCAGCATCATGGCGGAACTGGGTGCGCCGGTGAGGTCGCGGAGAATCTCGGTGTGTCCCGCGTAGCGGTGCCCGGCCAGGTGCAGAGCCTTCTTATGAATGGGGTTCGTCACAACGGCCGCCACCCGTCGGTTCAGGGCCAGGCGTATGGAGGTCTCGATGCAGCGAAAGGCGGCTTCGCCGCACCGGGCGTCGACGACGCCCTTGGGCAACGGTGGAGAAGGCACGTCTTCGGGGGCCAGCACGGCCACCCCATCCACCGCGGCGGGATCGTCGGCGGCCCCGATGGGGCTGAAGGTCAGCGGCGCTCCCACCAGGGAGGCCGCCTCTCGAAACACCTCCGCCAGACCGATCAGCAAGGGCGTGAACCGGCGGCGCAGCGACTCATCCGCCAGCGCCTGAGCTGTAATCTCGGGCCCCACGCCCCCAGGGTCGCCCATCGTGATCGCCAGAATCGGTTTCATCACGTATCCTCTTTCCCGTCCATCAGCCGCGGGGCCGGCCCAGCCCCTGGCGGCAGAGCCACTGCCAGGCGCGAAGCATTGTCTCCTGATCGCCGAAGCCGCCGGGCTTAAGTAGCACCAGCGGCTCGCGTCCCCCCCCGTGCAGCCGGGCCGCCACCAGGGCGGGCGCGATCTGCTCGATGGGCGCGAGCCACTGCCCGCCCAGTGCTTCACAGATGGCCTGGCCCGTCTGGCCCCCAGTGGCCAGCAGCCCGCCCAACCCCACGCGGTCCTCCAGCGCTGCGACCGTGTGCGCCAGCACGGTCACCAGCCGCCCGGCCAGATTCCCCGCATCCGTCGGCCCACCGGCCGGCGTGTCGCCCACGGACACGGCGGCCACGCGTTCGCGCCTCAGGGTCGGCTCGATCCGCTCGGCCAAGTAAGCGGCACAAGCCTTCGGAGGCACGGCCTGGGCCACGAGGGGGTCTACCTCCACCAGCGTCACGCTGGCCTCGCGGGCCAGCCGTGCCACTTGCCGCCGGCTGGCGGGATGCCGACTGCCGCAGACGACCAACACGGGCCCATCCAGGGCCGCCGGGGGCTCCTCCACGAGCCGCCGGGCCGCCCCCTGCCGAACCGCCAGCGCTGCCGCCAGCCCGCCTGAGCCCACAGGCAGCACCGACTCTCCCACCGCCCACAGCACCTCTGCCAGCCGGTGAAGGTCTTGGTCAGTGACCGCGTCGGCTACTACAACGGGCGAACGGCTCAGCGCATCCGCCATCGCGCCCTGGCGATAGGCAAAGCTCAAGCGGACGGCCGAGAGCGGCAGCCGGACAGGCGGTGGCAGACCGCTGCCAGCCACAATATCGGCGATGCGGCTGTGGAGGACCGGAGAGAGAGGATCTTGCCCAAAGACCGTTTCGGCCACCGGCACGCCCTCCACATGCAGCACGCCTGCCTGCACCGTCCGCCCGGCAGCGGGATTGGCGGGGGCGACGAGAAGCTTTCGCTCTGGCTGGTCCGCCAGCACCGCCGACAGCTCGGCAGCGACCGGGCCTCGAAGGGTCGAGTCGACCTTCTTGTACGCCAGGAAAGCCCCTCTGGCATCGCCTAACGCCTGGCGCACACGCCGCGCCGCCTCGGCCGGGCCGCAGCCCCGAGAGTCCGTGTTCGTCACGCAGGCATCGGCCTGCACATGCGGCGGCAGCACCGGTCCCTTCAGCGGCACTGCCACGCGATGGCCGCAGAGGTGCCAACCCCCCGCCACCTCCAGCGCACCGCTGAGATCGTCGGCCAGGATGATCCGCATTGCCTTCACGGCGTCTGCGACCTCCGCTCAAGCCGTTCAGTCAGGCTGCCCAACTGCTCGGCCAGGTACTCCGCCAGCCGTCGGTTGGGGTTGTGGCGGCACTGGCGCAGGAAGTCCGAAAGAACCGGGGCGAAGCGGTCCATCGGCAGGTGGATGGGCGTGTGCGGTAACAGCGGGACGGGCGTCTGGCGGACGAACTGCTCGGCCACCCAGACGGGCGCGTCAACCTGCCGCCGGGGAGGAGGCGGCGCATCGAAGAACAGCCGCCGAGCGTTGTCGTGCAGGAACCGCCGCCGGTCGGCGTCGTTCAGCACGAAGCCCAGGTCGTCCAGCCAGCTCATGGCCTGGCCGATCTGCTCGTTGCGCCAGTATAGCACCGGGTGCTCGCTGCCCCACAGCAGCTTGCCCCAGCCCATCGTCTGGACCACGTCCTCCACCCACGGCCTGAGGTCCTCGTGCGGGTACGGCCGGCCACTCGCCCCGCCGTGGCGCGACAGGATGGCGTAGAACCGCGGGTGCTCCAGCAGCGTCCGCAGCAGGCCGGCATCCTCCGCCCCCTCGCCGAGGCGCTGGGCGCGGAGGAAGTGCGGCGCGCACACCCGGCCAGCCTCGAACCGGTCCAGCCAGTCCAGCAGGCGGCGGGTGGTCTGCGGGTCCTGGAAGGGGTTGATCGCGAACAGCCACAGTCCCCGCTCGCCGAGTGAGTCCAGGATGCGGCCGTTGGGCTCGAGTTCGAACGGCATCAGCCGCATGCCGCTGATGCCCAGACTCAGTTGCGCCTCAGCCAGCTCGACGCGCTGCTCGAGCGTCTGGCCGAACGGGATGCCCATGAACCGCACGCGGTCGCCGGCCAGTGCGTCGGCCCGGTGCAGGGCCTCCAGATCCGGCACGCCGGGCCCGAGCACCAGCACCGCCTGGCGGATACCCCACCGCTCGAGCGTCTCGACCGCCTCGTCGGCCGAGCCGAAGCGGGGCTGGCCCACGTGGGCATAGGCATCGATGGCTGGTTGAGTCGTGGTCACTCGAAGTCCTTCCAGTCAGACGTAACGGCGGAACAGCTCGTCGAGGTCGATGCGGCCCGCCTTGTCATCGCACAGCGCCACGTTCGCCCGCACCTGCTCGGCGCTGCGCATGCCGACCAGGGCTACGTCCACCAGCGGGTTGGAGAACTCGAACTGGATCATCGCCGGCGTATAGTCGAAGTCGTTGGCCGGGTTGACGGTCTGGATCCACTTCTGCAGCATGCCCGACGTCGTGCTGCGCATGGTGACGATGCCCATCCCCTGCGCCTCGGCGTCGTAGAGACAGCCCGACTGGCGGCTGGGGTCGTACGGATGCTGGAAGACCACGTTGTAGCACACCTGCATCACGGCGAACCGCCCGGTCTGGATGAACCGGTAGAACGGCACGTTCAGGGCCTCGCTCGTAAAGCCGATGTGGCGGATGAGCCCTTCGTCGCGCAGCCGCTCGAGCTGGTCCAGGAAGCCGCCCGGCTCCAGCACGCGGCGGCTCTGCGGCTCATCGTAGGCCGTGCCGTGGATCTGCAGCAGGTCCACCCAGTTACGGCGAAGGCGTTTGAGGCTCGCCTCCAGCGACTGCCGCACGTCGCCGCCCTGCCAGAGGCCCACCTTGGTGGCCAGGAAGAGGCTCTCGGGGTCGACGCCCGACAGGGCCTCGCCGCAGATCTCCTCGCTGGCTCCGTCGCCGTAGCCCGGGGCGGTGTCGAAGTAGGTCACGCCCAGGCGCAGCGCCTCGTGGAGGGCCTCGACGATGGCGTCGCGATCCGTGCGGCTGACCGGGTCGAACGGCGTCAGGTAGTTCTTCAGCCCCGCCGTCGCGCCGCCAAAGCCCAGGCGGCTGACACGGCGGCCGGTTCGGCCGAGAGTGGCGTACTCCATGCTCAGTCCTCCACCACGATCACATCGTAGTCGACCAGCTCGGGCAGCTCGATCTCGATGCCGCCGTCGCGCCCGCGCCATTCCAGCTCGCGCCCGCAGGAGGCCTGCCAGACGCGCGCTGGCCGGCTCGCCGCCTCCAGGCGGATGCACAGGTCCCGCACCGGCGTGAGCGTGTCGAGGTACCGCCGCCGGCCGGTGGCATTGATCAGGTGCACCAGCCGCCGCCCGCCCTGACGGCGCAGGCTCGCCAGCACGTCGGGGTGGCCC
>JAWLCG010000186.1:0-9738 GCA_041687295.1 Phycisphaerae bacterium | reverse complement strand
GCCTGACGCCATCGACGGCGGGCCGTGCCCGCCCTACGGGTCAGCACCCTCGGAGTCGCTGCACCATGGACCGCCCCAACGTCAGCCAGACCTACCTCGGCCCGCAGGGCCAGGAGTACTTCCGCCTGTTCGTCCCCGCCAGCGAGCACGGGCGGCAGGTGCAGGCGGCCCTGCTGGCGCCCTGGTGCGGGCCGGACAAGGCCGTGCTCGACTACGGCTGCGGCGACGGGGCCATGCTGCGGGCCCTGCCGGCGGCTGAACGCCTCGCCGTCGAGGTCAACCCCGCCGCCCGCGACGCCTGCCACGCCCGCGGCCAGGCCGAGGGCAAGCCCGTCACGCTCTTCGCCGACCCGGCCGAGGTGCCCGACGCCCGCGTCGACACCGTCGTGAGCAACCACGTCCTGGAGCATATCCCCAACCCGCTGGAGGCCCTGGGCCACATGGCCCGCATCCTGCGCCCCGGCGGCACGCTGGCCCTGGTCGTGCCCTTCGACGACTGGCGCCAGACGGGCCATCGCCGCTGGAACCCCCACGACAAGGACCACCACCTCTACACCTGGACGCCGCTGTGCATCGGCAACCTGCTGAGCGAGGCCGGCCTGGAGGTCCAGCGGGTGGAGCTTCGGCCCTATGGGTGGCACCCGCGGCTGGCGTGGATCGACCGTACGCTGGGCCGGGCCGCCTTCGGCTGGGCCTGCCGCATGCTCGCCCGCCTTAAGAACCGCCGCGAGATCCTCTGCGTCGCCCGCCGGCCGGCGTAACGGCTTTCGCCACGCCGGCCCGTTTGGTACAGTTGCGCCCCCATGTGCGGCATTTGCGGCATCCTGGATACCCGCGGACAGGCCACCGACCTCGCTCGGCTCTCGGCCATGAACGACACGCTGCGCCACCGGGGCCCCGACGACGCGGGCACCTGGCGCAGCGACGACCGCACCGCCGCCCTCGCCCAGCGCCGCCTGGCCGTGATCGACCTCTCGCCCGCCGGCCATCAGCCCATGCACGACCCGACCGGCCGACTCACGCTGGTCTACAACGGCGAGGTCTACAACTTTCAGCCCCTGCGGGCCGAACTGGAGGGCCTGGGCCACCGCTTCGCCAGCCACTGCGATACCGAGGTCATCCTGGCCGCCTACCGCCAGTGGGGCGAGGCGTGCCTGCCGCGGCTCAACGGCATGTTCGCCTTCGCCCTGCACGACGCCGACCGCCGAACCGTCCTGCTCGCCCGCGACCGGGCCGGCGAAAAGCCCCTGTTCGTCTACCGCGACGGCAGCCGGCTGCTGTTCGCCTCGGAGCTCAAGGCCCTGATGGCCTGGCCCGACATGCCCCGCCGCGTCTGCCCCGACGCCCTCAACGCCTACCTCACCTACGGCTACGTGCCCGGGCCGATGTGCATGCTCCAGGGCGTCCGCAAGCTGCCGCCCGGCTCAGCCCTGCGGTTCGACCTCGCCAGCGGCGCCGAGCACGCCTGGCACTACTGGACGCTGCCGCAGTCGGCCCCGCCCGCCGACGGCGACGCCGAGGCCCTGACCGACGAGCTGGACCAGCGCCTGGCCGAGTCCGTCCGCCAGCGCCTCGTCGCCGACGTGCCGGTCGGCATCCTGCTCAGCGGCGGGCTCGACTCGAGCCTCGTCACCGCGATGGCCGCCCGCGTCGGGCCGCGCGTCCGCACCTTCACCGTCAGCTTCCCCGGCCACGGACAGTTCGACGAGGCCCCGCACGCCCGCCGCATCGCCGAACACTTCGCCACCGACCACACCGAGCTGGTGGCCGAGCCGGCCAGCATGGACCTGCTGCCGGTCCTCGCCCGCCAGTACGACGAGCCGATGGCCGACTCGTCGATGATCCCGACCTACCTCGTCTGCCGGCAGATCCGCCAGCACGCCACCGTCGCCCTCGGCGGCGATGGGGCCGACGAGCTCTTCGGCGGCTACGTCCACGTCAGCTGGCTGCAGCGCCAGCAGCGGCTGCGCCGCATCGTGCCGGGCCCGCTGCGACGCCTCGCCGGCGGGCTGGGCCGGCGCCTGCCGATGGGCGTCCGCGGCCGAAACCAGCTGATCGGCCTGGGCCTGGACGGGCCCGCCAGCGTCGCGCAGGTCAACGTCTTCTTCGACCCGCAAACCCGACGTAAGCTCCTAAGCCCTCTGGGCCTGGACTCCCTCGCCTGGGACGCCCCCCAGCGCGCCCGCGCCGCCCTGTGCCGCCCCGGCGCCGACGCCCTGGCCTGGTCGACGGAGGTCGACTTCCAGACCTACCTCGTCGACGACATCCTGGCCAAGGTCGACCGCGCCAGCATGCTGACCTCGCTGGAGCTGCGGGCGCCCTGGCTGGACGCGGGGCTCATCGAGTTCGCCTTCGCCCGCGTGCCCGACGCCCTGCGGGCTGCCGACGGACAGCGTAAAGTCTTACTCCGCCGCCTGGCCGGTCGCCTGCTGCCGAGCGGGACCGACCTTACGCGCAAGCAGGGATTCAGCCTGCCGCTGGGCGACTGGTTCGACGGGCCGTGGGGCCCGTACGTCCGAGAGGTGCTGGCCGGCAGCGACCTGTTCGACCGCCCGACCGTCGAGGCCCTGCTGGCCGGACAGGCCCGGGGCCGAAACAACACCCAGCGGCTCTACGCCCTGATGCTCCTGGAGCTGTGGCGGCGGGAGTACCGCGTGTCGCTGCCGGGCCGATCGCCCGAGCCCGCCGCCGTCTTCGAGGAAAACACCGCATGAGATCCGAGCTGCTGCCGATCCTCCGCTGCCCCCAGTGCCGGGGCCGACTGACGCTGACCGACGCTGCGCCCGCCCAAGGTCCTACCGTGTCGGGCCTGCTCGTCTGCCAGGACTGTGCCGCCCAGCACCCGGTCGCCGACGCCATCCCCCGCTTCGTGCCGGCCGAGAACTACGCCAGCAACTTCGGCATGCAGTGGAACCTCTTCCGCCAGACCCAGCTCGACAGCCATACCGGCGTGCCGATCTCGCGCGACCGGTTCTTCAGCCAGTCGCGGTGGCGCCCGGAGGACCTCGAGGGCAAGTGGGTGCTCGACGTGGGCTGCGGGGCGGGGCGGTTCGCCGAGATCGCCCTGTCGACCGGCGCCCACGTGGTGGCGATGGACTACTCCTCCGCCGTCGACGCCTGCCACGGCAACCTCGGCCAATCGGATCGGCTGCACGTGGTGCAGGGCGACGTCTACCATCTGCCCTTCGCCCCCGAGTCGTTCGACTACGTCTACTGCTTCGGCGTCCTGCAGCATACGCCCGACGTGGCCGGCGCGTTCGCAGCCCTGCCGACGATGGTCCGCCCGGGCGGGCAGCTCGCGGTGGACCTGTACAAGGCCTCGCCGCTGAACGTGCTATGGCCCAAGTACTGGCTCAGGCCCTTCACCAAGCGGATGGACGCCACGCGTCTGTTCCACCTGTGCCAGTGGATGGTCAAGTACCTGCTGCCGGTCAGCAACGCCGTCCGCCGCGTGCCGGGCATCGGGCCCAAGCTGCGCTACGCCGTGCCGGTGGTCAACTACGAGGGCGTCCTGCCGCTGACGCGCGAGCAGCACCGCATCTGGTCGCTGCTGGACACCTTCGACATGCTCGCGCCGGCCCACGACCACCCCCAGTCGGCGGCCACGCTGCAGCGCTGGTTCGAGCAGGCCGGCTTGGCCGACATCGAAGTCACCCGCCCCGGCCTCGTCGTCGGCCGAGCTGCCCGACCCCTGTAGACGGCCGGGGTCTTCGAAGAGCAAGACGCGCCGCAGAGGACACAGAGGACACAGAGAGAAGACACAGAGCGTTCGAGCGATTCGGAGAAAGACAAAGCGTCCGGGTGCCGTGGCTGCGATGTCTGCAGCCACGTCCTGGGAGCGCCGAAGGCAGGGGCGCCGTCGAAACGCTGATCGCCCAGGGAGCGTCGAGCCGCTCAGGAGCGCCCCGTCCGAGAAGCCCACGCAAGGCATTGCGTGGGCGTGGAAAGAGAGTACCAGAGCACCCGAAGGCGCCTCCGAGCCCTCCAGTCGCAAGGCGTTACAGTGTCCGACGCACCAACGGGGTGACGCGTTGACGCAGTGGCGCATTGACGAATCAACCAATTAACCTATTAACGAATTAACCAATCACCCACCCACCGCCCCCCATGCGTCTAGCCCTCATCAACCTGACGTCCGGCGGCCTGAGCGGAGGCTACCTCAAGTACCTCCGCCGGCTGGTGCCGCTGCTGGCCCGCGATGAGCGGGTGGAGCGGCTGCGCGTGTACGTGCCGCCCTCGGCCCACGTCGAGGCGCCCGAGGTGGAGCTGCACTCCTGGCCGGCGGGGCGGGGCTGGCGGGGGCTGCGGGCCGAGCTGGACGGCTTCGGTCCGGACGTGGTCTTCATCCCCACCGCCCGGTGGCTCGACACGGGCCGACCGACCGTCGTGATGGTCCGCAACATGGAGCCGCTGCTGCGGGCCGGCTGGCGCAACCCGCTGGCGGAGGAGCTTCGCAACGTCGTCCGCGCCCGCGAGGCCCGCCGGGCGTGCGAGCGGGCCTCCCGCGTGATCGCCGTCTCTGCCCACGTCCGAGACTTCCTTCAGAGGGCCTGGCACATCGACCCGCAGCGCGTCGGGCTGGTCTACCACGGCGTCGACGAGGTCGAGCGGCCGCTGCGTCCCGCGAGCCTGGCGGGGCTGGGGGAGGGGCCCTTCGTCTTCACCGCCGGCTCCATCCGCCCGGCCCGCGGCCTGGAGGACCTGCTGGAGGCCCTGCCGGCCGTCGGGCCCCTGCGGGACTGGCCCCTGGTGATCGCCGGCGGGGTCGACCCGCGCATGGGGCCCTGCGCGGAGAGGCTTAAGAGCCTGGCGCGGCGGAACGGGCTGGAGGGGCGGCTCGTATGGGCGGGCAAACTCCGACCGGCCGAGATGGCCTGGTGCTACGGCCGATGCGGCCTGTTCGTGATGACCAGCCGGGCCGAGGCGTGTCCCAACACGGCCCTGGAGGCGCTGGGCGCCGGCTGCCTGGCCGTCTCGACCGATCAGCCGCCCATGCCCGAGTTCTTCGCCGACGCCGCCCTGTACTACCGGCGGCGCGACCCGTCCCATCTGGCCGAGCGACTGACCGAGGCGGCCTCGATGGCGCCAGACCGCGCCGCCGCCCACCGCCACGCCGCCCGAGCCCGGGCCGGCGAGTTCCGCTGGGCCGACACCGCCCGCCGAACCGTCGACGAACTGATCCGCGCCGCCCGGCCGTAGGCGCCTCCTCCGCGTCCGCATCCCCCGAGGGCGAACCTTGTGCGCACCTTCTCCAAGCCCACGGATTCCTTCCGTGGGCATCTCGTCCGGGCCGTGCGATGGTGGATCGACCCCGCACGATGCTTGCGGGAACGTGGGTAGTCCTTGCCCGGGGTGCTTCGCCCTTGCCTGCCCGCCGGGCGGCGGTATGATGGGCCTGTTGGTTCAACGGTTGAAAGGCACGCATATCGCGGAGGTGCGACGATGGCGGACGAGTTGCGGATCGGCGTGATCGGGGCCGGCGGGCGGGGCGGGCTGGCCGGGCTGGCCCACAATCCCGAGCAGGGCGTTCGGCTGGTGGCGGGGGCGGACATCGTGCCGGCGGCCCTGGCGCGGTTTGGCGAGAAGTTCGGGCCCGACGTGCTGGTGACCGAGGACTACCGCGAGTTGCTCGCCCGCGCCGACATCGACGCGGTCTTCGTCACCAGCCCCGACTTCTGCCACGAGGAGCACGCCCTGGCCGCGTTGGACGCGGGCAAGCACGTCTACCTCGAGAAGCCCATGGCCATCACCATCGCCGGCTGCGATCGCATCCTGGCCAAGGCCCGCGAGCGGGGGGTCAAGCTCTACCTGGGCCATAACATGCGGCACTTCCCGGTGATGCGGAAGATGCGCCAGCTCATCGAGAGCGGCGCCATCGGCGAGCCGAAGGTCGGCTGGTGCCGCCACTTCGTCTGCTACGGCGGCGACGCCTACTTCAAGGACTGGCATGCCGAGCGGAGCAAGTCCACCGGGCTGCTGCTGCAGAAGGGCGCTCACGACATCGACATCCTGCACTGGCTCTGCGGCGGCTACAGCCAGCGCGTCACCGCGATGGGCGGCCTGACGGTGTACGACCGCATCGCCGACCGTCACGGCCCCGACGAACGCGGCAACGCGTCGTGGAGCAGGGACAACTGGCCGCCGTTAAGTCTGAAGGGCCTGAACCCCATAATCGACGTCGAGGACGTCTCGATGATGCTGATGGAGCTGGACAACGGCGTCTTCGCCAGCTACCAGCAGTGCCACTACGCCCCCGACGGTTGGCGGAACTACACGATCATCGGCACCGAGGGGCGCGTCGAGAACTTCGGCGACGTGCCGGGCCCGCAGACCGTCGTTCGGCTGTGGAACAAGCGCGACTACTACAAGCCCGAAGGCGACGCCGAGTTCCGCATCGAGCGGGCCGAGGGCAGCCACGGCGGGGCCGACCCGGCCATCGTCGCCGAGTTCGTCCGCTACGTGCGGCAGGGCGGCACGATCGCGACCAGCCCCGTCGCCGCCCGCTTCAGCGTCGCCGCCGGCTGCCAGGCCACCGAGAGCCTCCGCCACGGCGGGCAGCCCCAGGACGTCCCGCCCCTGCCCGCCGACCTCCGGGCCCACTTCGAGCGCGACGTCAGCGCCGTAATCGAAGCGTGATCCACCGCCGTTGACGATGAAGACGGCCCAGGAGGAAGAAACAGCCAGGATGGGCCACAGAGACACAGAGGACACAGAGAAGACGCACAGAGGCGTTCAGAGTTACAGAGACAGACCGTAGGGCACGTAGTGCCGACGAGGACGCCAAACCGAACCTGGGCCGTATGGAGTGCGGCGATGCAATCGCCGCTCTGGCTCGCTGAAAGACGTGGCTACAAACGCCGTAGCCACGGCACCCGGATGCCTCTTTCTTTCCGGAGACGGTATAGCCAGTAGGTCGGGGATACTTCCCCCGACATCGGTGTCGGGCAAGTATGCCCGACCTACCGGGCTGGAGCTCTCGAAATCTCTGGGCTTCTTCTCTCTGTGTCCTCTGTGTCTCTGTGGCCCATCCTCTTCGTTCGGACTTAGCGCCGCCGGCGCAGGCCCAGGCCGGCCAGGGCGAGCAGGGCGAGCGTGGCGGGTTCGGGGATGGCTGGGCCGGTGGCCCAGTGGCTCAGCAGCAGGTTGAGGTCGGCGTCGTTGACCTGGCCATCGCCGGTGAAGTCGCCCTCGGCCCAGCCGCCGGCGCTGGCCCAGTGGCCCAGCAGGATGTTGAGGTCGGCGTCGTCGACCCGGCCGTTGCCGTCGGCGTCGCCGAGCAGCAGGCCGGGCGTGCCGATGAGCTCCCACGTGAAGCCGTCCAGACCGCCCGTGCCGCCGACGTCGACGCTGAGGACGGCCTGGTCAACGTCCTGGTCGAGCCGCAGGTGGGCGCCGGTGATGTTGTTAAGGCCGATGCCCGCCACGTCGTAGTGGCCGAAGGCGCCGAGCAACTCGTCGACGTCGATCAGGACGAACTCGTGCAGGCCGGCCGACAGGCTCAGGGCGGACAGGTCGATTCCCAGGGTCGCCCCCCCCCGGCCATCGGCGTTGGCGTGGAAGCGGCTGAGGACGGCGCCGGCGTTGTACAGCTCGGCGATGGGGCTGACGCCGGCGGCGTCGAAGACGAAGCGCACCTGTCCCCCGTCGGTCAGCTCGATGCTACCCGCGCCGTCGCCCCAGTAGCCGATGGCTGGGCCGGTGCCCATCACATCCAGCTGCGAGCCGTTGCCCAGCACGAGTCGGCCGGTCTGGCCCGCGGGGCCGCCGGCCAATTCGACCTCGCCGTCGCGGGCGACGATCGTCATCAGCCCCGTCGCCACGCCGCGGTTGCGGAGTCGGCCCTGGGCGATGTCCAGCGTCAGTCGGCCCGCGCCGCTGTAGTTGTCGAACTCCATCTGCCCCGCGCGGTCCAGCAGGACCGTGCCGCCCGCGCCGCCCAGCGTGTCGGCGTGCAGGTAGCCCTGGGCCACCCGCAGCTGACCGCCGGCGAGGTCCAGGCCGGCCAGGCTCCGCGTGCCGGCGTAGTTGACGTCTCGGCCCGCGAGGCTCACGCTGTCGCCGTCGAGCGGCAGGTCCTGCGTGGACCAGTTGCGGACGTTGTCCCAGCGCACCTGATCGCCGCCGCCGGCGGTGAAGCTGACGGCACTGTTGGCGGTCCGCTCGCCGGGGAAGATGCCGAAGCCCTCCTGGAAGTACCGCACCATGGCCCGGGCGGTGAAGGCGTCGCTCCAGTTGCCCTGCTGCTGCTGGGCGGCCGCCAGGATGAAGGCCTCGATCGTGCCGGCCCCGGTGCCGAAGGCTGCGTCGTAGGTCATCACGGTTCGGCCCGGGTCGGGGAAGGCCGACCCGGTGGGGTTGATGTTGCTCTGCAGTTGCCAGGCGTAACGGACGTAGTCCTCGACGAACACGCCGGTGAGGCCCTTAAGGCCCTCGTCGTTCTGCCCGCCGCTGGAGTGGGCGAAGATGTTGCGGATCGCCTCGGAGCCGGCGACGTTGCTCATCGACCAGCCCCAGCCGCGCCCGCCGATGTTCTCGGCGACCTTGCCGGCGGCGTGGATCAGCACGTTGTCCATGTAGGTGCTGAAGTTGCCGTTGCCGCTGTCGTCGGCGGAGTAGCCGCCGATGTTGTTGGCGATCATCACGTTGCCGACGTAGAACTGCCCCGACCCGTCGCGCAGGGCCTGGCTGCCGGCGCGGGCGTTGATGTTGTCGCGGACGGTCAGGTCGCGGTTGCCGCTGCTGAGGTAGAGGTTGTGGCTGAACATGTTGGGGGCCTGCAGCGTCGGGTCGGTCTCGTAGCCCTCGCTCCAGCCATTGTGGTCCAGCACGTTTTCCTCGACGAGCAGGCCCCGCGTGTTGTTGGCGAACAGGCCCTGGCAGCGGTTGGCCAGGTCGCCCCAGCTCTTGCCGTCGACCTGCACGGCCCGGTGGGCGTTGGTGATCGTCGTCCGCCGCACGGTGATCTGTTGAATGTTCTGGCCCGCGTCGCCCTGGATCCGCGAGGCCGCCCCGTCGGTCAGGCAGTTCTCGATGAGGATGTTGGCCATGTCGTTGCCGAGGAAGTCGATCGCGTCGCCGCCCTCGACGCTGGGCCGGCGGATCTCCAGGTCGCGGAAGACTGCGTTGCCCTGGTTGGCCGACCAGAGCTTGATGCCGCCCGTCAGCACGGGCCGGGGCCCCTCGCCGTAGCTGCCCACGACGATCGGGTGCAGCGGCGACTCGCCACGCAGCTCATCGCGGAAGCGGACGCCGTCGAACGTGTCGCCGCGCTTGAGCAGGATCCAGTCGCTGCTGTTCTGACGCAGCAGGGCGCGGGCCTTGTTCCAGGTGGCCACGGGCGCGTCGGGGCTCAGGCCGCTGTTGGAGTCGCTGCCGGCGCTGGAGCTGACGTAGATCGTCCGGTGGACCTGCCCGGGCTCGATGATGCTCCAGCCCTCGGCGTCGGTGCGGAAGGTGTAGTGGTCGCCGCTGCCCCAGTCGGTGGCCAGGGCGGGGGTGGCGATCAGGCACAGCAACAGGCACGGCAGGGCGAGAGCGGGCAGGCGGGTGGGCATGGCGACTCCTTTGGCTGGCAGGGCGGGGGGTACGGCTACACGCGGCATTTCCCACCTTGAGAATACACCGGAAGGGCGATTCTGTAAACCGGCAAAGCCGCCACGACGAGCGCGTAGGCCGGACGCAGTCCGGCGGGGGAGTGGGCGAACCGGGCGCCGCGGCCCACCCGGACGGCGTCCGGCC
>JAWLCG010000185.1:0-9740 GCA_041687295.1 Phycisphaerae bacterium | reverse complement strand
GCCCCGCCCGCCGACCGCCCACAGCCTAAGCCCTATCGCGGACATGGCAAGGCAAAAGCGACTGGCCTGCCTGCCCGAGGGCATCCAACAGCCGGCGGTGCCCGACCGCCAGTCGCGGACAGGCCCTTCGCGCCGCCGGTCCGGTGCGGTACTGTAGCCGACTGCCCGGCGGCGGGCCGGCGGACGAGCACCCGTGAGACAAGCGAGGCACCCCATGGCGAACGATCGGCCAAACGTGGTTCTGTTCATCACGCACGACACCGGGCAGCACGTAAGCCCGTACGGCATCGACACGGTGCAGACGCCCAACGCCGAGCGGCTCTCGGCGGAGGGGGTGCGGTTCGCCCAGAGCTTCTGCACCTCGCCGCTGTGCAGCCCCAGCCGGGCGGCCTGCGTAACCGGTCGCTACCCCCACCAGAACGGTGTGATGGGCCTGACGGGCGACCAGACCGGCGGGTTCGACTTCTTCCGCGGCGAGAAGCACGCCGCCGCCCTGTTCGGGGCCGGCGGCTACGAGTCGGTGCTGTGCGGCTTCGAGCACGAGACGCCCCACGTCGGCGAGGTGGGCTTTTCGAAGCTCATCGCCGGGCAGGGCAACTGGTACAACAGCGGCGGCGACCTGCGCGACTACGGGCGCGAGCTGACCGATTGGTTCGGCCAGCGCGACAAGGGTCAGCCCTTCTACCTGCAGATCGGCTGCCACGAGACGCACCACAACTGGGCCAGCTTCGACACGCCGCCCGACGAGTCCCGCGGCCTGTGGATGCCCCCGTACCTCAAAGACCTCCCGGAGCTGCGCCAGGAGATGGCCCAGTTCCAGGGCGCCGTCAAGCGCCTCGACGAGGGGCTCGGCTCCATCCTCGAGGCCTTCGACCGGGCCGGCGCGACCGAGAACACGATCTTCGTCTTCACGACCGATCACGGCATCGACATCCCCCGCGCCAAGGGCACGATGTTCGACCCGGGCATCGGGGTGTTCCTGTTCATGCGCTGGGCGGCCGGCGGCTGGGGCGCAGGGCGGGTGGTCGACGAGATGGTCAGCAACATCGACGTGCTGCCGACGCTGCTGGAGGCATGCGGCCTGTCGGTGCCGATCAACGTCGCCGGCCGATCGTTCCTGCCGCTGCTGGAGAACCGCCCCTACGAACCGCGGACCCACGTCTTCGCCCAGAAGAACTACCACGACACCTACGAGCCCGTCCGCACCGTCCGCACCGAGCGCTACAAGCTCATCCGCCGTTTCGAGGTGGCCCTGATGGAGGACATCCGCCTGGCGACCTTCACCCGCGGCCAATACATGCACAGCGTCAAGCGGTCGCACGATGAAGAGCTCTACGACCTGCAGGCCGACCCGTGGGAGCAGAACAGCCTCGCCCAGGACCCCGCCCACCAGCCGATCGTGGCCGAGTTGCGGCGGGCGATGGTCCGCGAGATGCGCCGCACCAACGACCCGCTGCTGCACGGGCCCATCAGCAGCCCCTACTACCGCCACCGCCTCGAGGACCTGCTGGGGATGGAGTAGACCATTCCTATCGGACGTGCGGGTGAACTGGGGCGCAAGATCGCCGGGCCAGCCACGATGCCCACGGATGGCAATTCGTGGGCTTGGGCCGGAGGCGCTTTGGAAGCCACAGACGCAATCGCAAGACGCACTAGCCGCCCGTTTCTCAACGGGCTGCTATCCGGCTGCAGTGTTGTTCGCCGGCTGCGGCCCCCCTAGGATTCCCTTGGCGACCACTGGCCTAACACGGACTCCAGACAACGGAGCAACAGTCATGCCGGCGAAGAAGACAAAGAAGGCCAAGAAGGCCAAGACCTCCCGGCCCCGCAAGCCGTCCCCGCAGGACCGGCCCGCCTGTGGCCTCTGCGGCAACACGAAGAACCTCACCCGCACCGAGTGCTGCGGGAACTGGATCTGCGACGACGAGCACGAGTACGCCCTGTTCTCGTATGCCCGCAACAGCTGCTACAGGAACCACGACCGCTTCACGCTCTGTGCGGCCCACTACCACGAGGGCCATGAGGGCCGATGGCAGGACTGCGCCGACTGCCGCGAGATGTGCGAGACGGAGATGTACGTCTGGCTCGGCACCAACGAGTACAACTTCGAGGTCCTGGAGAACCCCCCGGCCTACGAGCCGACCCGCTGCGACGGGTGCGGGCGGGTCATCGTCCTGAGCGAGGGCGGCTACTCGCAGTCGAGCGAGGGCCGATTCTGCGGCGAGTGCACAGCCAAGCGGCACGGCGGCAAGCTGCCCGACTTCAGGCGCTTGCAGCAACAGCCCGACCCGCAGGAGCCACCCGCCCCCGAGGATGCCGAGAGGCCCCCGCTGCGGCTGGTGAGCGACGAGGATGAGCCCGAGGGCCCTGCAACCCTGGAGGAGTTGGTCCGCGAGGTGCCCCCGGCCTACCGCGACCGCTACCGGGAGATCGTCCGGCTGACCGACGCCTTCTGCGACGAGCACCTCGACGACGAGTACAAGCAGTTCAGCCGGGAGCTGGCCGTGGAGGTCTGCCAGACGGACTCGCCGGCCCTCAAGGGCAAGCCCGAGAGCTGGGCGGCCGGCGTCGTCTACGCGTTGGGGCGGGTCAACTTCCTGGACGACCCGAGCCAGACGCCGCACATGAAGTCGGCGGAGGTGGCCAAGGGCTTCGGCATCTCGACCGGCACCATGCAGGCCAAGGCCCGGACCATCATGGAGAGCCTGGACCTCGTGCCCCTCGAACCCGCCTGGACGCTGCCCAGCCGGCTGGAAGACAACCCGATGGTGTGGATGGTGCTGGTGAACGGCGTGGCCATGGACATCCGCACGGCCCCCCGCGAGGTGCAGGTGGCCGCCTACGAGCAGGGCGTCATCCCCTACATCCCCGCCGACCGGCCCAAGTAGCGCCCCGGCCCGCCTCGTCAGGGGCGGCAGTGTTTGTCGCGTCTCCGGCAAGCAAGAGCCGTCCGGGTGCCGTGGCTACGCCGTTCGTAGCCACGTCTTTGGCTGCCCCGCTGGACTCCCACCCTGTGCACAGGGGATAACCACGAATCACAGCCAACTGCACGAATAGACCCTCTGGCCTTTGCGCGTGCGGGTGAGGGGCTCTGGGTGAGCGGCTCTGGGTGCCCCGGGCAAGCCGCCGGCTCGCCCGGGGCACCCAGAGCCACGATCGAGCGGCAAAGGGGCTGGAAGATTCTGTCCATCTCTGCCTTCCCCCCATTCGTGCCATTCGTGACCCTCACGCCCAAAGGCGATTGCTGCCCCTTGCATACCCCAGACGCTGTAGACCGTTCTCCCTTGGAACCAGTGGGTGCGTTGTGCCGCAGAATGGAACACCCCGCCGCGATGCCCACGGAAGGCATTCCGTGGGCTTGGGCCGAGCGTGCCTTGCGGACCCGCGGGCGCGGTCGGCGGAGGGTCTGGCGGGGCGATCCGACGGATTATCGGTATTCAGGGTCTTTTTTACACTTTACCCCTGGTCAGCCCGCGTCCAGGCTGTACAATTTTTCACAAGGCCGGGGCGTCCGGGGCGATTCGTCAGCCCGGGCTTTCACGGAACGCTTTGCGAGGGATCCGCCGTTCATGACGCAAGCCAAGCCAACCGAGCAGTCCTGCCGCCTATCCGCCGAGGCCTTCGACCGGATGGTCGCGGCCCTGGCGGGGCGGTACGACGTATACGCCCCCCAGGCGATGCCGGGCCGGGGGCGGTTCTCCGACACCGACGTCATCCGTTACGACCGAGTCGGGGCCGGCGGGCCGATCGAGCACGCCCGCAAGGCCGACTTCTCCGCCAAGGAGATCGTCTTCCCCATCGTCCAGACGCTGCTGCACTTCGTCCAGGACCAGCTGATCGAGCCGGTCGAGCGGCTTCGCCCGGCGATCGTGTTCCTGCGGGCCTGCGACGTCCACGCCCTCGAGCGGCTCGACGACATGTTCCTCCGCAACGGCCCAGCCCCCGACGTGTACTACCAGCGGCGGCGCGAGCGGCTCAAGGTGGCCTTGCTAGAGTGCCGCACCCCCTTCGAGAACTGCTTCTGCGTCTCGATGGGCACCAATCGCGCGGACGACTACGCCCTGGCCGTGCGGTTCAAGGGCGACGACGTCTGGCTGCAGCTGCGCGATGCGGACCTCGCCGCCGAGCTGCCCGCCGAGGCCGAGCCGGCCGACTTTCGGCCCGAGTTCGTCACCGCCGACCCCGCCCCCGTCACCGTGCCCGACCCGCAACGGCTGGCCCACGCCATCGCCCACGAGAGCTTCTTCGACCACGCCATGTGGGACGAGTACGCCCAGCGGTGCATCGCCTGTGGCCGGTGCAACACGCACTGCCCCACCTGCTCGTGCTTTTCCACCTTCGACCTGGCCGACGAGGACAACCCCCATCGCGGCGAGCGGCGGCGGGCGTGGGCGGGCTGCCACATCGACCGCTTCACCGACATGGCCGGCGGGCACAGCTTCCGCAAGGGCCACGGCGACCGCATGCGGTTCAAGACCCTTCACAAGGTCCACGACTTCCACCAGCGTTTCGGCCGACACATGTGCGTTGGCTGTGGCCGGTGCGACGACCACTGCCCCGAGTACATCTCCTTCTCGCGCTGCGTGAGCAAGGTCAGCCGGGCCCTGGAGGAGGACGCGCAATGACCAACCCCTACCTGCCCACCCCCGCGCAAATCCTGGAGGTCCGCCCGGAGACGGCCATCGACTGGACGTACCGGCTCGCCTGGCCCGAGGCGCCCCGGCCGGGACAGTTCTTCGAGGTCTCCGTGCCCCGCCTGGGCGAGGCACCCATCAGCGTCAGCGGCTTCGGCGAGGGCTGGATCGAGATGACCATCCGCAAGGTGGGCCGGGTGACAGACGGCATCTTCGCCCTGCGCCCCGGCGACACGCTGCACCTGCGCGGGCCCTACGGCAACGGTTTCGAGCCGCAGCGGTTCGCGGGCCGACACCTCATCGTCGCCGCCGGCGGCACGGGGCTGGCCCCGGTGCGCGGCGTGGTGCGCCACTGGGTCGAGCACCGCGACGCACTGAAGGGCCTGGACGTGCTGCTGGGCTTCCGCGACGCGGGCAACATCCTGTTTCGCGACGAGATCGCCGCCTGGGCCGACCGGTCGGCCGTGCAGGTCACGGTCGACCACGGCGGCGAGGGCTGGACGGGGCACGTCGGCGTCATCACGACGCTGATCCCGGACCTGCCCATCCCGAGCCTGCCGGACGTCGAGGCCATCGTCGTCGGCCCGCCGGTGATGATGAAGTTCACCGTGCTGGCCCTGCTGGAGCGGGGGCTCGCCGAGCAGCAGATCTGGGTCTCGTACGAGCGGCGGATGTCGTGCGGCATCGGCAAGTGTGGCCACTGCAAGATCAACGACCGGTACGTCTGCCTCGACGGGCCGGTGTTCAACTTCTCCGAGGCGCGTTGGCTGATCGATTAGGAGACGGCATGTATCACGACCAGATTACGGCGATGGCCAAGGCGGCCCGGGGCAAGGAGCAGTACCTGCGGCGCAGCCCCCTGGCGTACACGGTTTCGGCGATGCTGGCTGGGGCGTACGTGGGGGTGGGCGTCATGCTGATCCTCTCGGTCGGCGCGCCGCTGGCGGCGGAGGGTTCGGCCTGGCTCAAGCTGGTGATGGGCGCGTCGTTCGGCGTGGCCCTGACGCTGGTGGTCTTCGCCGGCTCGGAGCTGTTCACCGGCAACAACATGATCATGACCCTCGGCGTGCTGCAGCGCCGCGTGGGGCCCGGTGCCCTGGCGCGGGTCTGGAGCGTCTGCTGGGTGGGCAACCTGCTGGGGGGGATGCTGCTGGCGGGACTGGTCGTCGGCTCGGGGGCCCTGGAGGGGGCGATGCCCCTGGCCCAGCAGATCGCGGCCGACAAGATGGCGGCGCCCGCGACGCAGCTGCTGCTCCGCGGCGTGCTGTGCAACTGGCTGGTCTGCCTGGCCCTGTGGACCAGCGGGCGGGCCCAGGGCGACGCGGCCCGGTGCATCCTGATCTTCTGGTGCCTGTTCGCCTTCATCGCCTGCGGCTTCGAGCACAGCGTCGCCAACATGTCGCTGCTGACGATGGCCCTGCTGGCCGAGCACGGCCCGGCCGTCAGCTGGGGCGGCTTCGCCCACAATATGCTGTGGGTCACGGTCGGCAACGTCCTGGGCGGGGCCGTCTTCGTGGCCGGGGCGTACTGGCTCGCCTCGCACAAGCACCGCGAGCCCGAAGGCACGCTAACCCGCGGCGAGATCGCCGAGCCCGCCCCGGCCTCGGCCGAGTGAGGGCCGTCACGACGAGGAAGTGTTATCCATGACTCTCGACATCAACACCAAGGCCCTCAAGAAGAACGCCTATCGCATCACCTCCAAGCGCGGCAAGACGTGCCTGCGGATCCGCGTGCCCGGCGGGCACATCGAGGCCCGCCACCTGGCGCTGGTGCAGCGGGTGGCTGAGCAGTACGGCGACGGCACGGTGCACATCACGATCCGCCAGGGCTTCGAGCTGCCGGGCATCGCCATGGCCGACGTCGAGGCCGTCAACCGCGCCATCGCCCCGCTGCTGGCCGAGGTCGAGGCCGCCATCGGCGTGGACCTGCCGGCCGTCGATCGCGGCTACCCCGCCGCCGGCACGCGGAACGTCTCGGCCTGCATCGGCAACCGCGTCTGCGCGTTCGCCCAGTACGACACGACGGCCCTGGCCCAGCGGATCGAGCAGGCGATCTTCCCCAACGACTACCACGTGAAGATCGCCGTCTCGGGCTGCCCCAACGACTGCATCAAGGCGCACCTGCAGGACTTCGGCGTGCTGGGCCAGACCGTCGTCGAGCTCGACGCCGGCCGCTGCATCGGCTGCGAGGCCTGCGCGACCAACTGCCGCCGCCGCGTCACCGGCGCCATCACGATGCGCCACAACCACGCCAGCCGAGACGAGCGACGGTGCATCGGCTGCGGCGAGTGCGTGCTGCAGTGCCCCACCGGCGCCTGGACCCGCCACCCCACCAAGTACTACCGCCTGCTGGTGCTGGGCCGAACCGGCAAGAAGAACCCCCGCCTGGCGGCCCCGTTCCTGGAGTGGGCGACCGAGCAGACGGTCCTGCAGGTCATCCGCAACAGCTACGCCTTCATCGACGCCCACATCGACCGCTCGCTGCCCAAGGAGCACCTGGGTTACATCGTCGACCGCGCGGGCTACCCCGCCTTCCGCCAGGCCGTGCTGGAGGGCGTCACCCTCGACCCGCGGACCCGCGTGGCCGAGCGGCTGGAGTTCCACGGCTACTGGTACGAACGCGACAAGGCGATGCAGTAGGGCGGGCCCAGGCCCGCCGTCGATGGCGCCTGGCCACACCGTGGAGTTCCACGTCCTCGCGGCGGGCAGTGCCCGCCCTACCGGCCGGCCAACTCGTCGCTGAGCCGCCGGGCGGTGTCGAAGGCGAAGACCAGCTCGTCCATGCTGCAGTGGTCCTGCACGAAGTGCGTGGTGCAGAACAGCAGCCCCCCGTCGGCGAACATCCGCATGACGCGTTCGATCTCGCCGGCCACCGCGTCGAGGTGCCCGAAGCCGATCGTGCTCTGCACGTCGAGGCCCCCCATCGCCGTGAGCCGATCGCGGTAGCGCTGGCGGAAGAGCCCCAGGTCCATGCCGGCCGACTCCTGCCACGGGTGCACTACGTCGTAGCCCAGTTCCAGGATGCCGTCGATGACGGCGTTGACGTTGCCGTCGCTGTGCAGGCTCAGGTACGCCCCTCGGGCCTTGACGGCGTCGGCGGTGATCTTGTGGCTGGGGTAGATGAGCTCCCACCAGAGCTTCGGGTCGAACATCAGCCCGCGCTGGCTGCCCCAGTCGTCCGAGACGTGGATCATGTCGGCGCCGAGGTCCAGGCAGTTCATCGCGAACGCGCGGTTCCAGTGGGCCTGGCGGCGGTAGACCTCGGCCAAGGCCTCGCCCTCCAGCAGCAGGTACGCCAGGTGGTTCTCCAGGCCGAACGCGCCGTTGAGGCACTCGAAGATGCCCGGCGTCTGCACGTAGACGAACCGCCCCCGCTGCTGCTTGTGGTGGCGGATGCCCGCGACGACCGGCTCGTAGATGGCCCGGTCGTTGGGGTCGTGGGGCTCGAGCTCCAGCAGGCGGGCGGGCGGCACCTCGCCGCCACACTGCTGGCGGATGGCCTGGAGGTCCTCTCGGCGGTACTGCCACTGAGAGCATAAGAGGTGGGCATAGTCGAAGGCGTAGTGGTCCTCGAAGGCCTCGACCGAGCCGAACCGCTCGGCGATGGGCTCGGCGAGATTGGCCCGGACCCAGCCGTAGATCGGCACGCGGTCCGGCCGGCGGTGCTCGATCACCTCGATAACGCGCTGCCTGCCCAGCATGGCGACACCTCGTCAGCTTACCTCGGAACCCCCCAGCCGGCGCCGGGGCGAGTGGCCATCATACGGGGCCGGGCCGAGCCGCACAAGCCGCCCCCCTTGTTGCGCCGGGGGCGATTCGTTAGGCTCAGGACACACCCGGCCGCCGGCGGGCACGCCCGGCAGGCCCCTGGAAGGATGGACCGCATGAAGTTCGCCCTGGGCTACCCGTCGTCGACGAGCGAGGACTCGTTCGTCGCCCTGGTGCAGGATTACCGCCCGCACGTGGCGGAGGTGTACTTCCCCTGGCCGGGGATGGCCTCGGGGCGGGCGGCGCTGGGCCGGCGCCGCGGCTCAGCCGACTGGACGGCCCAGCGGCGGCTCGAGGGCGACCTGGCCACCCTCAAGGCCCTGGGCGTTCGGCTGGACATCCTGTTCAACGCCAACTGCTACGGCGGCCGGGCCGTCAGCGAGAGTCTGCAGAACGAGGTCGGCTCGATCCTGGACCACCTCGACGAGGTCGCCGGCGGCGTGGACGTGGTGACGACGACCTCGCTCGCCGTCGCCCGCACGGTGAAGCACTACTTCCCCGCCATCGAGGTCCGCGCGTCGGTGAACATGCGGATCGGCACGACCCAGGCGATGGGCTATGTCGCCGGCCTGTTCGACAGCTACTACCTCCAGCGCGACCTGCAGCGCAATCTCAACCACCTGCGGCGGGTCCGCGTCTGGTGCGACGAGCACGACAAGGGCCTGTGCCTGCTGGCCAACAGCGGCTGTCTGCGCCACTGCCCGGGTCAGAGCTTCCACGACAACCTCGTCGCCCACGACGCCGAGATCGACGAGACCCGCAACATCCCCGGCTGGACGCCCCACGTCTGCTGGAACCTCTTCCGCGACCGGGCGAACTGGCCCGCGCTGCTCTCGGCCAGCTGGATTCGGCCCGAAGACCTGCATCATTACGCCCCCTACGCCGACGTGATCAAGCTGGCCACGCGGATGCACCAGAACCCCCGCCTGGTCGTCCACGCCTACGCCACGGGCCAATACCACGGCAACCTGCTGGACCTGTTCGAGCCGGGCTTCGGGCCGGCCCTGGCGCCGCACATCCTGGACAACACGGCCTTCCCGGATGACTGGTTCGCCCGCACCAGCGCCTGCCCGGCCGACTGCTGCGACTGCGGCTACTGCACCGAAACCCTCGCCCGCGTCTGCCACCAGGTCGAGCCGTAGGGCGAGCCCAAGCCCGCCGTCGATGGCGCCGGGCGCCCCCGAGGCGGGCCGTGCCCGCCCTACTTCAGCGTCAGCTCGCGGGTGGCGTAGGGAACGGGGTAGGCCGTCAGCCAGGCCTCGATGCGGACGTCGGGCTCGCCGCCGCGCAGGCCCAGGGCGACGGCCTGGAGGGGCTTTCCGACCATGGCCGGCGTGAC
>JAWLCG010000184.1:0-9762 GCA_041687295.1 Phycisphaerae bacterium | reverse complement strand
CCGCCGGGGGGGGGCCCCGGGGGCGCGTTCGATGGCGTTCAACGTCTGCGCGGGGTCCGGTGGGTCTCCGCGAGGCGCTCGTAGAGCGCCTCCAGGGCGGCCAGCGCGGCGGGGGGGCTGAAGGTGTCGGCCCAGCGCTGGGCGGCGGCCCGGGCCAGGCGCTCGGCCAGGCCGGGTTCGTGGCGGAGGCGGTAGAGGGCCTGGCAGAGGGGCTTGGCGGTCGGCTCGGCCAGCAGGGCGGTTTCGCCGTCCTCGAGCAGGGCCCCCAGTTCGCCGGCGGCGCCGGCCAGCACGGGCAGGCGGGCCCGCACGGCCATCGCCAGGGGGGCCTGGCCCCAGCCGGCCTCGTCGGCCAGCAGGACGGCGTCGGCGGCGGCCCAGGCGTCGGCGTCGGGGCCGCCGAAGCGGACCAGTTCCGGACAGCCCGACGTGCGGGCGAAGCGGCGGGCCTTCTCGACGGCTGGGCCGGCGCCCGGCACGACCAGCCGGGTGGCTGGGTCGGCGTGGCGCAGGACGTCGGCGACCCACACCGCCAGGCGAAGGGCCGGGCCCGCCAGCCGTTGCGGCGGCGCCAGCACGACCCAATCCTCCCCCGAGAGCCCCATCCGCTGCCGGACGGCCCGGCGGCGCTCGGCGTCGGCCGGCTCGGCCAGGCCCGGCCAACTCAGGTGGTGGACCCGCTCGGCCGGCACGCCCAGGTCGGCCAGCCGAGCCGCCAGCGTCTCCGACCCGGCCAGCAGGTGCAGCGTGCCGGGCAGGTCCGCCTCGCGGATGGCCTGCAGCTGGCGGGCCTCGGTGGGCTCGGGCGGGGCGAAGAGGCTCAGCAGCACGGGTCGCGCTTCGCCCATGGCCGCCCCGGCCGAGCGGACGGTCCAGGCGTGCACCAGCTGGGCGTCCACGGCATCGGCCAATCGGCTGAGGGGGGCTCCGGCCAGGCTGGTTCGGCCAAAGGGGCAGCGCAGGGCGTGGTGGGGCTCGGGCAGGTCGGGCCGACTCGGGGCTGGGCCCAGGCGGGCGAGGCGGTCGTCGGGCCGATGGCGGCGCAGCCAGCCCAGCAGGGCCGGCCCGGCCGGCGGCAGGGCGGCATCGTACGCGTGGAGGACACCGGCCATGAGGGTGCCTACGTCCCCTCGCGGACCGGCGGGGCCAGCGGGTCGCTCAGGCTGACGTAGAAGAGCTTGGCGATGCGGTCGGCCATCGTGGCGGCCAGCTCAGCGGCGAGCCGTTGGCCGTAGGCTTTGTCGTCGCTCTCGGTCAGCGGCAGCTCGACCTCGACGAGGTAGCCCTCCGGCGTGCCGTCCTCGGGCCAGACCCGCTTGCTCCGGGCGACGTCGAGGACCTTGACGTACGCGCTCATCCGCCCCTGCCACAGAGGCCCGTCGAGGTTCTCCTTGAGGTGGAACTGGCGGACGTCGATGTAGACCACCAGGTTGGCGCCGAGACGCGAGCCGACGGTGGCGATGGCCGTTGTGGCGAAGTCGTTCTCGCGCGACTGCAGGTCCAGCAGCTCGGTGTAGGGCACGGTGGCGGCGGCGAGGTCCTGGCGGGTCAGGCGGAAGTTGAGCTGCTCGGCCAGCATCCGCTTGAGCGGCGGGTAGCTCAGCGGCTCGTGCCAGTCGTCGGGGAAGACCAGCACCGTCTGGCCCGGCTCCAGGGTGTACTGGGGCTGGACCTTCTCGGGCGGGGCGAAGGCCATCAACGCCCACCGGATGGTCGCACAGCCGGAAATCACGGTGACCGTCAGGCCCAGGGCGATCAGCAGGGTCGCACGCGTTGGCATCAGGGGCGCTCCATCGCTTCGTCGCCGTAGCGGGGCACGTTGTAAGAGTAGAAGCTCTTGGCCAGCAGGACCGCGAACTGCCGGACGGTCTCCTGCCGCACCGGCCGATCGTTGGTGGTCAGCACGCCCAGCGGTCCTTCGCTGGGCCAGGTGACAGCCAGGTCGTTCTTCTCCCAGACCAGCCCGTCGGTGCCGTCAGGGCAGGGCGACTCCCAGGCCGACGCCGTCGCCTGGATCCGTCCGCGGACCAGCGTGGTGCTGCCCGGCTCGCGGGTGGTGTACTCGCTGAGGGAGATGTAGAGCACCCGGTCGGCGCCGAGGGTCTCGCCCAGCTCGGGCATGGGCATGGTGTCCCAGTAGATGTTCTGGTCCTGGTAGGCGACGACGCGCTGGGGGTCGACCACGCGGATGCCCTCGACGGTGCGGGTGAGCTCCTGCCCGACGGTGGTGGCCAGCTCGGTGCGGGCGTAGGGGTAGGAGTAGAGCACGTCGTAGTCGGCGTAGACGACGATGGCGACGGAGTGGTTGGCCAGGCCGTCGTACTCGGCCGGCACGGTGTCCTTGAGCTCCGGCGCGAGCACCCACAGCGGGAACGCCAGCAGGTTACAGCCAATCAGACTCCCCGCCAGCAGCAGGATCAGCCAGGGCAGTCGAGACATTCGCTACTCCTTAACGGGCCGGCCACCGGCCCATCGCCAGGCCCAGGGCGAGGTTGAGCGCCCAGCCGCCCAGCACGGCCCACAGGGCCAGCCACAGCCACCCCACCCGGGGCGTCAGACGCTCCAACCACGCCCGCCCCGTCACCAGCTGCGCCAGGCCGACCAGGCCGGCCAGGACCGTCACGACGAACAACGCCGCGCCGCCCACGTTGGCTCGCAGGGCCGACACGACCCGCCCGTGGGCCAGGTTCGCATAGGCCGTCGTCATCCCGCAGGTCGGGCACGGCAGGCCCGTGGTCCGAAGGAACCCGCACGGCGGCAGGGCCAGCTGCGTGTGGGTGTCGTAGCCCCGCGCATCCGGCGTCAGCCAGACCGCCAGGGCCACCACCAGCACGCAAGGCCCGCCCACCAGCAGGCCCAGGAGGCGCGGGGGCATCCCGGTCCGCCCGGAACACGGACGGGCGGGCACCTCCGGCACGGATGACTCGGGCTCACTCATGGTCCAGGCCCCACGGGCCAGCCCCACAGAATACCCGACCCGCCGCCCTAATGCAACTACCCTAGAAACCCGTCGGGGCTGCCCCCAGAGCGGCCGGGGCTCCCGTCATAAGGGCTTGCCTTCCTGCGGCGGGCTGGTATGGTGACGGCCTGGCCACGTCGGCCCGCAAGGAGAGGCCATGGACATCGTCTTTACGCCCGACGACTGGGACCGCATCCGCCAGGCCTTCACCGCCTGGTGGGACCACCGCCTCGACAGGCCCCTGGTGCTGCCCCACAACGTCCCCCGCCCCGGCCGCGAGGGGCTACCGGGCTACCAGCACTTCCACACCAGCTACCCCCTGGATATGCCGGCCGAGCGGATCGTCGAGATCCAACGCTCGCACCTGGCCGCCCGGCAGTACGTGGGCGACAGCTTCCCGACGGTGTTCGTCAACTTCGGCGCCGGCGTGCTGGCCGAGGCCCTGGGCTGTCGGCTGCACCCGACCGAGCGGACCGTCTGGTTCGAGCCCGCGCCCGGCACGACGGTGGAGACGCTGGAGGTCCGCTTCAACCCCGAGACGCCCTGGTGGCGCCGCCTGCGGGAGCTGACCGCCGCCTTCGTCGAGGGCCTCGGCGAGACCGTCCAGATCAGCCATACCGACCTCGGCGGCAACCTGGATATCCTGGCCAGCCTGGTCGGCACCGAGCAGCTGCTGGTGGACACGCTGGAGCGTCCCGAGGCCGTTGAGCGGGCCGTCGGGGCCATCACGGCCACCTGGCTGGAGGCGTATCGGCTGCTGGAGCGGATCATCCGCCCCATCTGCCCCGGCACCGTGCCCTGGGCGCCAACCTGGGCACCGGGGCGGGGGTACATGCTCCAGAGCGACTTTGCGTACATGATCTCGCCGGAGATGTTCGCCCGCTTCGTCATGCCCGACCTGCGGGCCTGCTGCGAGTACCTCGACTACGGCTTCTACCACCTCGATGGCGTGGGGCAGATTCCGCACCTCGACCAGCTGCTGAGCATCGAGCGGCTGCGGGGCATCCAGTGGGTGCCCGGCGACGGCAAGCCGCCGCCGGACGGGTGGATCGAGCTGCTGGGCCGAATCAAGCAGGCTGGCCGACTCCAGCAGCTGTTCGTCTCGGCCGAGGGTGCCCGCCACATCTGCCGCGAACTGGGCGGATCGGGCTTCCTGCTGGCCGTCGGCGACCGCATGAGTGCCGACCAGGCCCGCGCCCTCTGCGACGAACTCTACGCGATGGGCTGAGCCCGGCGACGGTGTCGGCCAGCGCCCCCCCCGGCGGCCCCATATAGCCCCGGGCTTGCCCGGGGTCTTCGAAGGCGAAAACGGCCTCTGCCGTAGGGCGGGCCATTGCCGCCGCGGTGGCGCCGGGCGCCTTCGACGGCGGGCATTGCCCGCCCTACAATACCCCCGTGGAGGACCGAGGCGATAATTCGTGGCCGCCGGTCCGGGCGGGGGGCGACGGCGCGGGGGCCCGTCGGCTGACGTACAGTACCCAGCCCGACCCCGACGAGTCGGCCCGGCTGCGGGATGCGCGGCACATGGCGATGATGACGGGGCTGATCTTCGCCTCGGCGGTGGTCTTCCCGGCCCTGTACCTGCTGAACCGCCGCCTGCTGCCGGCCGGGTGGACCTTGCGGGGCCTGCTGGACGGCACGCTGCTGATCCTGGCGGGCCTGTCGGGGTTGCTGGCGGTGGTGTACAGCTTCTACTCGGTGCTGTTCATTCCGCTGTACTGGCGGTACATTCGCCGCCTGCCCTGGCCCTGGGGGGTGCTGGCCCTGTGCGGGCCGTTGGGGCTGGTGGTCTACCTGCTGGCCGTGCTGGCCGTGCAGGCCATGCTCAAGCCGTGACTCGGAGAACGCCCATGCCCCGACAACCCGGCGAGGTGGAGGTCACCTGCACGCTGCGGCGCTGGCCGGTGCCGGCCGAGCGGGTCGAGCGGCTGGTGCGGTTCGTCGCCGGGCGCGAGGGGGCGGAGTTGGCCTACGTCGAGGTCGCCATCGTGGGCCGGCGGCGCATGGCCACGCTCAACGCCGAGCTGCTCGGCCATGCCGGCCCCACCGACCAGATCAGCCTCGACCTCGGCGCCGCACCCGGCGGGGGCCTCGTCGCCCAGCTCATCGTCTGCGCCGACGTGGCCGCCATCGAGGCCCGCCGTCGCGGCCACAGCCCCGCCGCCGAACTGCTGCTCTACGTCACCCACGGCCTGCTGCACCTGCTGGACTACGACGACCACACCGCCGCCGACTCTACCCGCATGCACGCCCGCGAGGACGAGCTGCTGGCCGAGTTCGGCGTGGGACGGGTGTTTGGCCGGTAGCCCGTAGGCTTTCTGCGATGCCCGGTCACCACCGGTCGCGAACCGCCCTCCACTTGGCCTGGGCAATATGGAGTGCGGCGACAACGTCGCCGCTTTGGCTCGATGGCGGCCCAAGCCAAAGCGGCGATTCCATCGCCGCACTCCATACGGCCCAGGCACCCGCTGGCGTCGCCGCGGGGGCCAGGACCTGCCCTATTTCTGTCCGGCGAAGGTATCCTGATCGCCCAGCGGGGCGGTGGGCACGACCGTGACCAGGCAGAAGGTCAGGACGGGGCAGCCCTCCTCGAGGTGGCCGCCGAGCTGGGCGGCGTCGGCCATGCGGGCCAGCGCGATGTGCGCGTGCACCCGCCCGGCCATGACGTAGCCCTGCAGGCTGACGATGTCGAACGGCTCGTTCTCGTGGCGGAAGAACTTGTCCCCGGGCGGCAGCTTCGTCGTCTCGACGACGTGCACGTGGGCGCCGGTGGTCGAGCCGATGCCGGCCACGATCACGCCATCCCGCACGCCGAGCCGCGCCAACTCGCCCTCGAGCCCGCGCAGCACGTCCTCGCCCGAACGCAGTTTGATGATCCGCATCCCCTCGCCCGCATACACCTGCCGTGCCATCGCATGCCTCCCCGCGCCCGCCAGGGGCGGTCCGAACCGTGATCTGTACTCCCGGCCACCGGGGCCTCGGGAGATGCGCCCATTATGCCCATCTTCGCTGCCCGGTCAACGCCCAGGTCCTAGGCGGGCCCATGGCACTTGAAGCGGGATGTGGAGAGGGTACGCCTGTGTTAAAAGTTGACGTGGAAACCGATTATATTGGAAGTCTCCTCTTAGATCGCATGTTCAGAAAAGGCCTCTCGTGGTACGCTAGGACGCTGTGGCCTGCCTACGGCCAATTGTTCCGCCCGCGTTGCCGGGCGAAGCCAAGGGGCTTGCCGAGTCAGGACCACGACACCTGCGATCCGCAAAAAGGAGGATTTCGCATGAAGACAGTACAAGTACTCGCTCTGGTCGCCGCGGTGGCGATGCTGAGCGGGTCGGCCATGGCTGTAACGCTGTTTGAGAAGACCCCCTCGTACACCCACGGGGTGGGTGCGCTGTACTCCGACACCCGGCCCGGGACGGGGCAACTGTATGGCAGCAGTTTCTCGCTGTCGACCGATGCGATGGTGACGGGGCTGACCTGGATGGGCGTGCATACCGGCAACATGAGCAACGTGGGCAGTTTCAACCTTGAGATCTGGTCCAACGGCACTGACGCCGGCGGCTACAACCGCCCCGACACGAAGCTGGCGGACTCGGCGGTGGCCCTGGCAGATGCCAACATGACCCACAGCGGCCAGAGCATCTTCGGCCTGCCCGTATACAGCTTCAGTGCCGATCTGGGGGCCCCGCTGGCCCTGTCGGCCGGCGAGACCTACTGGGTGTCGATCTACGGAAACAGCTCGGCCGGCATGTTCGCCTGGCTGATCGCCCAGAGCGACGGATACGGGGGGGCGACCTATTCCACGCAGGGCGGCCAGGGCCCGGCTTGGTGGTCGTTGAGCACCGCCACGACTTTCTCGGTCCTTGGCAGTGAGACCGCCGCCATCCCCGAGCCGGCCACCGCCTGCGCCCTGGCACTGGCGGTTGCCGGTCTGGGCAGGTACTTCCGCCGCCGCACGGCGTAGTCACCCCGCTGGCCGCCCGTCAGGTCGAAAGGGCAGATGAACGCTTTCGGCAGAAGCCGAGGGCCTCATCTGCCCTTCTTGACGCGCCGAGGGCCTCTTCGTCCCAAGCCCACAGATTGCTACCTGTGGGCATCTCGGCCGGGCTATCCATCCGTCGGCCCCACGCACCCGCACGTCCGACAGGAAGACCCCGGGCAAGTCCGGGGCTATTTGGGGCACCACGGGACGCCGAGTCTCACCGCCTACGCCGGCGCCCCGCCGCTGGCGCGGATGGGTTTGGCGGGCTGGTGGGTCTTGGGGTAGGCGATTCGGCCGTGGTAGATGCCGCAGAGGCTCTTGACGAGCGACTTCTCGATGATGTGGACCTCGCGGAGGGTCAGATCGCAGTCGTCGAGCTGGCCGTCCATGAGCCGGCCTGAGGTGATGGCGTGGGCCTGGCTCTCGATGCGGGCGGGGGTCGGGTCGGTCATGGCGCGGACGCTGGACTCGGTGGCGTCGGCGAGCATGAGGATGGCGACCTCCTTGGTGTGCGGCTTGGGCCCGGGGTAGCGGAATTCGATCTCGTCGGGCAAGCGGTCGTCGCCGTTGGCCTTGCGCTGCTGGGTGGCGGCGTGGTAGAAGTACTGCACCAGCGTCGTGCCGTGGTGGGCGGCGATGAACTCCTGCAGCGCCGGGGGCAGGTTGTACTCGCGGGCCATCTCCAGGCCGTCCTTCACGTGGCCGGTGATCACCAGCAGGCTCATGGCGGGGGAGAGCTTGGCGTGCCTGTTGAGGCTGTCCATCTGGTTTTCGATGAAGTAGTCGGGCTTGTTGATCTTGCCGATGTCGTGGTAGTACGCCCCCACGCGGGCCAGCAGGCCGTTGGCGCCGATGGCCTCGGCGGCGGCCTCGCTGAGCGTGCCCAGCTGCAGCGAATGGTTGTAGGTGCCCGGGGCCTCCAGGGCCAGGCGCTTGAGCAGCCGACGGTTGGCGTCGGCCCACTCCAGCAGCGTCATGGCCGTCACCACGCGGAAGAGCCTCTCGATCAGCGGCAGGATGCCCTGGATGATGAAGCCCGTGCCCAGCGCCGCCCCGCCGGCCCACAGGGCGCCCAGCAGGGCAGGTCGTTCCAGTGCCGCCCCCGCCGCCAGCTGCGTCAGTAGCGCCACCACGAAGGCCGCCACCGCCGCCACGCCGCCGACCTCGATCAGCTTGCTCCGCGTGCGGATCTCGCCCAGCAGGAAGACGTTCACCCCCACCGGCGCCAGCAGCGTCAGGAACATCCCCACATCGGCCCGCAGGGCCAGCGTCGTCAGCAGCGCCAGCAGCAGCCCGGTCAGCAGGCCGAACCGCTGCTCGTAGGCGATCGTGACGATGATCGCCCCCAGCGCCACCGGCGCCACGGCTAGGTAGGGGTTCCAGCCGGCCACGGTGACCATCGCCTTGGTCAGGCCCAGCATCAGCACCAGCAGCATGCCCAGGCCCAGCCCGCGCAGGTGGTTGCGGACGATCCGCCGCTGGTATCGGCTGATGTAGACGCCCAGCAGCAGCGTCACCAGGGCGACCAGCGACCCCCGCCCGGCGGCGATGCGGACGCGGCGGAGCGGGTCGGCCTCGGCCAGGTGCCGTCGCCAGGCGCGCTGTTCGGCGTTGAGGACAATGGCGCTGGCCGGGGTGACCTCCCCGCCGGTGAAGATCACCGAATCGGCAGGGTAGCGGACGGTCTGGGGCGGCACGGTCGCCACGGCGGCCTCGATGTCGGCGGCCGTCAGGGCGGCGTCGTACAGGTAGGTCGCCCGTCCGTCGCTGGCCTGCTCGGGGGCGATGAGCCCCTGCAGGTAGCTGTAGACGTGCGGGCGGACCGGCTCGGCCAGCGGGGCCACCACGTCGCGCAGGCGGTCGGCGATCAGGGCCTGGTGACGCCTTTGCAGCACGAGGATCTCCGGCGGGTAGGCGCTCTTCAGGGCCGACCGCTCGCCGGCGGGCGTCCGCAACTTGATGCCGCCGCTGTGGCGCGGGGCGTCGCGGTCGAAGTCGGCCTGGCTGATGATGACGACCTCGCTGAGGCGGCGCATCATCTCGGGCACGGCCTGGAGGTACGCCTGCCGGGACGGGTCCTCGTTGAGGCGGCGCAGGGCGGCGAGGTCCTGGT
Organism: Phycisphaerae bacterium; assembly: GCA_041687295.1. Classification (GTDB taxonomy): domain Bacteria; phylum Planctomycetota; class Phycisphaerae; order SM23-33; family FEN-1343; genus JAWLCG01. The sequence goes on along the minus strand of JAWLCG010000184.1, from coordinate 708 downwards.
CGGTCTGGATCTGGAAGCGGTCGCGGAGGCTGGCGGGCACTTTCTCGCGCTCGGCCAGGTCACGCAGCGACTCGGGCAGGGCCTGCAGGTTCGCGCCGATCTCGCGGAGCAGGGCCTGGTTGGTCACGTAGGTCGCCGGCGTGCGATTGGCGGCGGCGTCCCGCTCGTTGCCGGTCCGCTCCTCGCTGGGTGCCTCGAAGGGCACGCGGGCGTAGAGCTTGGGCGCGATCTGCCCGGCTGCGTATGGCGCCGGCGCGATCGGCCAGACCGTCAGCGTTGCCGCCGTCAGCACGAATGCCACCGCCAGCACCAGGCTCATCGGGCCGCCGGCCTGCACGAACCGCCGCCAGCGCGAGCCACGCCGGCTGGGGATGTTCCGGCGAACCTCCAGCCGTCGCTGCCCAACTTTTCTCTTCCAGGGCCAACGCATGCGAAGTCCCATTATCGGTCAAAAGCCGTCCGAGGCCAAGTAAGGAATGCCCCCAACGACTCCCGACTGCCTCCAGTCAAAAAGGCCGGTCCGCGACCTCGTGCGCCGCTCGACCGGCCAGCCTTCCAGTGGACAAGCCCCGGTCAGACGTCGCCGGGGCCTGTTCATGCTACGTCGGCCAGGCCCGAAGGGTTTGCGCCGGTAGGGTACGTGGGTTCCCGCCGCAGCGCGGGCAGGAATCCCGTAGGTCGGGGATACTTCCCCGACACGTCGGGCAC
>JAWLCG010000183.1:0-9809 GCA_041687295.1 Phycisphaerae bacterium | reverse complement strand
GCGCCTCTGAGGCTATACTTGACCGGGGGGCGGTCGGTATCATTTGCGGCCATGAGCGACCCCAGCCACAACGCGTCGTTGTCCCCGCCCGAGCGGGAGCGTCACGAGCGGTACATGCGTCTGGCCCTGGCCCAGGCCCAGGCCGCCCGCGACTGGGGCGACGTGCCCATCGGGGCGGTGATCGTGCGGGAGGGGGCGGTCGTGGCGGGGGCGGGCAACCGCCGGGCGGCCGACAACGACCCGGTCGCCCACGCCGAGCTGCTGGCCATCCGGGCCGCGGCCGGGGCGCTGGGCGACTGGCGGCTCAACGACTGCACGCTCTACGTCACCCTCGAGCCCTGCGCGATGTGCAGCGGGGCGATCGTGTTGGCCCGGGTCGGCACGGTGGTCTACGGGGCAGCCGATCCCAAGGCCGGCGCCGTCGAGTCGCTCTACCGCCTGCTGGCCGACGAGCGGCTCAACCACCGCCCGCGGGTGCTGGCCGGCGTGCTGGCCGAGCCGTGCGGGCAGATCCTCCGCGACTTCTTCCGCGCCCAGCGGCGCCTGGGCAAGAAGTGAGCGGTTTCACTCCTTGAATTTTGCTTGCAGTGCGGGGGCGTTCGTGGTCAGATGAGCTCTCGCCCAGGACACGGGCACTGTTCATACCCCCGCCCCCGCGTGGGGCCTCTGTAAGGAGTCGTACGCCCATGTTGGAGAAGATTCGCTGCGAGCTGTTCGCCACGGACACGGCCGCGGCCGAGGCGGTGGCCGATCGCATTGCCAGCCTGATCCGCGCCCGCGCCGCCGAGGGTCGCCACTGCGTGCTGGGCCTGGCGACGGGGCACACGCCGATCGGCGTCTACCGCCGGCTGATCCGGATGCACCGCGAGGAGGGGCTGGACTTCACCAACGTCATCAGCTTCAACCTCGATGAGTACTGGCCCATGGAGCGCGACGCCATCCAGAGCTACCACCGCTGGATGCACGAGAACTTCCTGGACCACGTGAACATCCCGCCCGACCAGGCGCACATTCCCGACGGCACGCTGGAGCCCGGCACGGTCGACGCCTTCTGCCGCATGTACGAGCAGGCCATCGCCGAGGCGGGCGGCATCGACCTGCAGATCCTCGGCATCGGGCGGACGGGCCACATCGGCTTCAACGAGCCCGGTTCGGGCCGGGACAGCCGAACCCGCCTGGTCCGGCTGGACCGCGTGACGCGGATGGACGCCGCCAGCGACTTCTACGGCGAGCAGAACGTGCCCACCCAGGCCATCACCATGGGCGTGGGCACCATCCTGGACGCCCGCGAGATCTGCATGCTGGCCTTCGGCGAGCACAAGGCCCCCATCATCCGCCGGGCCATCGAGGGCGAGATCAGCGTGCAGATCGCCGCCAGCTATCTGCAGGAGCACCCCAACGCGACGGTGTTCCTGGACGCCTCGGCCTCGGCCGACCTGACGCGGGTGGCCACGCCCTGGCTGGTCGGGCCGTGCGAGTGGGACGAGATGCTCACCCGCCGGGCCGTCATCTGGCTGGCCCGCCACCTGGACAAGACCATCCTCTCGCTGACCGACGAGGACTACGCCGAGAACCACCTGGTCGACCTGCTGGTCGAGCGCGGGCGGGCGTACGAGATCAACCTGGAGGTCTTCCACTCGCGGATGCGGACGATCAGCGGCTGGCCGGCGGGCAAGGAGGGTCCCAAGAAGGTCCTGCTGCTCAGCCCGCACCCCGACGACGACGTGATCAGCATGGGCGCCACGCTCCGCAAGCTCTGCGACCAGGGCCATGAGGTCCACGTGGCCTACCAGACCAGCGGCAACATCGCGGTGTTCGACCACGACGCCCTGCGCTTCGCCGAGTTCGTCTCGGAGTTCAACCGCATCTTCGCCCTGGCCCCGGAGCAGACGGCCGTCATCGACGACCACGTCGAGCAGTTCCTTCGCAACAAACGGCCCGCCACGCCGGACTCCGACGAGGTGCTCTCGATCAAGGCCCTGATCCGCAAGGTCGAGGCCCAGACGGCGGCCGGCTTCTGCGGCGTGCCCCAGGAGCGCTGCCACTTCCTGGACATGCCCTTCTACCGCACCGGCCTGGTCGCCAAGCTGCCCATCGGCGAGCAGGACGTGCAGATCGTCCTGGACGTGCTGGAGCAGCTCGAGCCCGAGATCGTCTTCGCCGCCGGCGACCTGTCCGACCCGCACGGCACGCACCGCATGTGCCTCGACGCGGTCTTCCGGGCCCTGGGGCGCTACCGCCAGGCCGGCCACGCCATGCCCCGCATCTGGCTCTACCGCGGGGCGTGGCAGGAGTGGGAGCCCTACCGCATCGAGATGGCCGTGCCCATGAGCCCCGACGAGCTCTACGCCAAGCGCCACGCTATCTTCCGCCACGAGAGCCAGAAGGACCGCGCGATGTTCCCCGGGCCCTACGACGCCCGCGAGTTCTGGCAGCGGGCTGAGGACCGCAACCGCGGCACCGCCGCCCTCTACGACCAGCTGGGCCTGCCGGAGTACCACGGCATCGAGGCCTTCGTGGAGTATCGGCCGTAGCGCTGCCCCGTAGGCCGGGTCGAGCGAAGCGAGGCCCGGCAGCGAAGGCGCAAGACCGAAGATGGGCCACAGAGGCACAGAGGACACAGAGAGAAGAAGCACAGAGGCGGTCAGAGTTATCGAGAGGAAAAAGCGTCCCGGTGCCGTGGCTACGGCGTTTGTAGCCACGTCTTTGGTCCCCCAGCAGGACTCCCACTCCTCGCACACGGGATCGACCCCGGCCGGGCCGCCCTGGGTGACCCTGCGCGACAGGCGGGCCGCGCCTTTGGAGTGCGGCGAGTCATCGCCGCTTTGGCTCGATGGCGGCCCAAGCCAAAGCGGCGATTGCATCGCCGCACTCCATACTGCGCTCGCGCCCTGGGCCTCCATCGGGCGGAAGGGCGCAGGCCTCGGTCGGCCCGCGGTCCGCTCACCCCGAGCGGTAGGGGCATCGCAGCCGCCCCTGCAGGGGTCAGAGCATGGGCTGGTCGGTGGGCTTGCTGATCTCCTCGATGGTCTCGATCACCTCGTGCTCCTCGGGCCGGCCATGCAGGGCGTGGCAGAGGTCCGCCTGTGAGATGATGCCCTGCAGGTGCTCCTGTTCGTCGACGACGGGCACGCGGCGGATGCGGTGCTCGCGCATGATCTGCTCGATCTCCTGCAGGTCCGCATCGGGATGGCAGCTGAAGACCTCCGGGCTCATGACCTGGTTGACGGGCGTGTCGTAGGTTCGGCCACTGGCGACCAGGCGGCAGCAGATGTCGCGATCGGTCACCACACCGGTGACATGCCCCTGGTCGTCGGTAACCGGCACCGAGCCGATGTCATTCTCGGCCATGATCTCGGCCACCTGGCGGACGGGCGTGTTGGGCCGGCAGCTCTGCACCGGTCCGCCCGTCATGATATCGCGGGCATTCATGGGAACCCCCTGTGGACTCCAGACCGGGCCGACGGGCGGGCCCGACCACCGGGCCGTCCGCGACCGTCCCTAATTATGGGCCCGGTTCGTCCCCCGGGCCACCCGGCCGTCGGAGACTTTGTCGCCAACGGCCCCGCCGGTCGTTTGCCGGGGGAGGGCACGGCGATGATTGACCGATACAGATTCCCACGTTTGCCCGCGTGGCGGCCTTGTCCGGCGACAACGTCTGCTACTGGCCCCGATTCCGCGCGAAAAACCCTTTGTGGTCTTGCGACCCGGGCCATACAATACAGATCCGTGGCCATGGTCGTCCTGGCGGTTGTGTTGTTCGCCTGGCCGTAGGCCGTACCGATGTTGCGCCCGCCTTACAGTGGAGAAACAGGAGTGATGTCTAAAAAGGGTTTTACGCTGATTGAGTTGTTGGTCGTGATCGCCATCATCGCCCTGCTGGTCTCAATCCTGCTGCCGTCGCTGGCCCAGGCCAAGGAGCACGCCAAGGCCGTCCTGTGCCAAACGAACCTCAAGAACCTCGGCGCCGCCCACCAGACCTACGGCATCGACAACAATGACGTGATGCTCAGCCCGTGGGACCAGGGCTTCAGTTACGGGATGGGCAACCCCAGCGGCAACGGCTGGTTCCGCCAGTGGCCCTACGTGATCAGCTACTGGGCCAAGGGCGCCGGCGTGGGCCGGGACACGTACCTCTACGACGACAACCCCCAGACCCCCGCCAGCGGCTGGTTCCAGCCCGAGGACACGCAGTGGTTCCGGGCCAACAGCTGGGGCGGCGTCCACCCGTTCGTCCGTTGGGGCCCGCCGGCTGACTTCAGCGCCTACATCGTGCCCGAGCTGCACTGCCCGACGCTGCTGGACCAGCAGGAAGCCTACTTCAGCCGTCTGGGATCCTACACCCAGAACACGCTGGCCGGCATGATGCCCCCCTCCGAGTCGGTCGCCACCGGCAGCTGGAGCGTCTGGAGCTGGGGCGGTTACATCGAGATGGCCCGCCAGACCCACCCGCAGGACACGATCCTCTCCGGCGACCCGCGGCGCGACGCCAACACCGGCGCCCTCAACCCGTGGTTCGCCTGGGTCGCTACCGACCAGCGGCCCCCCGAGGGCGTGATGGTCAACCCCCACTTGGGGCAGAGCAACTACCTGTTCGTGGATGGCCACGTCGACCGCCAGGCCTATGAGTCGTTCAACGAATGGAACTTCCGCGGCGAGGTCGAGTAGCCCCCGCCACCGCCGATCGCACAGCGGGAGCCGTCGCCCACCCGGGCCGCGGCTCCCGCTCTTTTATGCGCTCAGCGGGCGCCCCTGGCCGGGCAAAGGTGGGGCTGCGCCCCAGCCTACGAGGACGGCGCAAGCCCCACCTTCCCGGGCCGACGGGCTACTGCGAGAACTTTTCGCTGGTGAAGAGGTAGACCTGCGTGGCCCGGTCGCGCCAGGCGTCGGGGGCCAGGCCGGCCTTGTGGGCGCAGCAGGAGCAGAGGAACTGCTCGGCCGACCAGCCCATGTCGGTGGCGACCTCGGGCAGGAAGCAGCCGGCGGATCGGCCCCGGACGACGTAGATGCCGTGCCGCCCGACCTCCAGGCTGGCCGGGTCGTCCGTGACCACCAGCTCGCTGAGGACCGAGACCTCCACCGTCAGCTCGCCCAGCTCGTCCGGCGTGATGGGCTCGAGCAGGAAGCGGGGGTCGCGGCAGGCCTCGGCCGCCATGCGGACGACGGTCAGGGCCAGCGGTTCGGTGGCGTAGAACGTGCCGATGCACCCGCGGAGGCGGCCATCGTTGGTCAGCGTGACGAAGCAGCCTCGCGGCTCGGCCACCAGCCCCTCCAGGTGCCCCGGGCGGGGCAGGGGCTGGCGGAGGACCGCCGCCTCGACGCCCCGGCGGGCCAGGTCCATCAGCCGCTCGCGATCCTCTTGCCGCACGGTCATCGCCATCCTCTCTGCTGGGGGCCTGGCTCCAGGATACAGCGACGCCCCGGGCCGGGCCAGTCTGTTTGGGGGGGGTGAATCGGGTAAAGCCGTCCCGCCCGTCGGCCGATGCAGGTGCAGGACAGGCGCCGGGCAGGCTCCGCGGAGTTCCTACGCCGGTGGCCGCGCCCGGGTTGTCACTGTTTTTGCGCAGGACGCATGATGAAGCTCGCCAACGCCGCCTACTTCGCCGAGTCAGTCCAGAAGGTCTTCGAGATGATGTGCGGGCTGAAGGTCGCCGTCGCCCCGCCGAAGGTCTTCAGCGAGGGCTCGCCGACGGCCGACGTGTCGGGCATCATCACCTTCAGCGGCGATCTGATCGGCGCGATGGTGCTGACGTTCCCCGAGGGGGTGGCCGGCGCGGTCGTCCAGGCCCTCGCCTCCGAGGTGCCGCCCGACCCGAGGGCCCCGGAGTTCCTCGACGCCGTCGGCGAGCTGGCCAACATGGTCGCCGGTCAGGCCAAGAGCCGCTACGCCGGCTACGAGGCCAGCATCTCCATCCCCACCGTCGTCACCGGCCAGGCCCACCACATCAACCGCCAGCGCCAGGCCCCCTGGGTCGTCCTGCCCTGCCAGAGCGCGCCGGGTCCCTTCGTCGTCGCCATGAGCCTCGTGGAGAAGACGCGGTAGCAAGACGTTACTGCGTCAATGGGTCAACGCGCTACGCCTTCTCCAGGCCCACGGGCGGAGGGTCGCGCCAGCGAACCGCGTGGGGGGTCTCTAGATGAACTCGTTGATGAGGTTCTCGAGCATCTCCTGGCGGCCTGAGGCGTTGGGCTCGGCGTTGCCCTTGGACTCCATGTAGGCCCGCAGGTCGGCCATGGACTTTCGGCCCGCCTCGATCTCGGCGCCCAGGCCGCTGTCCCAGCTGGCGTAGCGGTCGCGGACGAAGGCGTCCAGGCGCCCGTCGGCGCGGATGGCGGCGGCGATCTTCAGGCCGCGGGCGAAGGCGTCCATCGCCCCGACGTGGGCGTGGAACAGGTCGACCGGCTCGAAGCTCTCGCGGGCGACGTGGGCGTCGAAGTTCAGCCCGCCCGTGGTGAAGCCGCCCGCCTTCAGGATCGTCAGCATCGCGAAGGTCGTGTCGTACAGGTCGGTGGGGAACTGGTCGGTGTCCCAGCCGAGCATCGGGTCGCCGCGGTTGGCGTCGACCGAGCCGAGGATGCCGTTGGCGGCCGAGAACTCCAGCTCGTGGTGGAAGCTGTGCCCGGCCAGCGTGGCGTGGTTGGCCTCGATGTTGAGCTTGAAGCTGTCCACCAGGCCGAACTTCTGCAGGAAGGCGTAGCAGGCGGCCGCGTCGGAGTCGTACTGGTGCTTGGTAGGCTCCTTGGGCTTGGGCTCGATGTAGAAGGGGCCCTCAAAGCCGATCTGCTTCTTGTAGTCCACCGCCAGCTGCAGCAGGCGGGCGAGGTGGTCGAGCTCGCGGCCCATGTCGGTGTTGAGCAGCGTCTTGTAGCCCTCGCGCCCGCCCCAGAAGACGTAGCCGGCCCCGCCGAGCTCCTTGGTCACCTCCAGGGCCTTGGCGACCTGGGCGGCGGCGAAGGCGAAGACGTCGGCGTTGGGGCTCGTGCCCGCCCCGTGCATGTAGCGCGGATGGCTGAAGAGGTTGGCCGTGCCCCACAGCAGCTTGATGCCCGTCCGCTGCTGCTCCTGCTTGAGGGTCTCGACGACGGCGTCGAGGTTGCGGTTGGTCTCGGCCAGCGTGGCGCCCTCGGGGGCGACGTCGCGGTCGTGGAAGCAGTAGAACTCCACGCCGAGCTTCTGCATGAACTCGAAGGCCGCCCGCACCCGCCGCTGGGCATTCTCGACGCTGTCGCTGCCGTCGTCCCACGGCATCAGCCGCGTGGCGGGGCCGAACGGGTCCGAGCCGCCGTTGCGGAAGCTGTGCCAGTAGGCCACGCTGAACCGCAGCTGCTGGGCCATCGGCTTGCCCTCGACCGTCTCGGTGGGGTTGTAGTGCCGAAAGGCCAGCGGGTTCTTCGAGTCGGGCCCTTCGTAGCCGATCCTGCCGATGCCGGGGAATGCCTCTGCCATAACCGTCTCCCTCAATGTCGTATGATGCAGGCCCTCAATCGCGGGGCTTTCGTCTCAGACTGCCGACCGGAGGGTATACCCGCAACGGGCCCGCTTGTCACGCATATAGCCCCAGGCATGCCCGGGGTCTTCTCTGTATATTGCCCCCGGCTTGCCGGGGGTCTTCGAGCGTGGGGATGGGCTCGGCCGGCCGGGGTGTCCCTGCGCGACGGGCGGACCGGCCCTTTGGAGTGCGGCGAGTCATCGCCGCTTTGGCTCGATGGCGACCCAAGCCAAAGCGGCGATTGCATCGCCGCACTCCATACGGCGCTGGCGCCCTGGGGCTCCATCGGTTGGTGCGACTGACGAGCAGGCGCCCGAAGACGTGGCTACAAACGCCGAAGCCACGGCACCCCGCCGGGCGATGCACGCCCAGGCGGCTCGGCCCGGACGAGGCCCCCACGGATTGCGCGACTCGCAGTGCTCGCCGCTCCATCCGTGGGCTTGGAGAAAGGCGCTGGCGCGATGGGGGGCGCGGGCGAATGGGTATCCTTTTGGGGGCGCGTTTGGGGTAGAATGCCAATGGACACTGGGCGTGGCCTCGGGGCCGCTTGACCCCGACGGGGCCAGGGCCTACCATGGAGCCCAACCCCTGGCCGGGCCGGTGGCTGTGCCGACGGTCAAACGAGGCAATCATGAAAAAGCAGTGCGACATGTGCGATCGGCCCGCCACGGTGCACCTGACCGAGATCGTCAACGGTCAGAAGATCGAAAAGCACCTGTGCGAGACCTGCGCGGCCCAGGAGGGCGTGACGGTGCCGGCCCAGAACCTTACGCAGATCCTCCAGGAGTTCGTCGCCCAGAAGCAGCGGGCCAGCCAGGCCAGCGAGCTGGTTTGCGAGCAGTGTGGCCTGTCGTTTCTGGAGTTCCGCCAGAACGGCCTGCTGGGCTGTCCGCACGACTACGACGCGTTCGCCGAGGCCCTGGGCCCGATGCTCGAGCGCGCCCACGAGGGGCGTAGCCAGCACGTGGGCAAGGTGCCCGTGCGGGCCGGCGGCGACGAGCGGCGGCAGGCCGACCTGCTCCGCCTGCGGATGATGCTCAAGGACGCCGTCCTCCGCGAGCAGTACGAGGAGGCCGCCCGCCTTCGCGACCAGATCCAGCAACTGGAGACGCCATGAGGCTCTCGGACCTGACCAACCACGCCGGCGAGTGGCTGCGCGGCGCCGGGCCGCTGTATGACGTGGTGATCTCCACGCGGGTCCGCCTGGCGCGGAACCTGGCGGGTTACCCCTTCCTGAGCAAGTGCACGCCGGCCCAACGGCAGGAGATCTGCGACCGCCTGCGCGAGGCCGTGCTGGGTCTGAGCCTGGCGCCGGAGCTGTTCTACGTCGACGTCGAGCAGGCCAGCGACCTCAACCGCCGCCTGCTTGTCGAGCGCCACCTCGTCAGCCGGCAGCACGCCGAAGGCCAGGGCGCCCGCGGCGTGGCCATCAGCGGCGACGAGACCCTCGCCGTCATGGTCTGCGAGGAGGACCACCTCCGCATCCAGGTGCTCCGCAGCGGCCTGGAGCTCGACAGCACCTACGCCGCCATCGACCGCATCGACGACCTGCTCGAGTCGCAGCTGGTCTACGCCTTCAGCGGGCGCTTCGGCTACCTGACGGCCTGCCCGACCAACGTCGGCACCGGCATCCGCGTCAGTGTCATGCTGCACCTGCCGGCCCTGCGGATGACCGGCGAGATCGAGAAGGTCTTCCGCGCCGCCCGCGACATGCGCCTGGCCATTCGGGGCCTCTACGGCGAGGGCACCGAGGCCCTGGGCGACTTCTTCCAGCTGTCCAACCAGACCACCCTGGGCCGGACCGAGGACGACATCCTCCGCGACTTCCGCGACCAGATCCTCCCCCGCGTCATCGAGTACGAGCTGCGGGCCCGCGAGGGGCTCATCAGCCACAAGGCCGCCGCCATCGACGACCGCATCCACCGCGCTCTGGGCCTGCTCCGCTCGGCCCGGCTCATAAGCTCCGAGGAGACCCTCGGCCTGCTGTCGCACCTGCGGATGGGCGTGAACCTCGGCCGACTGCCCGAGGTGAGCCTGGCCACCGTCAACGAGCTGTTCCTGCTCACCCAGCCCGCCCACCTGCAGAAGATCCATGGCCGAGAGATGGACCCCGACGAACGCGCCGAGGTCCGCGCCGCCTACATCCGCAAACGCCTCAACGGCGACGCGTAGGTCTGCAGGGCGGGGCACGCCGTAGGCCGGGTCGAGCGCCAGTGAGGCCCGGCGTCTTCACATAGCCCCGGGCATGCCCGGGGTCTTCAGGCGTGGCGATGCGGATGCACCGTAGGCCGGACGCAGTCCGGCGGGGGAGAAGCGCCG
>JAWLCG010000182.1:0-9848 GCA_041687295.1 Phycisphaerae bacterium | reverse complement strand
ATAAACCGCCCCACCGCGGCCGGGTTCAGCACGTCGAGGTACTGCCCCCAATACTTGTGCCCCTCCACCACCGCCTGCACGGCCACGTAGAGGCGCCACGCCCCCTCGCCCAGCACCGCCTCGAGCACCGGGGCCGGGTCGCTGGCGAAGTAGCGCTTGAAATTGTACTGGCTGAGGCTTCGCCCCTCGCGGTAGCTCTCGACGAGCAGCTGCGGGCCGATGGCCTCGCGCAGGTCGCGCCCGGCCGAGAAGTCGCACTGCCCGTCGAGCAGCGGATACGCCATCGCCGAGAGCACCAGCCCCGCCGGCAGCACCAGCCGCACCGCCCCGCCCGCCAGCTCGTGCGTCTGCTGGATGAGCCTTGTCGCCCAGAACTGCGGCTGACCCAGGATCGCCTCGCCGCCGGCTACGCCACTGGGGTAGGGGTACTCGTCGTACAGGTGCACCACCAGGCCCAGCCGCTCGGCCTCGTCGACGGCGACCTCCACCAGGTCCAGGAACGCCTCAGACAAGTACGGCTGGCCCAGGCCCTGGCGGCTGTGAATGTGGAAGCCGCGGAGCCCCCCCTCCGCCATCAGCCCAACCTGCCGGCGAACCTCGTCCGCCTCCAGCCGATCATTCCAGAACCAGAACGGGTGAAACCCCGGCCGAATGTCCATCGCCATCTCCTTGTCGTGCAGGGCCGACTCGGCGGGCCACTATAGGGTTCCACCCACCCCGCCACAACCGCCCAAGCCCACAGATCGCCATCTGTGGGCATCCCGGCCAGGCCGTGCCTGCACGGCACAACGCCCCCACCTCGGCCCTGCCGCGCTTCGTCCGGAGCGTTTACCGACCTCCGAAGACCCCGGGCAAGCCCGGGGCTACACAGCGACGCTGAAGGCACCCATCGCCGCCGCCACGTAGAAAAAATCCCTGCGTCCCTTGCCTTCCTATTGCGACAAGGAATAATTAGCAACAGAGCAGGACCCGAGCGATGGACGCAAGGGACCTGCTTGTGAGGGAGCCCGGCCGAGACAGGTTTGAGGGAGCCTGCCGGGGGGTTCCAGCTTGGTTCGACTCTCCTTGTTTCGTGGGTCCTCTTGGCCGCGACGGTCTCCCCGACCGTCGCGGCCTCTTTTTCGCGCCCCCAAGGCCCCGGGCATACCGGGGTCTTTCCGATGCGAGTACCCACGGAGTACGCCGGCCACGCCGACCGTATGGAGCGCAAAGGTGGGGCTGCGCTTACGCTGCGCCCCAGCCTACGAAAACGGCCCGCGCTGTAGGCTGGGGCGCAGCGGATCGAAGCCCCACCTTCGCCGGCGCCCCCCCGAGCCCGCACGCCGGGCAGGCTACAGCAGGCTCTCCAGGCCGGGCAGGGCGAGGAGGTCTTCAGGGGCGTCTTCGGGGGCGGCGTCGTAGATGGCGAGGGGCTCGTCCTCGTCGGCGGCGGTCGCCAGCGGTTCGGCCAGGGCGGCCAGGTTGGCCGGCGCGGGGGCCGGGGCCGCGGCGGCGAGGGTGACGTCGGTCGAGGCGAAGCTCACCGGCTCATCGGTCGGGGCGGCCAGGGCCAGCACGTCCACGTCGGGCTCGGGCGAGGCCAGGGCCACGGCAGCGGCGAATACGCCATCGGGGTTGTAGTTCTGCTGCCAGATCGCCAAGTCCCGGCTGTCGACCCGGCCGTCGCCGTTGAAGTCGCCCTCGCCCAGGACATGGAGCCCTTGTCCGGCGGGGTCGTAGTTCGCCTTCAGGACGTCCAGGTCGGCCTCGTCGGTGCGGGCGTCGCCGTTGGCGTCGGCGGCGAGCTGGTGGAACTGCAGCACCAGCGGCTCGGGCAGCGGATTGCCGGCCGGGTCGGTCACGTCGGTGTTCATGATGACCGCTGCGAACCGCCCGTCGGGGATGTCGGCCTGCGGGTCGACGGTCCAGACGGCCCGGAACGTGGCGGGGTCGTAGCTCAGCGTCAGGGCCGAGTCGGGCACCAAGACGTTGAGGGTGCTGTTGACGATGCGGAGGTCGCCCTTGGCCAGGCTGGCCCCGACGTCCTCGCTGAAGGTTACTTCGATGCTCGTCAGGCGGTGGCGCTGGGCCGAGCCGGCGTTGATGGTGGCCTGGACGACCTCGGGCGGCTCGCCGTCGATGGCCCGCAGCTCGTACCAGTGCGTGCCGGCCACCTGGGGCAGCGAGACGATGTAGAAGCCGTTCTGCTTCGTCAGCCGCACCGGCGTGAGGGCCTGGCCGTTGGAGGCCAGGGGCACCAGCTCCATGGCCGGCGCGTTGCTGGCGATGCGGATCGTGCCCTGCAGGGCCTCGGTGCGGAAGGGCGTCTGGCCGTTGGTGAGGGTGACCTGCCCCATCGCCGTCAGCAGCATTCGGCCCGACTGGCGGATGGGCTTGTCGTCGAGGCTGGAGACGACGGCGACGCCCTCGGGCGTGCTGAGCTGGTAGACCACGTCGTCGGTGGCGTAGACCCCCCCGCCGAACTCGCCGATGAGCCACTGGGTCTTGGGCGAGTTGACCGTCTGGATGCCGTCCACCCAGTCGCGGCGGATCTGCCCGGTGTCGCTGGTGACCGAGGTGGCGCCGTAGCTGAGGTAGTTGCGGGTCCAGTCGCTGGTGACGATGGCCTCGTCGCCGACCTCGGTGGCGACGTCCCAGTCCAGCTCGGGGATGTCGGGCAGGCCGATGGTGACGCGGCTCTGCTCGAAGAGCGTCCGCAGGGCGACGCTGCTCTGGATGCTGGTGGACTGGTAGTAGAGGCTGTTGCGGTCGGTCTGGAAGGTGTAGGTGTTGTTGGCCTGGCTGATGTGGCCCATGCGGTAGGCCAGGGCGGCCGCGGGCATCATGGCCTGCAGACCGGGGTCGTAGAAGCTCGTCCAGGTGTGCGGCGTGCTGCGGAGGTAGAAGTCGTCCTGGGAGTAGTTGTACAGCATCATGGCGTCCCAGCCCTGCAGCGAGGCCATGCTGGCCAGGTACAGCGGCGAGACGAACCGGTCGGCCGTCGGATAGGGCGTGTTCCACTCGGTGACGCTGACGGGGTAGCCGTAGACCTGGGCCGAGGCGATCCGGCCAGCGAGATTGGTGCCCTGGACGGGGTTGACCTTCAACGTGCCGGCCGAGCCGTAGCTGTGCACGTCGATCATGTTGCCCGCCGTCAGCGCCGGCAGGGCGAACAGCGGGTCGTGCCAGAAGTTCGTCGTGGCGACCGGCCCGTCGTAGCCGATCGAGCGGAGATGCTCGATCATCCGCGTGTGGAAGTCATACTCGCGGTCGTTCAGGAAGATCTTGCTGGGCCCGGGCAGCCAGGTCTGCTGGACGGCGCTGGGAGACAGGCCGGTCTCGGCGGCGAATTCGTTGGCGGCCTGGCGGAAGATGGCGTTGTGGATCGGCACGCCCTTGTCGCCCAGCAGCTGGTTGCCGCCGTTGACGGTGATGTCGTCCTCGTTGGTGATCAGCACGCCCATGATCGCCGGCTCGTCCTTGTAGGCCAGGCCGGTGTACGGGTTGACGTGGTTGAGGTAGTTGGCGTTGAACTCCTTCATCAACGCCTCGAGGTCGGTGTTGAAGTAGTCGAAGCCCTTGGCGTCCGAGCCGTTGTCGCGGATCTCGTCCCAGCCGATGGTGATGCCGTCGCCGACCTTGTACTGCCGGCCCACCTGCAGGTCGAGCCAGACGTAGACGCCCTGATCCTTGAGGCACTTGATCCAGTAGTCCAGGCTGTCCATGACGGCGGCGTCGAAGTGCCGGCTGTCGTTGTAGCTCTTGGAGATGACCGTGCGGTCCACCCAGCGCATCGAGTCGTGGTGGTGGATGCGCATCAGGTTGTAGCCCATCTTGGCGATCCGCTCGGCCTGCTGGGCGATGTCGGCCTTGGGCGTGTAGATGGCGTAGGCCGCGATGTTGCCGCCCCAGAACCGCGCCTCCGTACCGTCCTCGAAGACCAACTGGTCGCCCTGGCGCTGGACGAAGCCGTGACTGCCGGCCGGGCCGTCGTTGAGGAACCGCAGGTCCACCGGCGACTCGTTGTAGAGCAGCGCGTTGGAGTAGTACGTGCTCAGCAGCAGGCGTGGCTCGAGCGCCTCCAGGACCGGTCCGCACGACACAACGGGGCGCAGCTTCGACGGCATGACGGCCTCCTTCTCGACGGCAGGTGCCGGGACCCGTCCACCGGCTCCTCCACAAGCCGCGGACCCCAGGCATCCCCCGAGTATACCACGGGGGCCAAAAACGGGCTATGGACTGCCCGGCCCTATTCGACCGGCCAATCAAGAATGTGGAGTTGCGGTATTCTGTAGCCCCGTCAGGGGCGTCCGATCTTCAGTCGCACCAACCAATGGAGGCGCCGGGACATCCAGAGCGGCCACGGCACCGGGACGCTTTCTTCTTCCCGGAGGCGTTATCAATCCGGCCGCCCCTGACGGGGGCTACCCAAGCGGCGGGCCCTGCATCTGAGGCTGGCCGGTCCATTACTGCAGGACGAGGTACATCGTCTCGGGCGGCAGCTCGACGGTAATCGCGTCGCCGTCCCGGCTGACGGGCACCTCGCGAACCGCCATGCCGTTAATGTCCAGCAGCGTGGCCTTGGCCAGGCCACCGTTGCGGACGGTGACGGTGGCGCGGGTCTTCTCGATCTGCCAGGGATTCTCGCCGACCTCCACGATGCGGAAGCCGTCGATACGCTGGCCGCTGGCCTCGAACTTGGCCGGGCGGGCCTTCCAGCCCGTCGGGCGGGTCACCGTGCCGACCTGCACCAGCACCTTGCCCGAGGTGGCGAGGGGCTGATCGTCCAGCGGCACCACGACGATCGAGGCGTACGCGTTGTGGCAGTCGATGGTGACGTCGGCCAGCTCGACCGCCCCGGCCTGGGCCAGGAACCCGGCCGCCGCCTGCGCCTTGGGGGCGTTGACGCGGTAGAGCCCGAGCCCGTAGTCCAGGTCGATCTGCCCGGTGTTGCTGCGGACGGTCCCTGCGTCGCGGTCGATGTACGGCGACAGGTCGGCCACAAAGCTCTTGGACGCGTCGGAGCCGTAGACCACCCGCACCGGCCCGACCAGGAACGCCAGCGGGTCCACCGGCGACTGGACCGGCGCGTCGACGGGCATGTCGCCGACGTCGCGGTTGGGGTCGTAGGCCCGGCCCTCGGCGATGATGGGCGTCCGGCGGTGCCAGATGTCATCGAGGCTGCGATGCTCGACAACGACCGGCTCGCCCTCGGCGACGTACCCCAGCCGGTGCAGCAGGGCGGCGGCCGGGAACTGCCCCTGCTGCATCGGCGTGGCGAAGGTCCACTTGTTGCCCACCGGCTGCCACTCGTCATGGCCGGTGGCGAACCAGTAGAAGCCATCCAGCCCCACCAGGCTGCTCTGGGCGGCCACCATCAGCGGGCCCTCGGCCTGGTAGCGGATGGGCGGCACCCAGAGCGACTCGGGAATGATGAACGGGTGCCCCTCGGGCTGCTTGATGTTCAGCGGAAGGCGCGTGGGGTTCTGCGTAGCCGAAGGGTTGGTGAAGGCCTGGCCCGCGCGGATCTGGTAGCCGACGTTGAGCCCCTTGTGCTGGCCGCCGTAGTAGTGGTTCTTGCCCATGACCTCGGCGGCGGAGTAGGCGAATCGCTCGGCGTCGTCCATCAGCGGCGGGTCGGCTGTGCGCCAGTTGCCCGCGTTGACCAGCTGGCGGGCGCCGATGTCCTCGGTGAGAAAGCGGCGGATCTCGGCGTTGAAGTCGTACATCGTCCGGGCGATGAACTCGAACTGATCGGCCAGCCGCTCCTCGCGCCCGGGCTCGCCGCCCTTCTGCCGCCGAGCGTCGCCGGTGAACTCCCAGACGATGAACAACCCGGGCAGGTCGTCGTCCCAGTTGTCGTCGGGGTGGGCGTATCCCTGCCAGGCCTCGCGGGCAGCGGCCAGCGAGCCGTGCTCGGCGATGACGAACTTCGCGAACAGCCGACGCAGGTTGATGAGCTGCTGGCCGCCGACGCGCTGCATGGTGAAGAACAGCATGCTGTCCTCGTTCTGCAGCTGGATGATCGCCAGGGCCGGGTCGTCCTTCAGCGCGATGCCCGTGTAGGGGTTGGGCCGGGTCAGCAGCTCGCGCAGCCAGTTCTTGTAGGCCGCCTGCACGTCGGGGTCGAAGAAGACCAGCCCGGCCAGGTTCGCGTTGTCCGGGTCGGCGATGCCCCAGGCGGGGTTGTACTTGGTGTGGCTGCCCCAGTAGGGCGAGTAGATGGTGTAGATGCCCGCCTTCTTCATGGCCGCCACCAGGCGCTGGGTCTGGTCGATCACCTCGTCGCGCGGCTCGCTGAGCGGCGCGCCGGGATCGGTCGCGGGCAGGTGGGAGTGGTAGCGGACGATATTGATGCCCCGCTTGGCCAGGAAGCGGGCGTGGTGCTCCAGCCGGGCCATGCCGTCCGGCTCGCCCCAGGTGTTGCGCTGGACGTAGGTCGTGCCGGCCCAGAAGCGGATCGGCTCGCCGTCGCCGCGGACGAAGTCGTTGCCGTCCTCGCTTCGGCGGATGAAGCCATGCTCGCCGGCGACGGCCTCGTTGAGCCCCCGCAGGTCCAGCAGGGCGTCGTCGCTGAAGCTGTCGCGCTGAGGCTCGAAGGCCCAGGTCTCGTCGGGGGCGAACTGGACGAGGTCCTGCCAGTCCTGCCCGGGGCGGAACTTGCCGTTGGGCCGCCAGTCGCCCGCCGCCAATACGATCGCGTCGACGGCGCCGAAACGCTGCTCGGCGTCCGAGCCGCCCAGGACGATTGCCAGGCTGTGCGCCCCGGCCGAGAGATCAGCCGTGCCCAGGTCTACCCAGGCCACGCGGCGGTGGTCCCAGCTGGCGTCGCGGGCGATGGGGGTCTCCTGGATCAGCCCGTCGGCCTTGCGAAGGGCCTCCAGGTCGATCGTCTGCGCAGGCCCGTCATCGAGCTGCCACGAGTAGCCCGTGCCGGCCGACGCCACGCGGGCCCACAGGCGGTACTCGCCGGCCTCGGGCACCTCGAAGCGGTAGACCGCCCGCCCGTCGGGCTCTCCGGCCTCGGAGAAGTTCGCCAGCCAGCCCCCGCCGCTCAGCTCGTCGGCATCGACGGCCTCGAAGCCCGCGTTCGCGTGCACCTGCCGCTCGGCGGCGGCCTCGCCCTCGATCCAGATCAGTCCCGCGTCCACGCTCGCTGCCTCCTGGGCCGCCCCCGCCATCAGGGCCAGCGCCGCCAGTAGAGTCCCGATCCCCATGACCGCTCCTTTCCGCAACACCCGCACGCCGCCGACGACCCATCGCCGGCCTACCCATGGAACCCGGTTTCCGCCCCGAGGAGTTGCATCAGGTCTGCGGTTTGTGGTCAGACGTGAGAGCGCGGAGAGGGGCCGGAAAGAGGCTGCCGGCCATCAGTCCCGAGGCTGCAGGGCTTCCATCTGACGGATCAGCGGGTCAAGCTCCCGGCATACCGTCTGCCAGAGGATGTCCTCATTGAGGGCCATGTAATCGTGCACGACCTTGTGACGCATGCCGATGATGGCCCTCCAGGGGATCTCGGGGTGGGCCCGCTGGAGTTCCGGAGACACGCGACGGGCGGCTTCTCCGATCACCTGAACCAGGTGAGCCAGAGCCAGCCGGAGGTTCTCGTCACTATCAAAATCTGCGCGAGAGAGCCCTCGAACCTTGCCCACAGCCTTGCAGGCCATGTCGAGCAGTGGCCCACGTAGACGGCATCATCTTTGGGCATACTGCACCTGGGCCTGGGCAAGGACGCGCTCACGGATGCGGGGGTTGAGCGACTTGGGCGTCACCAGATCTACCGGCCGACCAGCGAGCAGACCTGAGAGCTCCTGCTCCATCTCGTGGAGGCCCAGGAAGCCGGGCACGTGCTCGGGCTCAAACTCGACGAGAACGTCTACGTCGCTGTCGGGGCCAAAGTCCTGGCCCAGGACGGAGCCGAACAGCGCCAGGCGGCGGATGTGGTGCCGCCGGCAGAAGTCGGCCAGTTGATCCGAGTCGATGGCAATCGCTGGGGGCATCGCCCGCTCCTTCCATGCTGCATTCAGCTTACCCGCGCCGGCTGAGGCAGGGCAATGGCATTTTCCCCGCCGCGAGCGCCCTTGCCCCCGCCGTGGGTCGGTCGTACGCTGGGGCGACTTCTATCGGAAAGCGAGGTCGTCATGTTTCAGGAGTTCCGCTCGCTGCACCTCAAGCGGGTGCGGATGATGCACGGCGTGATCGGCACACGGCTGCTGCCGGCGACGGTCGCGCTGCAGGCCGAGGTCGGGCCGGTAGGCCCCTACCGCCCGCTCGCCCAGGGCCAGGCCGGGCCGTTTCGGCCCATCGCCGAGGGCGACGCCTGGGGCCAGGGGCACGACACGGCCTGGTTCCATCTCCGCGGGCAGGTGCCGGCCGACTGGGCGGGCGGGCCCGTCGTCGCCTGGCTCGACATCAACACCGAGGGGCTGCTCTACACCACTGACGGCGAGCCGCGGCAGGGCATCAGCAAGGGGTCGGTCTTCGACGACACCAGCTGGAAGTCCAACCGCCCCTTCGTGCCCCTGCTGGACGCCTGCCGCGGCGGCGAGGCCATCGAGCTGTGGCTCGAGGGCGCCTGCATGGCCCACCCGGGCTCGGAGGTCTTCGACGGGCCCGTGCCGTCGGGCCTGAGCGAGGCGGGCTTCCCGCGCGGGCAAGTCAACCGCCTTCGCCTGGCGCGGTTCGACCCGGCCATCTGGGCGCTGTACATGGACCTCGACGTGCTGATCCACCTCGCCCAGGGCCAGCCCGAGCCCAGCGCCCGCCGAAGCCGGCTGATGCGGATCCTCAACGATGCCTGCGACCAGTACGGGCGCAACCCCGACGACATCCAGGCCGTGCGGGCGATCCTGGCCGAGGGCTTCGCACCGCGTGCCCGCGCGTCGGACGCCCCCGTGTTCGCCGTCGGGCACGCCCACCTGGACACGGCCTGGCTGTGGCCCATCGCCACGACCATCCGCAAGTGCGCCCGCACCTTCGCCAACCAGCTTCGGCTCATCGAACGCTACGACGGCTACGTTTTCGGCGCCAGCAGCGCCCTGCACTACCGCTGGATGCAGCAGCACTACCCGGCCCTGTTCGAGCGGGTCCGCCAGCGCGTGGCCGAGGGACGCTGGGAGCCGCTGGGCGCCCCCTGGGTCGAGATGGACTGCAACATGCCCGGCGGCGAGGCCCTCATCCGCCAGATGCTCCACGGCAAGGCGTTCTTCCGCGAGGCGTTCGGCCTGGACGTGCGGAACGTCGTGCTGCCCGACGTCTTCGGCTACCCGGCCAGCCTGCCGGGCATCCTGGCTGCCTGCGGGGTCGACGCGTTCGTCTCGACCAAGATCAGCTGGAACCAGTTCCACGACTTCCCGCACGACAGCTTCCGCTGGCGGGGCATCGACGGCAGCGAGGTCCTCGCCCACCTGCCCCCCGAGGACACCTACACCAGCAACCTCTTCCCCGACTCCCTCCGCCAGGCCCAGGACCGCTATGCCCAGGCCGACGTGCACGACGGGTTCCTCTCGCTGTTCGGCTACGGCGATGGCGGCGGCGGTCCCCACGAGAAACACCTCGAGCGTGCCGCCCGGCTGGCCGACGTCGACGGCTGTCCGCCCGTGAAGCTCGGCCCGGCCGAGGCCTTTCTGGACACGCTGCGGAACAACCGCGACGCGCTGCCCGTGTGGGACGGCGAGCTCTACCTCGAGCTCCACCGCGGCACGCTGACCACCCAGGCCGCCACCAAGCGGCTCAACCGCCGGCTCGAGCAGCAACTGCTGGCGGCTGAGAGGCTCTGGGCGCTGGCCGGCCTGGACGCCTGGCCCGGCGAGGCCCTCGACGAGCTCTGGCAGACGCTGCTGACCCACCAGTTCCACGACATCCTGCCC
>JAWLCG010000181.1:0-9856 GCA_041687295.1 Phycisphaerae bacterium | reverse complement strand
GTCCCCTGACCCCGCTGGAGAATTCTTCTGATGTCGACCCGAACCGCCCGCGTTGAGCGCGCCGCCCAGCCCGCCCCCCTGACCGGCGAGGTCGAGGGCACCGCCTGGGCCGCCGCCGAGCCCATGGCCATCGACCGCTACCCGTGGTTCGCCGCCGGCCAGCGCCAGGCGACGACGGCCCGGCTGCTGTACGACGACCGGGCCCTCTCCGTGCAGTTCCTCTGCGAGGACCGCCACATCAGCTGCCAGGCCACCGAGCTCAACGGGCCCGTCTGGCTGGACAGCTGCGTCGAGCTCTTCGCGGCCCCCCGGCCCGACGGGCTGGGCTACTTCAACCTGGAGATCAACGCCTGCGGGGCCTTCCTGATGGGCTTCGGGGCTGGCCGGCATGGCCGGAAGCTCATCACGCCGGAGCTGGCCGGGCGGGTGGAAGTGGTCAGCTCCCTGCCGGCCGGGCCCAAGGACGACTCGCCCGCCGACGCCGGCTGGTGGGCCGCCGCCCGGCTGCCGCTGGACCTGCTGGCCGAGTTCACCGGCCTGGACGTGCAGGCCGGCCCCGGGCACATCTGGCGGGCCAACCTCTACCGCTGCGGCGGCCAGACCGACCCCCAGTACGCCTGCTGGAACCCCATCGCCGCCGAACAGCCCGACTACCACCGCCCCGAGTGCTTCGGCGAGCTGCACTTCGCGTAGGCACCGACGCAGCCCTGCCGGGCCTCGCTGCGCTCGACCCGGCCTGCGGGTATGGTCCTGGCCCGGGCCGATCGTTACGATGGCCCGCACATAGTGGGGCCGCAGGGCGGGCATGGCCGGCCGGGGCGCCTGACGCCGTCGACGGCGGGCGATGCCCGCCCTACGGCAGAGCCGTCTCTGTCGCCTGCATGGGCGGCCAGGGGCTGCGGGGATTACTTTGGAGAGCACATGAACGACATGGCCTACTGCGGCCTGGACTGTGGCCGATGCGAACACCGGGCCTCGACGGGTTGCCCCGGCTGCCGGGCGTCTGGCGGCAAGATGTTCTGGGGCGAGTGCGTCATCGCCCAGTGCTGCATCCGCAAGGGCATCGACCACTGCGGCCAGTGCGGCCAACTGCCCTGCGAGCACGTCATCGCCTTCGCCTACGACTCCGCCCACGGCGACCAGGGCCGACGGATCGAGACCCTCCGCGCCGCCTGCAAGCCGGGCGAGTAGCCAACACGCCGGACTCTTTCCCATAGAGCCCGCGGCATGCCGGGGGCTGCACCATTTTGCGCCTGCGCCTGCGGGTTGAGCAAAGGTTTTGCCCAAGCCCACGGAAGGCAATCCGTGGGCATCTCGGCCGGGCCGTGCCTGACCCGGCACAACGCCCCCGCAGGTTCGCGAGCAAAACGGTCTGGACCATTTTCCTGCCGGACATGCGGGTGAACCGGGCCGCCCGATCGACGGTCCAGCCACGAATGCCCACGGAAGGCATTCCGTGGGCTTGGGCCGGACGGTGCTTTGGGTCCCACAGGCGCAATCGCAAGGCGCGCTATATGACGACGGTCCACGGGTCTGGATGGGGGGCGCTGGCGACTGCCCCTGCCGGGCCTCGCTGCGCTCGACCCGGCCTACGCGCTCGACCCGGCCTACTGCGACTCGTCGGTCATGACGGTCGTGGGGGGCGCGGGGCGGTGGGGGTGGGCGTGGTCGGGCAGGGCGAAGCAGAATCGGCTGCCCTGGCCGGGGGTGCTCTTGGCCCAGATCCGCCCGCCGTGGCGGTCGACGACCCGCTTGCACAGCGCCAGGCCGATGCCCGTGCCGGGGTAGTCGGTGCGGGCGTGGAGGCGCTGAAAGATGATGAAGATCCGCTCGAGGTACTGCGGCTCGATGCCGATGCCGTTGTCCTCGACGCAGAGGGTCCACTCCCCCTCGCCGCGCTGGGCCGACACGTGGATGCGCGGCGAGCGGTCGGGGCTGCGGAACTTGATGGCGTTGCCGATGAGGTTCAGGAACAGCTGGGTCAGCTGGGTCTGGTCGCCCAGGACCGTGGGCAGCGGGTCGTGGGTGACCTCGGCGCCGTTCTCGGCCAGGCGGACCTGCAGGTGCTCCAGGGCCTGCGCGAGGGGCTTGGCCAGGTCGATGGGGACGAACGGCTTGCCCCGCGTGCCGACCCGCGAGTAGGCCAGCAGGTCCTGGATGAGCGTCTTCATGCGGGTGGCGCCGTCGGCGGCGAACCCGATGAACTCGCGGGCGTCGTCGTCGAGCTGGTCGGCGTAGCGGCGCTGGATCAGGTCCATGTAGCCGGTGACCATCCGCAGGGGCTCCTGCAGATCATGGCTGGCGACGTAGGCGAACTGTTCGAGGTCGCGGTTGGAGCGGGCGAGCTCCTCGGCGGTGTGGCGGAGCTGCTCCTCGGCCTTCTTGCGGGCCGTGGTGTCGGTGAAGAAGATCGACAGGCCCTCGGCGCTGGGGTAGCAGCGGACCTCCAGCCAGGCCTCCAGCCGATCGCTGTAGGACTCGAAGTCCACGCGCCGGTCCTCGTCCATCGCGCGGCGCAGCTGGGTTTGGAACTCCGTGCCGTCCAGGTCCGCAAAGACCTGCCACATCGCCTGCCCGAGCATCTCCTCGCGGCTGCGGCCCAGCATGCGGGCGGCGGCATCGTTGACGTAGGTGAAGCGCCACTGCTCATCGACCGACACGAAGGCGTCGCTGATGCTCTCGAGCAGCTGGCTCAGCCGGGCGGCGGCCTGGCGCCGGGCGGCCTCGGCGTGCTTCTGGGCCGTCAGGTCCACCACGAAGCAGATGAACTCGCCGGGCTGCTCGTCCTCACTGACCAGGGCATAGCCGATCAGCACCGGCACGCGCTGGCCGTCGCGGCGGAGGTACTCCTTCTGGTAGGGCGTGCAGGCGCCGTGGATGCGGCACTCGGCGATGGCCTGCTCGTCCAGGGGCAGGAATTCCGGCGGCGTCAGGTCACGCCAGCCCACCTGGCCGCTCTCGATCTCGCCCCGGCTGTAGCCGAGCATGTCGGCGTAGGCGTCGTTGGCGTGCAGGACCCGCCCCTCGGCGTCGGCGCTGAGGACGCCGATGATGTTGGCATCGGCCAGTCGGCGCAGCCGCCGCTCCGAGCGGGCCAGGGCCTGCTGGCTGTTGGTCAGGTCGCGGAAGAGCAGCTCGTAGGGCCTGGTCAGGCCCGTGACGATGACGGCCCGGTAGACCAGGTAGAAGGCGACGATCTTGAGCAGGTGGCCCAGGACGTTGCTGGCCTCGTAGACGCCGGCGTACTGCGTGAAGGCCAGCTCCGACAGGACCGTCAGGCCAATGGCGCCGCCGATCATCCAGACGATCGATTCCTGAAGGTGGCGCCGCCGGTGCAGCAGCAACAACAGCGAGCCGATCAGCAGGCCGCTGATGACGTACTCGCTGACGATCTTGAACTGGGTCTGGTAGCCGCCGCCGCCGGGCAGGTCGACGTAGCAGGTCGGGAAGTTGTCCCACAGGAAGATCGAGGCCAGCACGCCGGCCGTCAGGACCGCGTAGGCCAGCATCGTCAGCGTGGGCCTCAGCCGGCGGGTCAGGAACAGCGGCGCCGCCAGCAGCGAGCCGGCCTGGATGTACCGGGCGGCGATCCAGAGCTGCGTGGCCGGGTCGGCCGAGCCCGACCCCAGCAGCCCCATGCCCCGGAAGGCCAGCGTATGCACCAGATCCAGGATCGCCACGAACAGGTACGCGATGCCCACGAACAGCAGGAACCCGTTGCCCATCACCCGCCGGGCGTTCCAGGCCAGCATGAAGATGGCGGCCGCCACGGCGATGGCGAACATCTCGGCCAGGGCGTGGAACATCAGAAAGTTCTGCTGCGAGACCCACACCAGCAGCGCCAGCGTCACCAGGCCCAGCAGGCCAAACGCGCGGTTCCGGATTTCGTGCAACACCTTCAAGACGCTCTCCGTCGGCTGCGAGTGACGGCGTGGAGGCCGTCGGTGGCTGGGGCGGCTTGGCGTGGCCATATCCGCAAGGCCCCTTTTCCGGGTATCGACCGGGCGCCCGTCAATCCTGAGATCAATCCGGGACGGATTCTGCCGGCCCGTCCCCTCCAGGCCGCCCTGCGGTCAAGACCGCATCCTGCCGGGGGGCGATCCCTGTCCGTCCCTATTACCTCTCGGCCGCCCCGGGGGTTCGTCGCCGGCCGGGCAGGGGCTCGGCTATATAGACCATCTGCCGATTGCGCCTGCGGGTCCGCAAGCTGGGGTCGGCCCAAGCCCACGGATTGCCATCCGTGGGCATCGGGGCGGGCCGTTCCCGGCGCGACACAACGCACCCGCACGTCCGATGGGCAGACGGTATAGGGCTCGCGGAAAGGCAGATCAAGGGCGGATCAGGCAGGTCGCCTGTACCAGCCGACCCGGCGATCGGCCAACGGGCCTACAGGCCCACCACCAGCCGAAGGAAGAGCTGGCAGAGAATGTTGGCGTAGACGCCGGCGATCAGGTCGTCGACGGCGATGCCCCAGCCACGCGGCAGGCGCTGCAGTCGGTCGGCGGGGAAGGGCTTGATGATGTCCAGGACTCGGAAGGCCACGAACGCCGTCGCCGCCACCACCACCAGCGTCGCCCAGCCGGTCGCCATCGGCAGGCCGATCAGGGCGATGGCCTGGCCGGCGAACTCGTCGAGGTTGACCGCCCCGGGGTCCTTCTGGCCCCAGAACCGCTCAGCCCAGCCGCCCAGGGCGACGCACAGCACCGTGCTGACCAGCGCCACCCCCGCCAGCACCACCGCCAACGGCCAGGCCGACGCGACCGGCGGGAACGCCAGGATCGCGTAGACCACCACGACGAAGGCCGAGCCCCACGTGCCCGGCATCACCGGCAGGGCCCCGGTGCCCAGGCCCGTCATCGTCCACCACCGCACGTCCCGCAGGCCCGCGCGGGGCTGCATGGACGGCAGGGGCGGCAGGGGCGGCGGCGGCTCGGGCACGTGCGTGTGCGGTTTGGTGTTCTCGGGCAAGGGGCTACTCCGGTTGGGCGTCGCTGCGGAACAGCGACCGGGCGCGGTGGACGTAGACCAGGGCGCTGAGGACCGTCACGATCACCGTGAGCCAGACCATCGCCAGCTTCAGCGCGACCGCCCAGGTGGCCGACGGCACCATCGCCAGCTGGAACAGGATCGTGCACAGGGCGACGGACTGGACGGCCATCTTGATCTTGCCGGCCGGCGTGGCGGGGAACTTCAGGCCCTGGCTCTCGCTGTAGCCGCGGATGGCGGAAATGACGAACTCCCTCGCCAGCAGGACCACGACCATCCAGGGCTGCACGCCGGTGGCCATGCCGCCGGTCAGCCAGGTTGGCAGCGAGGCCTCCAACTCGCCCGGCGCCCCGGGCATGCCGGCTGCGGCGAACGAGAAATTCGCCCCCGCCAGCAGCACAAAGCCGCCGCAGACGATCACCTTGTCGACGATCGGGTCGGCGATGCGCCCGAAGGCGCTGGCGATGTTCCACTTGCGGGCGAAGTACCCATCCAGCACGTCGGTGATGCCGGCGAGGATGTAGATGACGAAGCCGCTCATCAGCAGCCAGGTCGCCGCCGGCGTGCCCAGCTCGACCAGGGCCAGCACCGTGAAAAACACCACGCTGGCGGCCAGGCGGGAGACGGTCAGTTGGTTCGGCAGTTGCCAGTTCATGGGGGCTGAAGCCTCGGTAAGGCCCTGTCTTGGCGAGGGACCGCGCCGGCGTCCGAAACGCCTGTCCGTCTGCCTCGTCACTGCGTCGCTGCGTCACCGCGTCACTGAATCGACGCAGTGACGCGTTGACGCTCTACCGCCCGGCCCTCCCCGGCCGGACAATCAGGTCGTAGCCGTCGTGGCCGACGACGGTGGCCGGCACGATCCGCCCGGCCTTTCGGCCGCTCGTCAGCAGGCAGACGCTGTCGACCTCGGGCGCCTGGCCGGCGTGGCGGGCGATGCACTGGCCGTCCTCGTCGTCGCCCTCGACCAGCACGTCGAGCGGCTGGCCCTGGCGGGCGGCGTTGGCGGCGAAGGCGATCTCCTGCTGGGCCAGCATCAGCGCCTCGCGGCGGCGGGCCTTCTCGGCCGGCTCGACGGCGTCGGGCAGCTCGGCCGCGGGCGTGCCGGGTTCACTGGAGTACTCGAAGACGCCGGCTGCGTCAAACCGGAACTGCTGCACGAAGGCCAGCAACTGCTCGAAATCCGCCTGCGTCTCGCCGGGAAAGCCCACGATGAAGGTCGTCCGCAGCGCGATGCCGGGCACCCGCTGCCGCAGCCGATCGATCAGGGCCCGCGTCTGGGCCCCCGTCACGCCCCGCCGCATGGCCCGCAGAACCCCGTCGGCCACGTGCTGCAGCGGGATGTCCAGGTAGGGCACCACGTGGGCACACTGGGCCATGGCGTCCATCAGGTCGTCCGTCACGCCGCTGGGGTAGGCGTACAGCAGGCGGATCCAGCGGGCGCCGTCCAGGGCGTCGAGTTGCCGCAGCAGGCCCGGCAGGTCGGGCCCGTCGGGCAGGTCTCGGCCATAGGCGGTGAGGTCCTGGCCGATGAGGTTGAGCTCCAGGGCGCCGTCGGCGATCAGCTCGGCCGCCTCGGCGAGGACCTGCCCGGCCGGCTTGGAGCGGAAGGGCCCGCGGATGGCCGGGATGGTGCAGAACGCACACGCCCGGCTGCAGCCCTCGCTGATGCGGAGGTAGGCCGTGTGCCCCAGCGTCAGGCGGAGTCGGCCCCGGTCGTCGGCGATGGGCTGGCCGGCGAAGGGGTGGACGGCTTCGAAGGCCCCCTCGCCCAGGACGGCCTGGACGATGGCCTCGCGGTCATTGACGCCGACCACCGCGTCGATGCCCGGCTGGGCGCGGCGCAGGTCCGCCCCGTCGCGTTGGGCGAGGCAGCCGGCCACCACGATGCGGGCCAGCTGGCCGCGGTCCTTGAGCTGGACGGCCTCGGCGATCACCTGGTGCGACTCGTCCCGGGCCGGGCCGATGAAGCCGCACGTGTTGATCAGCACGACGTCGGCGTCCTCCAGCTCGGCCCCGACCAGGCAGCCGGCCTCGGCCAGCAGCGCCAGCAGCCGTTCGCTGTCGACCAGGTTCTTCGGGCAGCCCAGCGACACCAGGGCCACCGCCGGATTCTCGGGCAGGGCGGAAGGCATAGACGCTCCATGATAGTGCGGGCAGCCCGGCTACGCCAGTAGCTACGTAGGCCGGGTGCTGGTTGGTACGCGAAGGCGGAGAGAGGGGTTCTGGGGCAGTATGGAGTGCGGCGGCTTGACGCCGCTTTGGTTTGCTCTTGTAGGCCGGACGCAGTCCGGCTGGGGCTGAGCTCCCCATCACGCACCCCACCCAGAACGTAGGGCACGTAGGTTCGCGAGCGAAGCGAGCGGTTCTGCGTGCCGTCGAGCGTGGAAAGACGTGGCGGCAAACGGCGCAGCCACGGCACCCGAGCGGTTTGCCTTTCCCTGCGAGAGACCCAGCCAAAGCGGCGATTCTCGCCGCACTCCATACTGCGCGGCGGCCCTGTCCACCATCGACTACGCGCCGGTCCAGCCTTCGAGGACCTCCAGGGCGATGGGGACGTTGCCCAGGGGGGCGGAGACCTGGAAGCCGGCGACGTGGGGGGCGATGGCGGCGAGGGTATCGCGGGCGATGGCGATGCCCTCGGCCCGGCCGGCCTCTTTGGTCTGACAGCCCCGCATCCGTTCGAGGGTCTCGGGGGGCACGACCACGCCGGGGACCTCGTTGTTCATGAACTCGGCGTTGCGGTAGCTCAGCAGCGGCCAGACGCCGGCGATGACCGGGATCTGCCGGTCGAACGCCGCCACGCGGTCCAGAAAGCCCAGCAGGGCCTCGACGTCGAAGACCGGCTGGGTGATGGCGAACTCGGCGCCGGCCTCGAGCTTGTGGGCGTAGCGCTCCAGCTCGCGCTCGAGGTCGACCGCGCAGGGGTTGGCCCCCACGCCGATGAAGATGCCCGTGGGCGGGTCGACCGGGTTGCCGCCGATGTCGCGCCCGTGGTTGAGGTGGCTGGCCACGCGGGTCAGGCCAATGGCGTCGACGTCGAAGACGCCCGTCACGTCGGGGTAGTCGCCCAGCTTGGGCGGGTCGCCGGTGATGATGAGGTAGTTGCGCAGGCCGGCCGCGTAGCCGCCCAGCAGGTCCGACTGCATGCCGATGAGGTTGCGGTCGCGGCAGCAGTAGTGCAGGACGGCCTCGATGCCGGCCTCGCGCTCGATGGCCAGGGCGGCGATCATCGGGCTGATGCGCGCGCTGGCGCGGGGCCCGTCAGGGATGTTGATCGCGTCGACGCCGGCTTTCGCGCAGGCGCGGGCCTTGTCCAGCAGGGCCGACATGTCCCACGAGCGGGGCGGCAGCAGCTCGACGCTGGTGACCCGCTGGCCGGCGGCGAGGCGGGCGGCCAGGCGGCTCTTGTCGGCGACGGGCACGACGGCGACCTCGGCCGCCGGGGCCTCGACGGGCTGGATCTCGATGTGCCGCTTGACGCCGGAGAGGGTGCGGACGGCCTTGGCCATCACGCGGATGTGCTCGGGCGTCGTGCCGCAGCAGCCGCCCACGCCGCGGACGCCCATCTCGATGAACCGCTTGGCGTACTCGGTGAAGTACTCCGGGCTGGTCAGGTAGAGCATCCGCCCGCCGATGGCGCGGGGGAAGCCGGCGTTGGGCATCACGACCACGGGCTTGCCCGTATGGGGCAGCACGTGCTGGAGGGCCTCGAACGCCCCAGCCGGTCCGTTGCCGCAGTTGAGGCCCACCGCGTCGACGTCATCGTTGGCGTCCAGGGCAGCGGCGAGGGCGTCGGCTGAGGCGCCCACGGAGGATTCGCCCCGCTCGTTCACCGCGAAGCACGCCAGAACCGGCAGATGCGTCTGTCGGGCCACAGCCGCCGCCAGTTCCAGCTCGGCCAGGTGGCTGAAGGTCTCCAGCAGGATCAGGTCGGCCCCGCCGGCGGCCAGGGCGGTCATCTGCTCGGCGAAGGCGGCCCGCGCCTCGTCGGCCTGCTCGGCCAGCAGCAGCTGGCCCGGCTCGGTGATGGGCCCGACCGAGCCGGCCACCAGGACCTCCTCGCCGGCCTCGGCGCGGGCGAGGCGGGCGGCCTGCTCGTTGATCCGCCCGGCCTGCTCACCCAGGCCGAACGCCCGCAGGCGGACCCGGTTGGCCCCGAAACTGTTGGTCGTGATCACGTCGGCGCCCGCCTGGACGTACTGGCGGTACACCTCGGTCACCAGGGCCGGGTTCGTCAGGCACAGTTGATCGTAGCAGGAGTTGATGAACACCCCCGCCTCGTACAGCATCGTGCCCATCGCCCCGTCAAAGACCAGCGGGGCGTCCTTCATGCGTTCCAGCAGGTTTTGCATTCGCGTCAGTCCGTAGGCCGGCTCGCGCCAAGCGAGGCCCGGCGGCATGGGTGTGGAGGTCAGGACCAAGAAGAAGCGATCGAAGGGAACGCTCTCCTGTTCCACTGCTCTCCTGCTCTCCTGCTCCAGCAGCCCGTCGGCGGGCTGCTAGTCCAG
Organism: Phycisphaerae bacterium; assembly: GCA_041687295.1. Lineage (GTDB taxonomy): Bacteria > Planctomycetota > Phycisphaerae > SM23-33 > FEN-1343 > JAWLCG01. The sequence continues at coordinate 362 of JAWLCG010000181.1, read as the reverse complement.
CGGGTCGAACAGGTCGCGCGTGGCGTAGCACATGGGGCAGACCCACTCGGGCGGCAGGTCGTCAAAGGCCGTGCCGGCCGGGATGTCGTTCATCGGGTCGCCCAGCTCCGGGTCGTACACGTAGCCGCACTGTGTGCAGATGTAGCGTTCGATGGCACAGCCTCCTCAATGCGGTCCTCTCGGGCAATCACGCCAGTATACCCGCTGACAGGCCGGGGGAAAGCCCCAATCGCCCCGCGGGACCGCCCTGGCGGGGGCTCGGGCGGGCCGATCAAAGAATCCGTCCCCATCTGGCCGAGAAAAACACTAGGCAAAACGTCGCTGGGGGGTAGACTTCCGGCCATCGCATCGCTGGCACTGCT
>JAWLCG010000180.1:0-9910 GCA_041687295.1 Phycisphaerae bacterium | reverse complement strand
CCCGCCGCCCGGTGCTCGTTGCCGCCTGCTGACGTGACCAATTGAGCAACAGGCCCGGCATTCCGTGGGCTTGGGCCGAACCCCGCCACGAAGGCGTGGAACGCCGCGGGGCGGCCAGGGGCCCGCCCTACGGGCGGCGGAGCAGCAGGCCAGCGGCCAGCAGGGCCAGCGTGGCCGGCTCGGGGACGGGCGGGGCCGAGCCCCAGCGGCTCAGCAGCAGGTTGAGGTCCGCGTCGTCGATGGTGCCGTTGGCGTCGAAGTCGCCCTGCTCCCATGGACCCGCCTGGCCCCAGTGGGCCAGCAGGAGGCTGAGGTCGCGGTCGTCGACGAGGCCGTCGGCGTTGGCGTCGCCGGGCACCAGCAGCAGGCCGAAGGCCTCGAGCTCGACGATGCTGGTGAACTCCTTCGTGCCGCCGGCGGTGCCGCGGATCCGCACGGCGTCGCCGATCGCGCGGTCGAAGTCCAGCTCGATCACCTGGAAGAAGCTGAACGGGTCCAGCGGCTCGCTGAGGCTCAGGCCACTGACGGGCGCGAAGACGCCGTCGCGGCCCACCTCGACGATCAGGTCGAGGAAGAAGCCCCCCCGCGGCTCGTCGAGGCGGGGGTCGGCGTTGATGCCGGTCCAGAGGATGTCGCCCTCGTGGAAGATGACGCGGTCGAAGGCGGCCAGCCGCCCCAGGTCGATCTGGTAGAAGTCGCCGCCGGCGGGCTGGGCGTCGGTGTTGTCGTAGGTCCAGTAGGGCAATCGGCCGTTGTAGGTCAGGTCGGTCACGCCGTCGATGATGGCCTGGAGGTTTTCGCGGTCGCGGGCGGGGTTGTCGCGGGGCAGGCTGGCCGAGACGCCGACCGTGCCGCCTGCGGCGAGGACCTCACCGACGAGGCCGGCCGGCCCGGCCGGGTCGGGCCGCTCGGCCAGCGGGCCCAGGAGCGGCTCATCGGGCAGGTGGTAGACCCGGGCCGAGCCCGTGCCCTCGATCCACCCGCCGGCGGCGAGGATCTGGGCCTCGGCCGCCTGGAGGCTCAGCTCGGCCAGGCCCGCCAGCGTCCAGTCGGTCGGCACGTCGCGCATGACGGGCAGCGAGTAGGCATCGGTGACGCCGGCGGTGAACTGCCCCGGCAGGCCCGACCGGCCCAGGATGAAGCCGGCCACCGCGCCGGCCGTCGCGGCGTTGCAGTCGTTGTCGTAGCCGCCCAGCACGCCGATCTCGACGGTGCGGGCGAAGTCCGGCACGAACTGCCCCGGCCGGGCGGGGTCCTCCGTCCGCCCGTACAGCAGGGCCAGCGTCGTCAAGCCCGTGTTGACGGTCGACTCGATCCAGTTGCGGTATCGGCCGTGGCTGGCCGGGCCGACGTACGCGTCGTGCAGGCGCTGGTGCGTGGCCCGCCAGTCGGCCGTGCCGTCGGCGAGGTCCTGGCGGTACCAGTCCAGCGTGTCGGCGATGACGTCGTAGGTTCGGCTGGTGCGGGGGACGACGTCCAGGGCGGCCTCGACCAGGGCCTCGGGGTCGCTCTCGAAGGCCGCCTGGGCGAACAGGGCCGCGTAGAACTGAGCCGCGTGGACGGGGTAGCCCTCGTTGGTGATGGAGGCGAAGCGCCCGGCCAGGTCGGCCGCCTGGCCCCGCAGGCCGGGGGTCAGCGCGCCGAGGCTCTCGGTGGTGATCTGCGAGTCGATGGCGTACCAGTGCATGTTGCGGGCGGCCGATCCGGTCGCCGGCACCGCCTGGCCGTAGTCCATCAGCGTGCGGGCCTGGCGGTTGGCGATGTAGTGGCTGTTGGGCGGCACGTGGGTCAGCCAGGCCGCCTGCAGGTCGGCCGGCGAGGGGTCGGGCGTGCCCACCAGCACGCCGGTGTGGACGATCTCGAAGGTGGTGTCGTCGTCGCCGATCCAGGTGGGCGTGTCGAGAAAGCCCCAGTCGAGGATGGAGTCCGGCGCCCCCTGGGGCCAGGCCGTCGTGTAGAGCCCCTCGCTGGGCCGACCGGCGTAGTTGCCGATGACCTGCCCCAGCCACAGGCCGTGCAGACGGTCGAGGTAATCCTCGGCCGAGAGCGTCCGCCCCTGACCCGCCGCCAGGGCCGGCCAAGCCGTCAGCACCGCCAGCACCAGCCCGATCGCGCATCGTCGATGTGTCACCGCATCGCCCTCCACTGTGCGTGCAGTGTAAGGCCAACCCGGCGATTCCGTCAATCCAGGTTCCGCTTGTCCAGCATCTCCATCAGGGCCGTCTCGGCGACTCGGCCGGTCTCGACGGCGACGGCCTCGCCGGCCGGGTCGATCAGGACCAGGGCGGGCAGCTCGGCGGCACCGTACTGGGCGGCCAGGGCCTCGTCGGCCGAGCGGACCAGGATGAGGTTGGCCTCGGCGATGCGCTTGCGGTTATGGCTCTTGCGGAGGACCATGTCCAGGACGTGGGTGTAGGCGTCGCCGGGCGGTCGGCTGTGGAACAGGGCCAGGACGTGGCGGTCCTCGGCGGCGGCCTGGGCGACGGCGGCCGGCACGTCCGAGCCCCACTCGCCCGGCGGGGCCACGCCGAGATACTGGCGGATGGCCAGGACGGCCACCACCACCACGATCAGCACGGCAAAGCCCAGCTTGACCTGGCGGTCGCGGTTCTTGCGGCTCGGCGGCGGCGGCGCGTCGGGCGCCGGCGGGGGGGCGTCGGTGGCGTGCATGGCGAACTCCTACGCGCCGTAGAAGGCGCGGATGGCGTCGGCGACCTCGTCGATCTGCCCGGCCGTCAGCTCGGGGAAGATGGGCAGGGCGAGCACCTCGGCGGCCGCCCGCTGGGTCTGCGGGAAGGCGTCGGGCCCGTGACCCAGCGAGGCGAAGACCTCCTGGGTGTGCTGACCCGTCGGGTAGTAGATGGCCGAGCCGATCTGCCGCTCGGCCAGGTGGGCCTTGAGCTCATCGCGCCGCTGGGCGCGGATGACGTACTGGTTGTAGACGCTGCTGTTCTCCGGCCGAATGCGGGGCGTGACGACGCCGTCGACGCCGGCGAGCCGTTCGTCGTAGCGGGCGGCGTTGCGCCGTCGGCCGGCCGTCCAGTCGTCCAGGTGGCGCAGCTTCACCAGCAGCGCCGCCGCCTGGATCTCGTCCATGCGGAAGTTGCCCCCCATCCGCACGTGCCGGTAGCCGCCCGCGTCGCCGTGGACCCGGACGATTCGGCAGGTGGCCAGCAGCTCGCTGTCGTTGCCGACGATCATGCCCGCGTCGCCCATAGCCCCGAGGTTCTTGGTGGGGTAGAAGCTCAGGCAGCCGACGGCCCCGAACGAGCCGGCCCGCTGGCCGTGGTGCTCGGCGCCGATGGCCTGGGCGGCGTCCTCGATGACGGCCAGGTGGTGCTTGTCGGCAATGGCCATGATGGCCGTCATGTCCGCGCACTGGCCGAACAGGTGCACCGGGACGATCGCCCGGGTCCGCGGCGTGATGGCGGCCTCGACGGCGGCGGGATTGAGGTTGAAGCTGTCCGGCTCGATGTCGACGAAGACCGGCGTGGCCCCCATCCGGCTGACCGAGCCGCAGGTGGCGAAGAACGTGAAGGCCGGCACGATCACCTCGTCGCCGGGCCCGAGGTTCATCGCCATCATCGTCACCAGCAGCGCGTCGGTGCCGCTGGCCACGCCCAGCCCGCCCGTGCAGCCACAGTAGTCCGCCAGGGCCGCCTCCAGCGCCGCCAGCCGCGGGCCATTGAGGCACACCTGGCTGTCGAGCACCTCGTCGATCGCGTCGCGAACCTCCCGGCGGATGGTCGCGTACTGCAGCTTCAAATCCAGCAGCGGAACAGCCATGGATTCCCTTCCTTCCCCGCCACCCGCCCCGGGCGGCGAGCGGGCAGTATACCACGGCCAACCCCCCGCGACCAGTCGCAGGCCCGACCGGCCGGCAACCCCGTACGGTGTGCAGGTTCGCGCAGCGGTTCTGCACACCCTACGGGGCTCAGCCCATAAAACCCGCCCCACGCCCCGCCGAGGGCGTCGCGCGATGCCTGGGCCGTATGGAGTGCGGCGATGCAATCGCCGCTTTGACTTGGGCCGCCATCGAGCCAAAGCGGCGATGACTCGCCGCACTCCAAAGAACGCGGCACGAATCGTAACTACTCATATCCCGCAGGGGGTTTGCCTCTTCCGGTGGCCGGGGAGCGATGCTTGTGGGCACGTCCTGGGGGGCGGCTAGAGCAGGCTGTCGCTGAAGTACCACAGCAGCGAGCCGCCCAGCAGGATGCGGTAGACGCCGAAGGGCACCAGGCCGTGGTGGTTGAGCCACTGGACCAGCAGCTTGACGGCGACGGCGGCAACCAGGGCACTGACCACCACGCCGACCAGCAGCGGCCCGAAGCCCACCACGCTCATCAGGTCGCCGGCGCTGCTGGCGGCCTCGTAGACGGTGGCGGCCCCCAGCGTCGGCAGCGCCAGCAGGAAGGAGAACTCCGCCGCCGACACGCGCGAGAGCCCCACCAGCATCGCCGCCAGGATGGTGACCATGCTTCGGCTGGTGCCGGGCCACATCGCCAGCACCTGGGCCAGGCCGATGGCCAGCGCCTGCCAGTAGGCCACGCTGTCGACGTCCTGGCCGGGGCCCTTGCGCCGCCGAAGGAACCACTCCACCGCGATCATCAGCAACCCGCCCACGACCAGCGCCAAGCACACCGTCAGCGGGCCGAAAAGGTAGCGCCCGATCGGCTCGTGGAGCATCAGCCCGATGACGGCCGCCGGCAGGAAGGCGATCAGCAGCCGAAGCGCCAGGCGCAGCCCCTGCCGGTCGCGACCGACCAGCCCCCGGGCCATCTGCCCGACCCGCCGGCGGTAGAGCCCCAGCACCGCCAGGATCGCGCCGAACTGGATCACGATCTCGAAGGCCGACACCGCCGGGCTCTTGATCACCTCCGGGCCGAAGGGCCCCGACCGCCCCCCCAACTCGCTGAAGCCCATGGCGTGGCTGACCAGGATCAGGTGGCCCGTGGAGGAGACGGGCAGGTACTCGGTCACGCCTTCGACCACGCCCAGCACGGCCGCCTGGGCCGCCGACATCTCCGCGCGGGGCTGCGCCGGCCAGGCGAACCCGACCCCCACCAGCGCCACGCCCGCCAGCAGCACCAGCACCGGGCCCAGCCGGCGGCGCGGGGCCTCGACCGTGAGGTTCCGTTCCTCTTGTTTCGTCATGGAGTCCATGATTACCACCTGAGCCGGGGGTTCGTCGCGTCACAAGGCAGCAGCTAGGGTACCCGATCGGCGACGCGGCCTGCAACGGTCATCTCAGGCGCGCCCGCTCCCCCAAACGCAAAGGACCCCCGGTTGAGCAAACCGGAGGTCCTCTGCATCTCTGGCTTGGCCGGTCCGGGCCGGCCCGCCGGTACGACCGTCGCGGCATCCACCCCGCGTCCCGCGGCGCGGGGGGGGCTCCTCGGTTTCCAGTGCGTCTCCCTCTGCTGCACGGTGAAGGCGACGATCGAGCATTCAGCCATCCGTAAGCTACGATTCGACCAGGCCGGCGGGCCACCGGGGCCAGCTTTTTCGGCCTTCGCGCTTGCCCAGAAACCGTTTTTGGGTGTACTCTGGGCCTCTCTGTGCCGGGCGCGGTCCGCGCGGCGCGGGTTCATCCGGAGAGCGATCCAGGGCCCCTTCGTGCGCGGGGTTCGCCGTAACAGGAGCAGAAGCAATGCAATACACGACACTGGGTACGAAGACGGGCCTGAAGGTCTCGGTGCTGGGCTTCGGCGCGATGCGCCTGCCGATGGTCGAGGGGCGGGTCGACCGCGACAAGGCCGTCCCCATGATCCACCGCGCCTTCGAGCTGGGCGTCAACTACATCGACTCGGCCGTCATGTACTGCAGCGGCGACAGCCAGGCCGCCGTCGGCGAGGCCCTCAAGGGCTGGCGGGACAAGATCGTCGTCTCGACCAAGAACCACCAGTACGCCAAGGACGACTACGCCACCTGGCGGAAGAACTTCGAGGAATCACTGGCCAAGCTCGATTGCGGCCACATCGACGTGTACAACTTCCACGGCCTGAGCTGGAAGCGCTTCACCGAGGACGTCGGCACACCCGGCGGGGCCTACGAGTGGATGCAAAAGGCCAAAGACGAGGGCCTCATCAAGCACATCTGCTTCTCGACGCACGACAGCCCCGAGGGCGTCGCCGAGCTGGCCAAGACCGGACAGTTCGACGTGGTGACCCTGCAGTACAACCTGCTCGACCGCCGCAACGAGCCGGCCATCCAGGCCTGCCACGAAGCCGGCATGGGCGTGGTCGTGATGGGCCCGGTCGGCGGCGGGCGGCTCGGCGCCCCCAGCGACCAGCTCCGCCAACTCGTCCCCGGCGCCGACAGCGTGCCCGAGGTCGCCCTGCGGTTCGTCCTGAGCAACCCCCACGTCAGCGTCGCCCTGTCGGGCATGAGCACGATCGAGCACGTCGAGGAGAACTGCACCATCACCGCCGGCAAGGCCACCCTCACCCCCGACGAGCGCCAGCAGGTCGAGCAGACCCTCGAGCAGTACAAGAAGCTCGCCGAGCTCTACTGCACCGGCTGCAAGTACTGCATGCCCTGCCCGGCCGGCGTGAACATCCCGGAGAACTTCGACAACTTCAACAAGCTCCGCGTCTACGGCCTGGAGGACCAGGCCCGCGGCGGCTACCGGCGCTCGGGCAACCCGGCCAGCCTCTGCATCGCCTGCGGCCAGTGCATGAGCAAGTGCCCGCAGAACATCGACATCATCCGCCAGCTCCGCGAGACGGTGCACAACCTCGACGACGCCTACGGCACGCTGGCCGTTCGGCTGAGGCCCACCGGCATCGAGAGCGGCGGCGACGGCCAGGCCGGGCCCCTGCGGCTGCGGGGGCGGGTCGAGCTGGCCAACCTGTCCGACCAGACCCTCGAGGCCCAGGTCGCCTTCGAGCCCGCCGACGGCGTGAAGGTCGAGGCCAAGGGCGAGCCGACGACGCTCGAGGCCTTCCAGCACCGCAACGTGCCGGTGACCATCGAGGCCCGCTACGAGCCCGGCCAGGCCCTCGAGACCGGCCTGAAGGTGGCCGGCCCGCTGCCGGCGACCCTGGGCCCGTCGGCCCTGACACTGGCCCTGGCCGCCCCCGGCGGGCGCGACGCGCTGCCGACCGCCGGGCGCCAGCCCATCGCCGTCAACGACGCCAACCACCCCGACGCAGCCGCCCCGGCCGGCGACTTCGCCCTGGCCTGGGACGCTGAGAACCTCTGGCTCCGCCTGAACCTGCCCGGCCAGCCCGCCTTCCCGCCGGCCCCCAAGCGGGCCGTCCAGAAGGCCGACCGCGTCGAGCTGGACTTCGACACCACCGGCCTGGCCCGCGGCGAGGGCGACCGCGCCCCGGCCCTGCAGCTGCGGTTCCAGGTGGGCCTGCCCGACGCCGAGACCGGCCAGTGCCCCGTCCGCGTCGCCCGCCCCCAATGGGGCCGAAGCGCCGACGGCATCGTCGCCACCGCCGAGCCCGCCGGCGCCGGCACCGTCCTGACCGTCCAGATCCCCTGGCAGCGCCTGGACTGCCCCGCCGGCACCAGCGGCGCCAGCTTCCAGCTGGGCCTCGCCCAGCTCGCCCACGACGAGCAGGGCCACACCAAGCTCCACCGCCACTGGGCCCCCGACACCGGCTGGGTCGTCCTGGCGTAGACACAGCTCGCTCAGACAATATGGAGTGCGGCGGCCGTGACGCCGCTTTGGCTGGTTTCTCCCACCCGCAGCCAAAGCGGCGTCGTTGCCGCCGCACTCCATATTGCGTCCGCACCGTTGTCCGTTACCATGGCTGGCAGGAGGCGTGGAGCCTCTTCAAGGGGAACTGCCGATGCCGCCGGACGATACGCCACCGCGTCGCCCTACCCCGCCGACGCCCTGGCCCCACGCCCCGACCCACCAGCTGGCCGAAAGCGGCCCCTACTTCGTCACCGTCGGCACCTACCAGAAGCTCCCCCACTTCCGCACCCGCCAGCGTCTGGATGTCCTGCACCGCGGCCTGCTGAGCGTCGCCCGCGACGCCGGCTGGGCCGTGGAGGCCTGGGCCGTCTTCCCCAACCACTACCACTTCGTGGGCCACTCGCCGAGCGGCGAACAGACCGCTGAGAGCCTCTCACGGATGCTTGGGCAGCTCCATCGAAAGACCGCCTCCTGGATCAACCGGCTTGACGCCGCACCTCGGCGGCAGGTCTGGCACAACTACCGCGAGACCCGCCTGACCTACCAGCGGTCGTACCTGGCTCGACTCAACTACGTGCACCAGAACCCCGTCAAGCACGGCTTGGTGCCGGCCGCGCACCTGTATCAATGGGGCTCGGCCGCTTGGTTTGAGCGCACGGCGACGCCGGCCCAAGTCAGCACCATCTACGCCTTCCCGATCGACCGCCTCAACGTATACGACGAGTACGACGTGCCAGAGCTGGACTAGCGTTCGAAGGCGACGGGCGCCTTTGGAGTGCGGCGACAGAGTCGCCGCTTTGGCTGAATCGGCGGCTGGATCATCGAAGTGAGGGCTATGCGCCTCCCAGCCAAAGCGGCGAGTTCCTCGCCGCACTCCATACTGCGCGGTGCCGCTCAATGCTGCCCTGCGCCTGTCCCCGTTATCACACCGGGTGCCGCCGGGCTACCCCTTGTGTCTGTGGCGGCCAGAGGGCACAATGGCGGGCCATGGGTTCTGTGGCCAGCTCATCGGTGGACGCGTTGTCTCTGTTGGCGGCTGAGGCTGCGCCGGTGGTGGTGCTGGCGGGGCCGGCGGGGGCGGGCAAGACGACGGCGGCGCTGGCGGCGTATGAGCACTTCGCCGGCGAGGGGCCGGTGGCGACGGCGCTGCTGCTGGTGCCCAACCGCCCGGCCGTCGAGCAGGCGCGGCGGGCGCTGCTGGAGCGTCGGGGCCAGGGCGTGCTGCTGGGGCCGCGGGTGGTCACCTTCGCCGATGTCGGCTCGGCGGTGCTGGGCGAGGGGGCCGTCCGCTACCGCCGCATCGGCCTGGCCCGGCGGCGAGTGGCCCTGGAGCAGATCGTTGCCGACCTGCACCGCGCGGGCCGACTGCAGGCCCTGCACAGCGTCGCCGACGCCCCGGGCCTGGTGGCGGCGCTGGACACGGCCATCGCCGAGCTCAAGCGCTCCGCCGTCGAGCCCGACGACCTGGGGGCCATCCTCTCGCCCCACAGCCCCGCCAAGCACCACGACCTGCTGAGCGTCTACCGCGCCTACCAGCAGCTGCTGCTGGAGGAGGGGCTTTACGACACGGAGGGCCAGCTCTGGCTGGCTCGGCTGGCCCTGGCCGAGGGGGCCGAGCTGCCCTGGCCGGCCCTGCGGGCGGTGGTGGCGGACGGCTTTACGGACTTCACCCCGACGCAGCTGGAGATCCTTCGGCTGCTGGGCGCGCGGCTCGAGCGGCTGGTGGTAACGCTGCCGCACGGCGAGGCGGGCCAGGACGGCCATCGCTGGCACTGGACGGGCCGACAGCTCGGGCGGATCCAGCAGGCCTTCGGCGCCCGCTGCGCCGTCGTGCCGCTGACGCCTGCCCGGCGGGGCCCGGTGGCGGAGCTGGCCGACGGGCTGTTCCAGTTCGAGCTCTCCGACGGCTCGTCGCCGGCCGACGCGGTGCCCGCCGACCTGTGCGGGGCCCTTCGGCTGGTGTCGGCCGGCGGCGTCGAGGCCGAGTGCCGCGCAATCGCCCACTGGGCCAAAGGGCACCTGGCCGCCGGCGTGCGGGCGGACGAGCTGCTGGTGCTGGCCCGTGACGCCGACGGCTACGCCGGGCCGTTGGCGCGGATCTTCGCCGAGGCCGAGCTGCCCGCCCCCCCCATCAGCGGGCCGTTGTCCGAGACGCCGCTGGGGCGGTTCCTGCTGGCGCTGCTTCGACTGGGCGACGGGTTCGAGGCCGCCGACGTGCTGGCGGTGGTGGGCAGCAGCTTCCTTCGGCCCGGCGCC
>JAWLCG010000179.1:0-9914 GCA_041687295.1 Phycisphaerae bacterium | reverse complement strand
CGCCGCACTCCATACGGCGCCCGCGCCCTGGACCGATCATCGGCTGGCGGGCCTTGCGTTCTGTCGCCGGAGGACGTGGCTACAAACGCCGTAGCCACAACACCCGGACCTTTGGCCGCCGCCGCAGGCACCCGCTTGGAGGAGAGGCCCCCATGTTCCAGATCCGTCAACACGGCTCGAGCGTCGCACGCGAGATGCTTGGCGGTACGACGACCTTCATGGCCATGAGCTACATCCTGTTCGTCCAGCCGGCGATGCTCAGCCAGGCGGGCATGGACCCCCAGGGCGTCATGGTGGCCACGTGCGTGGCCTCAGCCCTGGCGTGCGGGCTGATGGGCCTGATGGCCAACCTGCCGGTCGCCCTGGCGCCGGGCATGGGGCACAACGCCTTCTTCGTCTTCAGCCTGGTGCTGGCCCACCAGGCGATGGGGCTGGACTGGCGGGGCGCCCTGGCCCTGACGGCGGTCTCGGGCGGGCTGTTCCTGCTGCTGAGCCTGGTGGGCTTCCGCAGCCGACTGCTCAACAGCATCCCCGACGCCCTCAAAAGCGGCATCGCAGCGGGCATCGGGCTGTTCATCGCCCTGATCGGCCTGCAGTTCGGCCACCTGGTCGTCAAGCCCGACGCCAGCCCCCTGCCGGTGGCCCTGGCCGACCTGCGGAACAACCCCACCGCCTGGCTGGCCCTGCTGGGCCTGGGCGTCACGCTGGTGCTGATGGCCTGGCGGGTTCGCGGGGCGATCCTGCTGGGCATCCTCATCACCACCGCCGCCGCCCTGGCCATGGACGCCTGGCTGGTGGAGCTGGAGGGGCTCGCGTTCACCGGCCTGGTCGACCTGCCCCGCGGCTGGACCACGACGGCCGGCGGCTTCTGGGCAGGCTTCGGCCAGCTGTGGACGCTGGCCACCGGCCCGCACTGGGCCGAGCTGGTCACGCTGCTGTTCATCCTGCTGTTCATGGACCTGTTCGACACGGTCGGCACGCTGGTGGGCGTGGCGCACCGGGCGGGGCTGATGATCGACGGACGCCTGCCCCGGGCCGAGCGGGCCCTGGCTGCCGATGCCGCCGGCACCGTCCTGGGCGCCGCCCTGGGCACCAGCACCGTCACCAGCTACATCGAGAGCGTCACCGGCGTCACCGAGGGCGCCCGCACCGGCCTGGCCGCCGTCACCACCGGGGCGCTCATGCTGGTCGCCCTGTTCTTTCAGCCCCTGGTGAGCCTGGTGGGCGGGGGCATCGTCGTGGCGCCCGGCGTGGCGGTCTACCCGATACTGGCGGCCGCCCTGATCGTGGTAGGTGCCATGATGATGCGCGCCCTGACCGAGGTCAACTGGGACGAGCCCACCGAGTACCTGCCCGCCTTCCTCACCGTCGCCGTGATGCCCTTCACCTACAACATCAGCCACGGCATCGCCGCCGGATTCGTCAGCTACGCCCTGGGCAAGCTGCTAACCGGCCGGCCAAGGGAGTGCCCCGCCATCGTCTACATCTTCGCCGTCCTGTTCGTGCTCCGCTACGCCCTGATGCCCGTCGTGTAGGGCGGGCATCGCCCGTAGGGCCCGTAGGTTCGCGGAGCGAAGCAGAGCGGTTCTGCGTGCCGAGAGGACGCACGGCGGTCCAGATGGTGGTCAGCCATCGCGGTACGCGGAACCTCGCCTTCGCTGACGCTGCGGCGAGAACCCACGTACCCTACCGCGGCTGCCGGGCCTCGCTGCGCTCGACCCGGCCTACGGCTGGCGCAGGTGTGTAAGAGTCTCTGGGATCTGCTTCTGCGCGGTTTTTCACCCCCCGGGCCGCACAAAGGCGGGCCCTGGGGCGTACCACGGGTGCGACGGCAAAGGATTTCCGCCATGAAACCGGGACTACTGACCCGTGGTCCCGGCCACCCCTTGACAAGCCACCCTCCAGGGCGAATTATGGATGGCCTTGCGCCCCAGCGGGGGAGAAAAGTCAGAAACCCCGGCCACTGGCCGATTCCCACGGTAGTGATCCCTATGGCGAAGAAAGCAGCAAAGAGCACGCGGCGGCGCTCCGGCGGCGCGGTCAAAGCCCCGGTCGCCTCGGCCAAGGGCAAGAACCTCGTCATCGTCGAGTCGCCCGCCAAGGCCCGGACCATCAACCGCTACCTCGGCGACGACTACGTCGTGACCGCCAGCATGGGCCACGTCCGCGACCTGCCCAAGCGGGACATCGGCGTGGACCTCGAGCACGACTTCGAGCCGAGCTACGAAGTCATTGATGGCCGAAAGAAGGTCGTCTCCGAGCTCAAGCGGGCCGCCCAGGGCGCCACCGCCGTCTTCCTGGCGACCGACCTCGACCGCGAGGGCGAGGCCATCGCCTGGCACCTGGCCGAGACCCTCGACGTGCCCGCCGACCGCATCCGCCGGGTGGTCTTCAACGAGATCACCAAGGGCGCGATCCAGGAAGCCTTCCAGCACCCGCGCCACATCGAGCTCAACCGCGTCAACGCCCAGCAGGCCCGGCGGATCCTCGACCGCATCGTGGGCTACCAGATCAGCCCGCTGCTGTGGCGCAAGGTCTCCAAGGGCCTCTCGGCCGGACGCGTCCAGTCGGTGGCTGTGCGGGTCATCGTGGAGCGCGAGCGGGAGATCGCCGCCTTCATGCCCGATGAGTTCTGGCGGATCCAGGCCGTCCTGACCGGCCAGCTGCAGGGCGCCCCCGAGCTGGCCAAGGCCTGGCTGGGCTTCCTGGCCCGGCCCGACGAGCAGGGCAACACCCCCACCAAGGCCGACCAGCAGACCTGGCTGGGCGAGCACGGGGCCTTCTGGGCCGACATGACCCACTGGCAGGGCGCCAAGCTCGACCTGCACGACCTCGAGCAGTCCCGGCAGATCGCCGAGGCCCTGGGCCTGGTCATCGACAACGTCCAGCGGACCGAGCACCCCGACGCCAAGGGCCCCGCCCAGCACGAGGTGACGCTCCAGACGCACCTCTACGAGCCCGACGGCACGACCGGCCAGGCGAAGCTCACCATCACCGACCTGAGCGAACGGCGGGCGACCACCCGCCCCAACCCGCCCTTCACGACGGCCACGCTGCAGCAGGCCGCCAGCAACCAGCTCCGCTTCGCCGCCAGCCGAACCATGCGGACCGCCCAGCAGCTCTACGAGGGCGTCGACGTGCCCGGCGAGGGCAGCGTGGGCCTGATCACCTACATGCGTACCGACAGCGTGAACCTCTCCCGCGACGCCATCAGCGCCGTCCGCACGATGATCGGCCGGGAGTTCGGCGAGCGCTACGTGCCCGAGTCGCCCAACTTCTACGCCGCCCGCTCCAACGCCCAGGAGGCCCACGAGGCCATCCGCCCGACCGACCCGTCCCGCCGGCCCGAGGACCTGCGCAGCAGCCTCAGCGACGAGCAGTACCGCCTGTACAAGCTGATCTGGACGCGCTTCGTCGCCTGCCAGATGCCGCCGGCCGAGTGGAACGTCACTGAAGCGACCATCTCGGCCGCTACGGACAAGGGCGAGGGCACCTTCAAGGCCGTCGGGCGCCAGCTGGCCTTCGACGGCTTCATGCGGGTCACGGGCGTCTACTCCCGGGGCGGCGACCAGATCCTGCCCCCGCTGGCCAACGGCCAGGACCTGGCCGCCCTGGAACTGGGGTGCACGCAGCACTTCACCCAGCCGCCGGCCCGCTACACCGAGGCCACCCTCGTCAAGGCCCTGGAGGGTGAGGGCATCGGCCGGCCCAGCACCTACGCCAGCATCATCCAGACCATCGAGGATCGCCAGTACGTCGAGCAGCTCGACCGGCGCTTCCACCCCACCCCGCTGGGCACCAAGGTGACCGACAAGCTCGTCGAGCACTTCCCGCGGGTCATGGACATCAAGTTCACCGCCCACATGGAGGGCCAGCTGGACAAGATCGAGGAGGCCGACCTCGACTGGATCGCCGTGCTGCAGGAGTTCTACGGGCCCTTCCGCGAGAACCTCGCGCGGGCGACCGAGGAGATGCAGCACGCCAAGGCCGAGTCCGAGCCCTCGGAGTACACCTGCGAGACCTGCGGTCAGCCCATGGTCTACCGCTGGAACACCAACGGGCGATACCTCGCCTGCACGGGCTACCCCGAGTGCAAGACGACCCACCCGGTCGACAAGCAGGGCAAAAAGGTCGAGCAGAAGATCGTCGAGAAGGCCTGCCCCGAATGCGGCGGGGACATGATGGTCCGCCGAAGCCGCTTCGGCCCCTTCCTGGGCTGCACGAAGTACCCCGAGTGCAAGGGCACGCTCAAGTGCGACAAGGAGGGCAACCCCCTCAAGATCGTCAAGGAAGAGGATGTCACCGGCGAGTGCCCCAAGTGCGGCGGCCCGATGGCCGTCAAGCGCAAGGGCCGACGGCCCTTCCTTGGCTGCACCCGCTGGCCGGACTGCGACGGCACCGGGCCCATCCCGGACGGCATCGCCCTGGAGGCCCCGCCCAAGGCCCCGCCCAAGGACGCGGGGCTGACCTGCCCCAAGTGCGGCAAGAAGCCCATGGTCATCCGCGAGGGGCCCCGCGGCGAGTTCGTCGCCTGCTCGGGCTTCCCCCGCTGCCGCAACAGCTTCAACCTCGACCTGCTCGAGGAGGTCAAGAAGGCCGCCGCCGCCGGCCAGGACGCCCAGGCCGTCATCGACGGCGCCCGCTCGGCCGGCCGAAAGACCGCCAAAAAGGCCAAGACCGCCAAGAAGAGCACAAAAGCCGACTCGGAGAACGAGGCCGCCGAGTAGGCTCCATCCCGCGGTACGACATAATCGAGGCCGGCGCCACCCCCGTGGCGCCGGCCTCGGTTCGTAGGGCGGGCACCGCCCGCCGCGATGGCGCCAGCGCGCCCCTCGCGAGCCATGCCCGCCCTACACTGTCCAGCCAGGAATGACAAGTGCGGGTGCCACGGCTGCGCTGTTTGCAGCCGTGCGGTTGCCTGGGCCGCTGGATCCTGCACGGCCGCACACAGCGCAGCCGTGGCACCCCGCATTCGAGGCTGGACGGTCTACTACAATTCCAGGTCGGCCGTCAGGAAGTAGTGGTCGCTGGGGTATCGGCCTTGGGGGGCATCGCGGGCAACCTCGCCGCCGATGGCCCGGACACCGCCGCGGGTGAAGATCCAGTCGATCCGCCCCTTGTCTCTGTCGTAGTCCGCCCCCCGGAAGCCGTGAAAGGTCGTCCCAGTCTCCGCCAGGCCGTGGGCGTCCTGCCAGGCGTCACGCCAGCCGGTGGCGAGGAAGCGCTCGATGGCCGGGTTGCCCGGGGCGGCGTTCATGTCGCCGGTGAGGATCTGCGGGTAGTCCGCGGCGTAGGCGGCGGCATCCTCGTTGATGATCCCGGCCTGGCCTTCGCGGGCGGCCTGACTGACGTGGTCGAGATGGGTGTTGACGATCCGCAGCTCGCGCCCGCTGGCCCGCTCGATCAGCCGCAGCCACGTCGCCAGGCGGACGCAGTCGCTGTCCCAACTCCGCGAGCCGCACACGTGGGGCGTTTCGCTCAGCCAGTAGCTGCCCGCCGAGAGCCGCTCAAAGCGATCCCTGCGGTAGAAGATCGAATTCACCGGCCGGCGGGTCGTCGGCTCGTCGATCGTGCCGAACCATGCGTAGCCGCCCAGCCGATCGCGCAGGTCGACCACCTGGTCGTCCCACACCTCCTGGCAGCAGATCACGTCGGGCTCGCGCGACAGCATGACGGCCGCACAGACGTCTTTGCGATGCACCCAGTCATTTTCGCCGTCGCGGGCGCCGCTGCAGCGGACGTTGCAGGTCATTACGCGCATGGAATCTTCTCCTGTAGGGCGGGCATGGCCCGCCGCGGACCTCCATCCACCGTGCCCGGGCATTATGGAGTGCGGCGAAGAACTCGCCGCTTTGGCTGGCTCGGCCGCGAGCCGGTGGCCCCGGCTGGGCCGGCCGCCCGCGAGCCAAAGCGGCGATTGCATCGCCGCACTCCATACGGCCCAGGCTCGCCCTGGCTCCTTCGTGGCGGGCGGTGCCCGCCCTATGCCCAAGTGGGCGGGCGGTCCAGCTCGGCGGGCAGCTTGAGCTGCTCGACGCACTGGCGGAGCGTGTCGGCGACGGTGGGGTGGTGCTCCCAGGGCCGATCGAAAATGGCCTGGCCGTTGGCGGACTCGTAGGTGCGGAAGATGAAGTCCATCGTGTGGGCGGCCTGCTCGATGGGGGTAATGCGGCCAGCCCGTCCCGCCAGCACGTCGCGGACGTGGAAGTAGAAGGGCCAGGACCCGTCGGGGCGGTCGAAGACCTCCGGGGCCTCCCCGTCGATCTCCAGCCGGGCCGAGCCGTCCCACATCGCCCGGCCCCGTTCGCCCTCGATGAGGATCTGGTGGGTCTCGGGGATGCCCGCGTACTCGCTGAGGCGGTCCTGGCCGCCCGAGCCGCTCGCGCAGACCGTGCCGGCGAAGACGAACTCGGTGCGGTCGTCATTGGCCAGCGTGCCGACGGCGACGGCGGTGTCCTCCATCTCCAGGTAGCTGGCGGAGTGGAAGCGGTACAGGGCCGCCCGCAGATCGGCGACGGGGGCGACGTGGCCCTCGCCGCTGCGCTGGGCGAGCACGAGCATCTGGTTGAGGAAGTGGATCGTCTGGTTGGTCAGGGCCCCGTCAAGCACGGGCCGGCCCTGGAACTCCCGCCGGCCCGCCCAGGGGACGCGCCCGTAGTAGCTCGGCTCGCGCCACCAGAGGGTCTGGCATCGCACGCGGCGGATGCGCCCCAGCCGGCCCGCGCGGATGGCCTCGCCCAGCCAGCGCGTCGCCGGGCGCAGCACGTGCTGAAAGTGCACCATCAGCCGATCGCCGGCGGAACGGCTGGCGGCAACCATGTCGCCGATCTCCTGCCGGCTGCAGGCGGGGGGCTTCTCGCAGATCACGGTCCGCCCGGCCCGCAGGGCGGCGATGCTGGTCTCGGCGTGGGCGTAGTGCGGCGTGACGTTCAGGATCACGTCGACGTCCTCGCGGGCCAGCAGGCTCTCGAGGCTGTCGCACTCGGCCAGGCCGAGGCGGCGCAGGCTCGGCAGGCGCTCGGCCGTGTCCGCCCGAACGGGGTCCAGCTCGTACCATGCCACCGGCTCGGCGGCTGGGTGGTTCCGCATCAGCTCGGTCATCGTGTAGCAGGCCATTCGGCCCGCACTGATCACGCCGTAGCGAACAGGCTTTTCCGCGCTCACTGGGTACTCCCGTATCGGCCCCGGGAGCCGGGGCCCAAAGGGGCCATTTTCTACCAGGACGAGCCCCGAATGCAAGGGTCCATCAGGGACGATAGGCCCTTGCACATTCGCCGGCGGGCCTGTAGGCTCCCTCCAACGCGACCGGCCGGGCGGCGCTGCGCAGGTGCCCCGGCCACCCCCGACGCCCGCTATCAGGAGTCAGCCATGGCCGTTACGCCGATCCGCCCCAAGTGGAAGGGCACGATGACCGACCGCCAGCGGTTCAACAACCAGATGCACTATCGCCCGGTCGATCGCTGCTTCAACATGGAGTTCGGCTACTGGGAGGAGAACTTCTCCGTCTGGCCGATCTTCGTCGAGAACAACATCACCAACAACTGGCAGGCCGACCAGTTCTTCAGCTTCGACAACATGGGCGGCGTCGGCGGGCGCGTGTGGATGCACCCGGGCTTCGAGCATCGGGTCGTCGAGGAGACGCCCACCCACAAGACCCTCATCAACAGCGACGGGCTGCTGGCCGAGATGCCCAAGGATGGCCACAGCACCATTCCGCACTTCATCAAGGCCACCATCCAGACCCCCGACGACTGGAAGCGGGCCAAGGAAGAGCGGTTCAACGTGGACGACCCCGCCCGCAAGATCGACGTCGCCGCCGTCAGGAAAAACCACCCCACCGACCGCGACTACCCGCTGGCGGTCAACTGCGGCTCGATGATCGGCAAGATCCGCGACATGCTCACCGCCGAGGGGCTCGCCTACGCACTCTACGACTACCCCGCCATGGTCGAGGACATGGTCGAGACCAGCTGCCAGCTCGTCGAGCACTTCCTCGACCAGGTGCTCGGAGAGATCGACTTCGACGCCGCCAGCGCCTGGGAGGACATCTGCTTCCGCTCGGGCCCGCTGGTGCCGCTGTGGTTCTTCAAGGACCTGCTGGTGCCCCGCTACCAGCGGATCAGTAAGAAGCTGCGGGCCGCCGGCATCGACATCTGGTGGACCGACTGCGACGGCGACATCCGCCAGGTGATCCCCTACTTCCTCGAGGGCGGCATCAACACGATGTTCCCCTTCGAGGTCCACTGCTCGGGCCATCCCGGCGAGATCCTCGACAAGTATGGCCCCGAGCTGCGGATCATGGGCGGCGTGGACAAGATGGTCCTCGCCCGCAGCCGCCAGGCCATCAAGGAGTACCTCGAGAGCCTCGCCCCATACGTGGCCAAGGGCGGCTTCATCCCCTTCTGCGACCACCGCTGCCCGCCCAACGTGCCCCAGGAGAACTACCTCTACTACCTCGACCTCAAAGAGCAGATGTTCGGCATGCAGTAGGCCGGGGCGAGAAACGCGAAGCCCGGCGCCTTCATATAGCCCCGGGCATGCCCGGCGTCTTCGAAGACGGAAGACCTGGGCCACAGAGAACACAGAGAACACAGAGGAACGACACAGAGGTTTTCCGAGGTAAGACCTAAGCGACCCGCGCCCCCGGCGCCGTGGCCACGGTGCCCGGGGCGCGTCTGTCCGTTGGAAAGGACGCCCCGATGAGCACTCCGCTGTTTTGTCGGCCCGCCGGCGTGCGGACGCGGTGGGCGAGCTTCGAGAACCCCCTGGGCCGCAAGGGCGGCGGGGCCCGCGAGAACCGCGGCGCCAAGGGTCACCCCGCCGACACGCTCGAGCCGGGCGAGGCTCACACGCTCATGCAGGCCGAGGGGCCCGGCGTGGTGCGGCGGATCTGGCTGACGATCTCCGACCGCTCGGCGACGATGCTCCGCGGCCTGCGGCTGGAGATGCTCTGGGACGGCGCCGAGACGCCGGCCGTCAGTGCCCCGCTGGGCGACTTCTTCGGCGTCGGCTGCGGGCGGCGGACGGCCTTCGACAGCGCCCTGTTCAGCGATGCCGAGGGCCGATCGTTCCTGTGCCACATCCCCATGCCCTTCCGCCGGGGGGCCCGGATCGTGCTGACCAACGACACCGACCGCCGGCTGGACCACCTGTTCTACGACGTCAACTACGAGCTGTGCGACGCGGTGGCCGACGACGCGCTCTACCTGCATGCCCACTGGCGGCGCGAACGGCCCACGCGCCTGGGCGAGGACTTCACCGTCCTGCCCCGCGTGAGCGGCTCGGGGCGGTTCCTGGGCGCCTGCTTCAGCGTCCACGCCGACGCCCGCTACGGCAGCTGGTGGGGCGAAGGCGAGGTGAAGGTCTGCCTCGACGGCGACGCCCCCGACGCACCCACGCTCGTGGGCACCGGCGTGGAGGACTACATCGGCGACGCCTGGGGCCTCAAGGCGTTCGCGTCGACCTACGCCGGCTGTCCCATCGCCGACGGGGGGGCGCACGCCTACAGCTTCTACCGCTGGCATGTGCCCGACCCGATCTGGTTCGATCGCGACTGCCGGGTGACCATCCAGCAGATCGGCTGCTGCGGCGCCGGCGGGCCGCTTGAGGTAGGTCCACGGGCCCCAGACACCGACGATCTGCCACTGGTCCCGTTCCATGCTGCGCAGCAGCGGATGCCCGGCGAAGGTCAGCCGCTGGTGTTCCCACAGATGATCCGACGCCTCGACGACGAGCTTGCCAGCACCGAAACCGACGAGGTGCCAGCCGTCGGCCTGCTCGCGGCCGAGGATCGCCATCTCGTTGAAGGCGTTGACGCGGCGGATGACGCGTTGCTTCGGGGTCGTCGCTTCGCTCGGGTCGGTCGTCGGGCTGAAGCGTTGCTGTGCGGCCTGGCGGCTGATCTCCATGCCCAT
>JAWLCG010000178.1:0-9926 GCA_041687295.1 Phycisphaerae bacterium | reverse complement strand
CTGCTGCGGCAGACACACCCAGCCCTCGTGCCGCTGGCTGGCGATGTAGGCCTCGCAGGCCTCGCGCTGGGCGTCGAGGCTGTTGAAGGCCTGCTCCAGCCCTTCCTCATGGCTCTTGCGGGTGTAGATGGCACACCGGACCGCCCTGCCCTTCTGCTCTGCAATCATGACGCCTCCTTGCCTGGGCCGGTGAGCCCGAAGAACCGCGGCCCGCTGCAGTGCTGGCCGCTGATGGCCTTGGCGACGGCGGTCAGCGTGCGGTAGCGCCGCCCGCCCCACTCGAAGCCGCCGTCGGCCAGGGCGGTCACGACGTGCTCGGCGCCGCGCCAGTGGCGGATCAGCCGCGTGCCGCGCGCCACCGCCTGCCCCTGGCGCCGCGTCGGCTTCCGCTTGCCGCCGGCCAGCTCATCGGCATCCGCGATCTCCGCCAGCCGCCGCTGGGCCGCCTCGGACAGTCCGCCGTAGTGCAGCTCCTGCACCCGCCACGCCAGACGGCGGACGAGCTGGGCCCTGGCGTACGAGGCCGGAGGCTCCGTGCCGTACAGGGCCCGCCAGTGCATGCGCAGCGACTCGATCTCCATCCGCTGCAGCGCCCCAAGCTGTTTAAGAACCGTCTGTTCCATGCGTTCACTCCTTGGCCATGGTGACGGTGCCATCAGGGCCCATCGGGCCGGACAGCTCAAGGCAATCCTGCCTCCAATCTCTCGAAACTCCTCTCTCGCCTCCACAGGCCGCCCGGCGGCGCTTGAGCCACAGCCGCATCATCGCCAGCGACAGCAGCATGCCCACCTCGTCCAACCGCTCCTCCGGCGTCATCCACGCGGGGTCCGTCCCGTTCGTCACTGCCACCTCCTTCTGAGCCGCACCCGTGTCCCTGCCGAATCTCACTGACTATCACCCTCCCCGTGCCCCGCCTCCGGCGGCAGCTCGATGGGTAGCAGTTCCACGGTCGCCCAGTCGGTGACCTCCTCGTCCTCGCTCCCAAGCTCTTCCGCCAGCAGGTCCTCGGCCACGCGTCGCCCCGCCGGGGTGAGCTTCAGGTGCGTCGTCCGCCGTCCGCCGAAGGGGTTGCACCGCACCAGCAGGCCGCGGTCCTCCAGGCGGGCGTACTCGCGGTGGTAGAGCACGTGCTCGCTGTTGGTGGGTGCGTGGCCGATCCAGTCGGCCAGCGCCATGGGCACCAGTCCATCGCGAGCCTGCATGGCGCGGAGCCGATGGCGGCCCCACGCCTCGCGGGACAGGCCGGCGCTATCGCCGTAAAGGCCCTCCGCCAGGCGCCGCTGGTCCTGCAGGACGCCGATGAGAACGAGCCGCTGTCGAGGGGTAAGCTGCATCCGGAGAAGCCTCCTCTGCGTGCGTGTGTTAATAAAGTAACTCTCTGCTGCACGGTGACCGTTCCCGCCGCCATAATGGCAGTCCGGGCCAGGTAGGACCCGTAACGCCTATCCGTATCCGGAACCGCGTAGCCGTAACGAAACGACCCATTCCCGACACTTATGTCGTATTCGTTACGCCTGCCGTATCCGCGACTGCGCCAGGCGTTACGCTGTGGCAGTCGGTGCTCTCCGGCACATGCCAATATGGCGTTACGGTGTTCGGTCATGCGGTTCGACTCGACAGATGCCGGCGCCGGTGCACCGCCTGTCGGCAGGCATTCGAGCAGTAGGTGCCCTCGACGCGCCGGGCGGTGAATGTCTGACCGCAGCGCGGGCATCGCCGCACGTGTCGGTGCGGCCGGGGGTTCGCCTGGCGATTCACCAGCAGTGCCGATCGCTTGCACGCGGGCGAGCAGTACTTCGCGTGGGCCCGGAAGGCGGGAAAGCTCGTGCCGCAGATGATGCACCCAGCCGGGTATGGGTTCTGGTTACTCATGCGATACTCCTTCAGAGTCTGGGCATGCGCCCGACCCGACCGCCGGGATGGCGGCCGGATCGGGGCATGCCCCAATTCTCAGTTGAGCTGCTCGTAGACCTGCCGCTGACGGAACGTCAGGGCGTTGCTCGCGTGGGCGCGGTGGTAGAGCGGCGACAGGTCGGTCCGGTTGAGCACACCGACGTCCTTTCTGTTGGCTTCCAGCCACTGCATGTGAGGGTCCTCGGGCAGGCCAGGCGGGTAGCGCCCGCGCCCGACGGCCTGCAAGCCGGGCGCGGGCGAACGCGGGATTCAGTGTGAGAAGGTCAGACCAAGCTGCTGGCACTCAGCTTCTCTTCGATGCGTGCCTCGATGATGTCGGCCAGCAGCCTGACGCGGCTGCCGCAGTGGCCGCAGAGCGAGTAGGCGATGATCTTGCCGAGGCGGTAGGCAACGGGCGCTCCCCGACCGGGGAAGTACAATCCGTCAACGGCGCTCGGCCTGCCGCACAACAGGCACTGCGGGGTGCGAAGGTCGCCCGTTTCAGTGGGCACAGCGGCGGCGCAGTTGGCCTGAACCATAGTGATCCTTTCCTGAAGGAGGAGTGGAGCGAAGATGGCCACGCCCCGGGGCGGAGGTGGCCCGAGTTTGGAAAAACCGGCCGAGATTATCACTTACCCTTATATATCTATAGGGTAAGTGATAACCTTTTGGGCTAGAGGCCCATTTATGGGCATAAGCCCTGTTTGAGTCGCTGTTTACGAACTTGGAAAGACTCTGGCCCAGGCGGCGCTCTCGCCTCGGCATCCATCGCTAAGATCCTGTACCTAAGGCCGTTAGGCTCCTTGATGCCCAGCCGCTCACACACGGCCCGGTTGGTCGGCTCGATGCCTTCGGCGGCCAGGTCCTCCATGGTCTGGGCGTACTGACGGACCCGCTCCTGGAAGTCGGAGCGGCGTGTTGATGTGGCCATCCCCGCGAACAGCTCACTGGCGTAGACGGGCACGATGTCCAACGTGGTCGGCAACGGCTCGTTGCAGGCGACGTAGACCGTGGCCGGATTCGCCAGCGGCCGCAGTCGGCCGATGGCCTGTGTCAGCTCGCCGACGACCACGTGCCGCCAGACAGCCTGCCACCGCTCGTCGCCATAGCGCTGATGGCGGATCTGCCAGGTATCGGGGCCGATCTCGTGGGTGTGCAGCTGCCACTCCAGTGGCGGCGACTGGAGGTCCTCATCCAGGGCATCCCGGCCGAAGGCGGCCACGGCCAGCATCTGCAGCTGCGCCTCGTTGGGCATGGGCCGGCCCAGGATCAGGCCGGCCTGGAAGTCCTCGAAGGCGTTGAGGCCCCGCAGGGCTCCGTAGTGGACCACTCGGACGCTGCCGTGTTCGGCATCGAGCAACTCCTGCAAGGTGTCCTCGTCGGCCTTGAAGGTGATGCAGACCAGCGATTCGTTGCGGTGCCGCCGGGCCACTTCCGTCGCCAGCTTCCGCGTCCAGCTCTCTGCGCGGGCCAGGTCGCGCCGGTTGCCGGCCCGAGTGCCGACCTTGTCCATGATCTGGTAGATCGTGGCTCGCTGCTCGATCAGGGGCGTCTGGATGATCTCCACCTCGCGGCCCGTCACGCCGGCCACGACCGCCGGCTCGGCCGACGCGTCGAGCATGACGATCTGCCGGTCCGGCGGCAGGTAGGCCCGCCGCGTCCATCGACATGCGCCGACGGACAGGTGCACCAACCGCGGCTCGGTCAGCAGCTCGCGCAGGTCCGCCAGGAGGTTCGGCAGGACGGTTCCGCGGCTGGCGGCGTGATAGGCGTGGCCGACCAGCTCGAAGAACAGGTCGTCATCGCCCAGGAGCAACCGGTCATGGTCAGTGACGATCTGGCCCAGCACGGCCTGGGACTCCTGCCACCGGCCATGCCCGGCGACGGCGCAGGCCCGCAACACGTCTTCGGCCGCGCGCCGGACGATATCGGTCAGGGCCAGAAGCGCCGGGTCCCCATCGGCGGGCCGGCTCAGTCGGCGGGTCAGCCAGGCGGCCCATGGGTCATCCTTCCCGCCCAAGGCCGCACGCAGGGCACCGAGGTTCTCGAGGAAGCTCCGCAACCGCTCGACGGTCAGCTCCACCGGTGCGGCCAGGGCCGAGAGGGCATCCTCGTCCAGCACGACCAGCGGCCGGCCCTCCAGGGCCCGGATCGTCCAGAGGTCCTCCCGCCGCAGGTGCCAACTCGTCAGGATCAGCACCTGGGCCGTCCGGTTCGCCTTGCGGGTGAACAGACGGCGGTAGTCGCATTGCTTCCGCTTGAGACAGTCCTGGCACGGTCCCCAGCGGATCAGATACCCCAACTGCCGGAAGAACCCGACCAGGTCCTGGTGGGGACACTCATCCTCGTCGGTCGGGCCCTGACGCCAGTAGTGCGTCGAGACGCCCAGGGCCTGGAGGTTGCTCTGCACCTGCATCGCCAACTCATGCGTGGGTGCCGCATAGACGGCCCGCGTCCCGTGCCTGGCCAGAGCCTGAAGGACCGCGTGGGTCTTGCCGACGCCGGGCGGCGCGGTCGCCAGGACGAGGGGCACGGCAGGCCGCAACTCGGCGGTCAATGACTCGGGCAGTAAGACCACGGGCATCCTCCAGGGAGATCCTCTCGGGCGGGTTCCAGTGCGCGTCGTGACGGACGCGCAGCGAGCAGGCCTGGCGCAGGGAACGGGGCCGGACGGCCCGGCAGCCCTCGCATTCCGCTGCGACGCCAACGGCCCGCGCCACCGACCGGGCGGCGATGCAGCTGAAGCCGTACGAAGCGCTGCCGTAGACGCTGCGCATGATCGACTCGGCCTTCGCTCTGGCGTTCTCGGCCGACAGCTCCGGCCGATTCCCCGTCGTCCACGTCGTCAGCATGGCCAGGGCCTTCCCGTACGGCAGCTTCGCCGCCTTGGCCCAGCAGGCCGTCTGGAGCTCGACGCGATTGCGGCTGCCCGGACTGACGGTGGCCCTCAGCAGCCTGGCGATGCAGGAGGGCATGGCGTCGTCGACCAGCTCATCGACCACGTACCCGTCGGGCCGGACCTTCAGCCCCGCCACCTCGGCCGTCCGGATGCGGAACTGCCGCGGCTGGCGGGCCCGCTCCAGTGACGCCGTCCACCACTGCGCCGCCAGGGGCACGGACCCATCGGGCAGCTCGTCAGGCGCCCACAGAGAACCCCGGGGCGTGCGGGCCAAGGCCTGGATCTGCTCGGCCGAGCAGCGGTGGAGCTCCCGGTGGGATAGCTCGACCTTGTACAGCCCCGTCTTCGGGTGTAGCTGGTCGGGCATGCGGAGCAGCCGCGGCACCGAGTAGACGGCGGCGTCAGTGGCCATCTCCGGGGCGCCCAGCGACTGCAGGTGGGCCACCAGCTCCAGGGCCACGCCCTTGAGGTCCGCCGTCAGCATCGGGTCGGGCTCGATGCCCAGGGCTACGGGGTCCGCCATGACGTGCACGCCCTTGGCGCCCGAGAACCACACCCGCACCGCCGGCACGGGCAGCTCGAGCTGCTCGACTAAGAACTCCACCAGCCAGCGGGCCCAGAGCAGCGCCTGCTCAGGGTCGCCCTCCGCGTCGAGGTCGAAGTACAGCGGCGCCCAGTGCGGTAGCGCCCCCTCGCCAGAGTACTGGTCCCGGACGGCCCGCCAGCGCGTCAGCCCGTCGGCACCGCCAGGCGGGGCGAAGCTCTGCACGCTGGCGAAGAGTACCTGCGCGCCCCGGGCGGCCTCGTCGATCAGGATCCGGTGGACCGTCTCGGTGTCGGGGCCGAAGCGCCAGGCCCGGAAGCGGCCCCGGACGTCCATCAGGCCGTAGCAGCGGTAGTGGTCACTCACTGGCTGTCCTCAATCATTGTCCTCCCATACTGGTTACCTATGCCGTTCAGGCGGCGGCGCTCCGGAATTCCGACGCGGACGAGGGGTTTTCTCGCGACTGCCGCAGGACTTGACAGACGCTTTCCAGGCCGCCGAAAGCCTATGCTGAGGCCTCCGTATCGCTGCTGAGACACGCGGACCAACTCGCCTGCTGCTCAAGGGTGCAGCCCTGTTCTGAATTCGGAACAGGGCGGCCTTTCCCCAACCGCCGCTCGGCTTGCGGATGGAGGTCAACCCGCGGCGGAGCTTCTGCTTGGTCCCCTTACCGACGTGGTGCTCGACCTTCGCGGTCGTGGGAGTCGCGGAGGACGGCCGGAGCCCATGCTGCGTGTCCACTTCGTCAGGATTCTGACGAAGTTCGGCGCAGCCAAGGGCCCGGGCGATCTGGCCGACGGTGGCCCAGTGCGGACAGCAAGCGTCCATGGCGATGCCTCCAGAGAGGGACTGCGAAGGGCCGTGTGCCGTCCACACAGTCATCAAGGCAATGGGGCCGCCCCGCCTGGGGCGAAGCCGGCCGAGGCGCGAGGGCTCGGTCGGACGAGGGCCCTCTACTATTCTTTTTCTGCGGCAACCGCACAAACGTTCCGCGCGAAATCTCGGCAGTGCCTGAATGTGGGCTCGGTGCGACCGCGCCCCGCCAGGGCGCCATCCGCATCCCATGCCCGGGGGGCCACCGCACCTCGGCACCGGGAACCTGCACGGCCTCCTCCTTCACTACCTACCGCGAGCGGAGGCGAACTGTACGGAGTAGTGCAGGGAATTCGCTCCGGGCCGGCGGCTATAGGGTTATTTGCCGCAGAGGCCCGAAATTTGGGCGCGAAGTTGCGAAATGTCCCTGCAAGAAATTCCATGTCCCTGCATCAAACGGCGCAAGCCTTTTTCACTCATGGCTTAGTAGCTGTTGAGCCACCCGAAAATCACATGTCAGACATATGTCAGCAGTATGTCTGACATGTCCCTGCAAGGCCCTGATGTCTGGCCAAGCCCCTGAACGTGCGGCCGTAGGCCTGCGGAGGGCGGCCCGGCAGCCTGACGTCATGCAGCGGCCTGTACTCGGCCGTCGAGGCGATGGGGCCGCCCCGCCGTGGGCAAGCCCGGCCGAGGCGCGAGGGCCCGACTATCGCACGAAGGCCCTCTACTATCCTTTTTCTGCGGTAGCCGGCGATTCGTTACGCGCAAGATCCTGGCAGTGCCAGAAAACGCGCTCGCTGTGGCCGCTCCCGCCGCAGGGACCGCGCATTCCGCACGAAAACCAGGGGCGTCCCGGTATGTCGCCGCGGCTCAACGACCCGATGCCCTGCTGCCGGAGGACGAGGCCCGGCCTGGCCTCACGCCCCCCGCCTGTGCCTGCCGGTCTTGCCGGTGGCGAAGGCTGAAACAGGTTCCGTTTGCCTCTACATCCGCACAAGCCCGGCATTTGCCGCGCTGGAACCCGAGTAATCGCATGCAGTTGATTCCATTAGCATCTACCGCTTTCGGGCCCGAAGTACCCGGCCTTGCCACCTCCCGCGGCCCTGAGGGCTCGCCTACAATGCTTATTGCCGGACCCCCTCCAGGTTTGGCGGGGATTCTGGGCTTCCTGCAGAAAAACTTGCAGTGCCCAGGCACCGTGCTCTGCCTGGCCCGTTGCAGCAACCGATCAATAGCCACCTATGCCGTCCGTGGCGAGGGCGCCCACCAGACTCCCTCACCCTCTTACTTCCGCAAGAGTGCCAAATGTGTCCCGCCCAAGCGGCTGGCAGATGGCTTCCACCACCTGTGGGCCCACCGGGGCCACTCCCGGCCGGCTGCCCAGGTCGGCGAACGAGGCGCGGGCAACACCTCTGGCTGCCTCGCCAATGCAGCCAGCCCTGACGGCACCGGCCGAGGGCGCCGCTGGGGACGCTGAGCTACGGGACGGCCGCGCACTGGAGAGTCTGCAGGAGCCAGAAGAGAACCCCGACCGGGAGGCCCGGCCGGGGCGGGAGGAGGTGACGGATGCGGTTACCGCTTGAGCGTCAGGCTGAACCGACCCCGCTCGACCTTGTCGAAGCGGCTGACCTCGCCCTTGACCTTGATCTCGCGGAGGATGGCGGAGTAGAGGGTGTTCGCCGGCGTCAGTCCGCCGCGGGCGGGCGACCAGTAGCCCTTGGCGGTCATGCGCTCGATCATCTGCTGGCAGGTGAGCGGCCCGTCGGCTGGGTCGCGCTCGGCGAGGACCTGCGCAGCGGCGTCGAGGCAACTCATGCGGCTCGCGCCATCGACCGGGGCCGGCTCGCCCGGGGCGCCCTGCGCCGGTTCCGTGGCGGGCTCAACCTGGGGTTCCTCCACGGGGGCGGCGGCGGCCTGGGCCTCCGCCTCGTACTCGGCCAGCGAGACGATCTTCTTGCGCTTGGCCGGGCGGGTCGGGCTGCTGCCGGTGGTCTTCTTGCCGTTCTTCTTCGGGGCCACGGTGATCTCCTTGCGGTTGGCGTTGTTCTACAGGCCCAGCTCGTCCATCAGCCGGGCGAAGTTGTCGTTACCGCCGAGCAGCTGAACCAGCTGGTCGGCGAACCAGCGGACCTGGCGGTCCACCTGCGGGTCGTTCGTGTGGGCCGGCTGCAGCCAGGCGACGATGGCGGCGACGGCCTCGGGGCTGAGCTGCTCGCGGATGTGGTCGAACAGCTCGGCCGAGTCGTTCTCGGGCACGGTCACCCGGACCTTCTGGCCGCGGTAGGTGGTCTCGTAAGTCTTGGGGCGTTGGCGTTTCATCGTGGTCTCCTGTGCAGGTTGCATGGTCACATTGAGCCATGGAATGGCCCGGCCGCTAAGGCTGATTCCGGCAGCAATTGCAGTCTTTCTGCAGGCCGCCACGAGCCGTCAGCGGCTGCGTATGACGGTGACCTGGTAGCTCCGGTGATCGTGGGTGTGGATCACCACGCAGCGGTCGTTGGTGAGCAGCCCCGCCTCCTCGAACGTCTCGACGCGTTCGATCTCCGGGGCCATCTCGTCGTCCTGGAGCAGCTCGTAGAGCAGCGTCTCAATGGCGACCTCGTCGGTTGGGTCCGGGCCCTCATCGTGGTAGTCATGGTCGGCCAGGCGCCAGCGCTCGCCCTCGCCGGTGCCGCTGCCGTCGTGGTCGGCGCCGGTCCAGTCGACCAGGAAGGCGGTCCACTCGCTCAGGGTCATCGGCTCGTGGGCTTCCACCCGGCCGGGACCCTCGACCCGCCAGAGCGTCGGGTCCTCGGGGTCCGGCATGACCTCGGCCCAGCCGCGGCAGATGTCGTTGGCCTCGTCGATCGTCAGCTTGCGGTTGCGGTCGTCCATGGTGGGCTCCTTTCAGTCCGCGAAGCGCTGCAGCTCGCGGTAGTAGTCGTGGATGTCGCTGTGGGTGCCGGTGGCGCCGTCGCAGCGGCGCTGGATCATCTCGGCGATGGGGTAGACCTCGTCCTGGCCGGCGGCAGCCGGGATCTCCCAGCTCAGCCAGCCGTGCTCGCCGCGAGGCTCGCGGACGATGCTGTCGATCCGGATGGTGGCCTCGCCCCGCAGCCGCTCAATGGCGACGTGGCCGGCGGGTCCTTCGAGTTCGATGCGCTTGGTTCGCATGGTCGTGCCTCCTCAGTCCTCGATCTCGACCAGCCGCATGTAGCGGTCGCTGGCCAGCGTGATGAGCATCTTCTTGTCGGCGCTGATGGCGATCGTCTGACGCTCGCTCTTTATGGCGAAGGCGGGGCGTCCCTCCAGGCGCTGGTGGACCCGGACAATCCGGACCTCCTCGCCCAGGTAGGGGTTGTTGCGCTTGGCGGCGTACCAGTCGTGCGGCATGGCGTTCTCCTTGGGTTAGCGGCTGAGCTGCTCGACCTTGACGAACACGTCGCCGCCGAACTTGCCGGCCCGCTTCCAGGCCATCTCCCGGGCCTCTTCGAGGCTGTCGGCGATGAAGCTGTAGCGTCGGATGGTCTCTCGGCTGACGGTGTCGGTGACGATGGCCCGGAAGATCAAGTGGCCTTCGGCGTGGCTGTCGCAGTCGTGCATGTGTATCTCCCTTGGGCTGACTGTTTTACATGCACATTGAGCCATGGGCCCGCGTAGACAGCAAGCTCATTAACCCCTTTTGCAGCATGAACGTGAGCATGATTGGAAGTGTCGATGCCAGCGAGAGATGAACCCACCCAGCCCCTGAAGATCACGGCCCTGACGCTGAAGAATGCACCGAATTCCTCGGCG
>JAWLCG010000177.1:0-9993 GCA_041687295.1 Phycisphaerae bacterium | reverse complement strand
GACCGGCTGGGCCATCGCCCCACGCAGCTCTCCGGCGGCCAGCAGCAGCGCGTCGCCTGCGCGCGGGCGCTGGCCAACGATCCGCTGATCCTGCTGGCCGACGAGCCCACCGGCAACCTCGACAGCCGGACCACCGTCGAGATCCTCGAGCTACTCGACGAGCTGCACGCCCGGGGCCGAACGCTCATCGTGGTCACCCACGAGACCGACGTCGGCCAGCGAGGCCAGCGCATCATCACCCTCCGCGACGGACGCGTCCACACCGACGTGCCGACCGAAAGGATGAGCCGGGCCGTATGATCCCCCTGAGCCTGATCAAGATGGGCGACACGATCGGCCTGGCCCTGCAGAGCCTCGCCGTGCACCTGGTCCGCTCGCTGCTGACGACCCTGGGCGTGCTGTGCGGCGTCTGGAGCGTCATCACCATGCTGGCGATCAACGAGGGCCTGAGCACCAAGGCCGAGGCCCAGCTCGCCCGCCTGGGCAGCCGAAACCTCATCGTCTACTCCGTCAAGCCCTCCGGCGAGTCCAGCCAGGCCTCCGGCTCCAACAGCCGGGTGCTTGAGTATGGCCTGACGCATATGGACGTCGCCCAGCTCCGCGACAACATCCCCGGCGTGCAGCGGGCGGTCATCGCCCACCGCTCGGTCAAGGAGGCCATCGCCGGCGTCTACACCATCCCCGTGACGGTGATGGCGACCGAGCCGGCCTACATGACCGTCGCCAACCTCTCGCTGGTGCCCGGCGGCTCGCGATTCCTCAGCCACGCCGACATGCTCCGCAAGCGCAACGTCTGCGTCATCAGTGCCAACCTCGCCCGCAAGCTCTTCGGCTACACCGACCCGCTGGGCCAGAAGATCCGCCTGGAGAGCGAGCCGTTCATCGTCGTGGGCCTGCTGCAGAACACCTCGGTCCTGCAGGGCGGCGAGGAGGCCAGCGCCGAGTACCAGCTCTACGTGCCCTACCCCACCAAGAACGAGCGCTACGGGGAGATGACCATCCAGCGCAGCCAGGGCAGCCGGCTCTACGAACGCGTCGACCTGCACCAGTGCATCCTCCAGATGGCCGACGAGGACGCCGTCCTCGGCGGCGCCCCGGTCGCCCGCAGCCTGCTGAGCCGCAAGCCCAACTCCGACTACGCCATCCGCGTGCCGCTCGAGGAGATCCAACTGCTCAAGGAGCAGCGGAAGCTCTGGAACTACATGTTCTTCGCCATCGCCGCCATCTCGCTGATCGTCGGGGGCATCGGCATCGTCAACATCATGCTCGCCAGCGTCACCGAGCGGACCCGCGAGATCGGCGTCCGCCGTGCCCTGGGCGCCAAGAAACGCGACATCGTCATCCAGTTCCTCGTCGAGGCCGTCACGCTGACGACCCTCGGCGGCGCCCTGGGCATCGTCATCGGCGTGGCCATCGTGCCCTTCGCCGTCGAGAAGATGCTCGGCGTCGAGACCGTCATCCGCACTGCGACCGTCCTGGTCCCCTTCAGCATGGCCCTGGGCGTCGGTCTCGTCAGCGGCCTGTACCCCGCCTACCGCGCCGCCCAACTCGACCCCATCACCGCCCTGCGCCACGAGTAGCCAGGAGGGCGGGCCCTGGCCCGCCCTACCCGCTATATAGCCCCGGGCTTGCCCGGGGTCTTCCGAACGGCGCCCCAGTAGGTCGGGGATACCTCCCCGACACCGATGTCGGGCAAGTATGCCCGACCTACCAGCTACCGCGCCCCGGCGAGCCCCCCCACCTAAGGCGCAGGACCCCACCCGCGCAGCCCGCACCAGACCCCCACGGATTGACCATCCGTGGGCTTGGAGAAAGGGCCCCCGCACGCCCATCGGCCCCCGCCCCGCTCCACGTGTCCCGTGACCGATCCGGGGATCGTCCGATAATCGATCCCCTTTTGTCCTGCGGGCGCAGGGGTTCCCAGGCCCCGCGATGAGACTTTTTCCGTCCCCGCGGCAGGTGCGGGCCGATTCAGGCCCATTTCGGCCCGGCCGCCACCTTGATTCGACACGCCATCGGCGCCTACATTCATCCAAGGCCTGATTGCCAGGATCATACACGCCCGGCCGGCGGCTTCGGGGGGAGCCGCCGTCCGGGCAGCTTTTTGCGCCGGGCCGGCCAGGTGCACCTCTTGACAGGCGCGGGGCCGGGCGGTCTGATAAGAGCGTAGCCCGCCCGGGCCGGCCAGTTCACAGACTGGCCGGGCGGCACCTGACAAGGGGACCGCCATGCACATCGACACGCTGCGTCTGCACTCGCTGAGCCTGCTCGCCCTGGCCGGGCTGCTGCTGAGCGGCCTGAACGCCCTCGCCGCCCAGCCGGCCGAGGACGCCCTGCTGGCCGAGGACGCCCTGCCGCGAGTGGAGCGGTTCTCGCCCCAGCCCTACGACTCGGCCGTCGATGCGGGCACCCCGGCCATCACGGTGCGGTTCGACGAGCCCATGAACACCGGCGGCAACAGCTTCACTGGCGGCGGGGAGACCTTTCCGACCACGACCGACCCGGTCAAGTGGCTCGACGACCGCACCGCCCAACTGCCCGTGAAGCTCCAGCCGGGGCGGGTGTACTGGGTCGGCGTGAACAGCCCCAGCCACAAAAACTTCCGCTCGGCCGCCGGCCAGCCGGCGCCGTGGCGGGTCATCCTGTTCGCCACCGCCGACGAGGCCGGCAACCCCACGCCCCTGCCCGAGGACCTGCTGGCCGAGGCCCGGCGGATCAACGATGCGGCCACCCTCCCCGTGCCAGTGGTGCTGCGGACGTCCCCCGAGCCGCTGCGCGCCAACGTGCTGGCCTCGACGAAGGAGATCACCGTCACCTTCAACCAGCCCATGCTCGACGGCAGCTGGAGTTGGACCGGCGGCGGCGAGACCTTCCCCAAGATCGGCAAGCCCCGCTACGACCCCGCCCGCACCACCTGCACGCTGCCGGTCGAATTGCAGCCCGGGCGGGTTTACTGGGTCGGCATCAACAGCCCCAGCCACCGCAACTTCCAGACGGCCGCCCGCGTGCCCGCCCGGCGGTACGTGATCCTCTTCGCCACCGCCGACGCGCGGGGCAACCCCACGCCCATCCCGCCGGAGATGGCCCAGCGGGCCCGGGCGATCAACGCCGCCAGCGACCGCCTCCGCGAGCAGCAGGTGGCCGCCACCCGGCCCGCCGGCAGCCCGGCCGCCCTGCAGGCCAAGGCCGTCCAGCTCGTCGAGCACATGGAGGCCGGCCAGTTCGCCGCCGCCCGTGAGATGTTCGCCCCCGAAATGACGGCGGCCCTGTCGGCCGAGCAGCTGGCCTTCGTCTGGCAGCAGCTTGGCCAAGCCGGAGGCGAGTACCTCGGCCACGGCCCGCCCAGCCCCGTCACGCCCGTCGAGGGCTTCGACGTCGTCCACGTCCCCGTCCGCTGGCAACGCAACGAGTTGGCCATGCGCGTCGTCTTCGACGACCAGGCCCGCGTCAGCGGCCTGTGGACCGTGCCCCCGCAGCCGTGAGGTGCCCTGCGAAGAACGGCCTCCTTTGCGGCAGGCATGATAACAACCCTCCCGCCCGCTGTCCGTTCTTCGTAGGGCACCTCACTCCCGGCCGGGCCGGAATGCGAGGCTCATCGCCCCCTCGGCCCGCCGGCGCCCCCGAAGACCCCCGGGTTATATGGGGGCCGCCGAGGACGCGCCTCTCTACGTCCCAGGCACTTAGTCCTATCGACCTGGTCCTATCCACTCCTTCTCGATCGCCGCCTGGCGGGTCTGGATGGCGTGCAGGCGGGCGTTGTCGAACTTGCTCTTGCGGTCGAAGGTGAAGATGCCGTTCTGCTCCTGGAAGACGTCGGTCAGCTGCGTGTAGCAGTAGGCGAACATGCACTCGTTGTCCAGCAGGGCGTCGCACAGGCCCTTGAAGCGGTCGTAGACCTCCTCGATCGTCGCGGGCCGCTGGCCGTAGCCCCAGCTGTCGCCGCCCTTGGCCGCCGCCTCGGGGTTCCACCACGTGCCGCCGAACTCGCTGACGAAGTAGGGCTGGCCGCGGTACGGAACGCTCATCGGCACGCGCTGGCCCCGCGGGCCGCCGTGCTCGTTGATGTGGGGCTGGCCCTCTTTGATCCTATCGTGGCGGGCGCGGAAGCTCTCGGGGTTCTGGTCGTAGTCGTGGCTGTCGTAGATGTCGGTCTCCAGCACGCGGTGCGACCAGCCGCTCGCGTCGAGCACCGGGCGGGTAGTGTCCAGGGCCTTGGCGGCGAGGTACATGCCGCGCGTCACGTCGTCGAGCATCGCGATGTGGTCGTGCAGGGGCTGGCCCGTCTCGTTCAGGCCGCACCAGCCGACGATGCACGGGTGGTTGTAGTCGCGCTCCAGGGCTTCGAGCCACTGGGTGATGTAGGTCGGCGGCGGCGTGATGTCCTCCTGGGCGGGCCCGCGGCGGTAGCCCCAGTCGGGGAACTCGCCCCAGCACAGGTAGCCCAGCCGGTCGGCGTGGTAGAGGAACCGCTCCTCGAAGACCTTCTGGTGCAGCCTCGCCCCGTTGAAGCCGGCCTGCTGGCTCAGCTCGATGTCCGCCCGCAGGGCCGCGTCGCTGGGGGCCGTCATGATGCCGTCCGGGTAGTAGCCCTGGTCCAGCACGAGCCGCTGGAACACGGGCCGCCCGTTGAGCAGCACGGCCTGGCCGTCGAGGGCGACCCCCCGCAGGCCGGCGTAGCTGGCGATGGCGTCGAGGGTCTCCCCGCCGTCGAGCAGCTCGATCCGCAGGTCGTACAGGTGCGCATCGCCGACGTCCCACAGCCGGCGGCGGTTGGCCGGAATGTCCAGCTCCAGGCGCGGGGCGAAGTCGCACTTGGCCTCCACCTGGGCGGTCGCCACGATGCCCTGGGCGTCGCGCAGCGTCGCCCGCACCGTCAGCCCGGAGCGCGGCCCCGCGATGGGCTGGACCAGGCAGAACCGCCCACCGGCGACGTCCGGCGTGATCCGTGGCCGAAGCAGGTGCGCGTGCGGCACCGGCTCGAGCCACACGCTCTGCCAGATGCCCGTCGTCCGCGTGTAGTGACAGCCATGGTTGCCGTACGCCTCGGACTGCTTGCCCCTCGGCTGGGCCGGCCGGCGGTCGTCGCGGGCCCGCACGACGATGTCCACGCTCTCGCCCGGCCGGGCCAGGCCCGCCAGGTCGCAGCTGAACGGCGTGAAGCCGCCGCGGTGCCGCCCGACCTCCTGCCCGTTGACCCACACCGTCGCGTCGTGGTCGACGGCCTGGAAGTGCAGCAGGACCTTCCGCTCGGGCCCGCCCTGGCCCCACTCGGCCGGCACGACGGCCTCCAGGCGGTACCAGACCGCGTCCATAAAGTCCACGTGCTCCACGCCCGACAGCGACGACTCGGGGCAGAACGGCACGGTGATCTGGCCAGCCAGCTTGCGCTCCCGCAGGCCGCGGGCCAAGCCGCTGTCGCTGGCGTCGATCTCGAACTGCCACTGGCCGTTGAGGCACAGCCAGTCGGGGCGGACCATCTGCGGACGCGGATATTCGGGGCGGGGAATGCTCATCGGGCTCCTCTTTGCGTTGCGGCTGTCGGGATGGCCCCTCCGCGGGGCCTGTCACCATGACGGTACCGCCAACCGCCTCACTCGGCAAGAGGATAGCCCGCAGGCCGGCTCGAACGCCGTAGGCCGGGTCGAGCACCAGCGAGGCCCGGCAGCCGTAGGGCGAGCAACTCGCTTGCTCGCGCAACCCTGCCGTCGAGCCTGACCGCGGGACAAAAAATAGTGAAGATAGGGTATGTCCCTAATTTGCCGAGTGCTAGACCGTTTTGCGCTTGCGCCTGCGGGTTGAGCAAAGGTTCTGCCCAAGCCCACGGATTGCCATCCGTGGGCATCGGGCCGGGCCGTGCCTGACCCGGCACCACGCGCCCGCAGGTCCGCGAGCAAAGACGGTCTAGTATCCCAACTCGCATGGTTCACTCCGGAACATCCATGAGCCACTCAAGTTCTACGCCTTCAGGATAGACCAGTTTCCACTTCGACCCGCCCTCAGGTAGCGGATGCACCTTCACATGGCCTTTCTGAACGATCTGCCCATTCTGCCATAGAGTCACCGGCGTGCTGCCCGCAAACTGCAGTTGGGCCTCGATCTCCGACACTATTACCAGCTCAAGTACCTGCCCTCCCCTTTCACGGCCAACGAGTTTTACAACGTAGGGCCCTTTGGGTCGCTTGACGTACAGGTACACAGAGTCGTGCTCGCCGGATACCCTACCGCACTCCTCCTCGGACTTCCCTGTCTTGCCCTGCAGGGACTCGCTCACCCCAAACCGGTAGTTCCCCCCTTCGCTGACCGTAACGACAACGGCTACGTCTGACACACCTTCCATGGCATCGTCAATGGTACGCATCGTCCCCGTGTTCCGCCGGCACCCTCCCATCGCACACAAGAACACAAGTGCCAGAACCATAGTCACCGACGAGACGGTCAGCCTACCGTCGCTTCCACCCGGTCCATAGACCATTTTCGTCCAATCCTTGTTCAATGTCCCAGGTAGCGAAACCTGAAACAAAATAGGGTCCGTCCCTAGTTTTTCCGGCGGAGGTGGACAATGAGTTCCCCGGGCCCGCATCGCCGTTCAGACCGGATGGTGGGGAGCGAGAACAGCACTGACGCCACCTCCGCCATTGTGGCGCCAGTGCTGTTGAGCCTGCGGTGATGAAATCCCCGCGCCCGTTCTCGCGCGGTCGGGGGGCTACCTCTCCAGCAGGACGTATAGCGAGTCGCTTGGCAGGGTGATCCTCAAGATGCCACCATCGGCCTCGGTTGCGTCGGCTCGTCGGCTGGTGCGATAGCCGTTGTGGTCCAGGACAGTGGCGGTGATCGGTGAATCTGCTTTTAACTCGACGATGGCGTCGACCTCGCGGACGATGAGCGGGTGGCCGCCCAAGGCGACGATCCGCTCAAACCCGGTGCCTTGGGGCTCGGTGCGGAAGCCGTGGGTCTTGTCCTCCGTTCCGGCCTGGATGAGGATGCGCCTGGAGCGGGCCAGCGGCTCGCCGTCCAGCGACACCGCCAGGATCGTCCCGTACTCGTTGTCGCTCTCGATTGCGATGTCCGCCAGTTCGATGCGCCCCATCTCCGCCAGGAAGCCACCGGCCCCCTGGGCGCGCGGTGAGTCGATGGTCACCACACCGTGCCCGTAGTCCCAGGCCACCTCGCCGGTCAGGCTGGTGACGCGCTGGGCCTGGCGATCGATGTAGCGGGCAAGGTCAACACCCTCCAGCCGCGAGGAGCCTTCCTCGGTCAGCACGCGCCGCACCGGCCCGACGAAGAACGCCAGCGGGTCGGCCCCCGGGGAGGACTGGCCGTCGGCCGCGTCGCCCTCGTGCGCCCACAGCCCGTCATGGCCCCGCTGGCCGTATAGCTGACAACCCTTGAATGCGTAGAGATCCTCCAGCGACAGCACCTCCGTCACCGCCGTGTCCGCCTGGGCGACGTCGCCCCGGCGATACGCCAGCACGGCCGCGGGGAACTGGCCCAGCTTGGACGGGCTGTTGACTTCCCAGACGAGCATGGAGGTGTTCCAGAACGGCCTGCGGTTCTCGAACCCCCAGGCGTCGATGTCCAGCAGCGATCCATAGGCGGCCACCAGGAACGGCGCCTCGGCCCGGAACCGGTTGGGGCGGTTCCAACTGTTCTCGTCGGTCATGTACGGCATGTCGCCCATGTGGGCGACCATGAACGACAGCGGGGCCTCCGGCGGCAGCAGGCTCGAGCGCGAGGCGTAGGTGTCGCCGATGTCGACCGCAAAGAACCGCTCCGGCCGCGGGTCGTACGCCACGTCGAAATAGGAGTTGCGGGCGATCGTGTCGCCGGGCAGGTAGCTGTAGTCCTCGAAGGGGCCCAGGATGCGGGTATCGGCCGTGTGCCAGTTGCCGCAGACGATCAGGTTGCGGATGCCCAGCTCCTCGCGGAAGGCCTGTACGATCTCGGCGTGGGCGGCCTTCTGCGACTCGACCATGAACCGCAACTGGTCGCTCGCGCGTTGGTGATTGCGCTGACTGGGCGCCCAAGTCGCCCCGGTCAGGAAGTTGACCCCATACAACCGCACCCTGCCGGCCTCCCAGTCGTCGGGGCCGAATTCCTGGTAGGCGCCAAGGGTGTCAGGATACCGGTCGGGCCCCCACGCCTGCCAGACGGCGTCGAATGAACCGTACCGCTCCAGGAGCCATTCGCCGAAGCGGGCCTCGACCATCGCCCGCGCCGTCTCGTCCCACCGCCGGGGTTCGAAGGTGTGAAACAGCAGGTTGTTCTCGTTCTGGATCGTGACGAACGCAACGGCCGGGTCCTGGCCGATCGGCAGGCCCGTATAGGGATTCGGGGCGTTGAGGAAGGCATCGACAAACGCCAGGTACTGCTCGCGCCAGGCCGGGTCGAAATAGACCCGCGTGTCGCCCGTGCCCCAGTACAGGCGCACCCAACTGTAGATGCCCGCATCGCGGCTGGCCGCGATGGCGGCGTGCAGCCGGTCGCGCACGCGGGCGAACTGCTCGGGATCGTCCGTCATCAAACGCATGCCCCATTCGCCGCCAAAGACGGTCCGTGAGAGGTTCACGCCGTACTTGGCCAGCCGACGGGCATTGGCTGCGAGCAGCTCTTGCGGCAGGTCGTTCGCTACATTCACTCGCATGAACCGCACCGGCGTGCCATCGCCCAGCACGAAGCCGCTGCCCTGGCGGCGCACGAAACCGCTCTGGCCGGCCTGGGCCTCGTTGAGGTACCGCAGGTCGATGGGGCTCTCGTCGCTCAACGGATCGGCCGGGGGTTCCCAGGCGAACCACCCCTCCTCGCTCAGCCCGGTCGTCTGGTCGGGCCGGAGATGGCCACGCGGCAGGAACGGCCCGTCGATCAGCACAAACGCGTCCAGGCAGCCCATGCCGCCATCGGGCTCAAGCATCTCCACCGTCAGCGTGTGCGGGCCCGCCTCCAGTTCCACCCGGCCCAGGTAGACCCAGTTGGCACCCCAGTGCAGCCGCATGAACGTCTCGTCCAGCAGCGCCGCGCCGCGCCCGCACACCTGCCAGTCCCTATCGCCGAAGCGCCAGCGGAACGGCCCGTGCCGCCAGAACTTGCGGACGTAGAAGTCGTAGGTCCTGGACTCGGGCACCTCGACGGTGTAGGTCGCCCACCAGGGGCCGTCCCCCTCGGGTCCG
This sequence comes from Phycisphaerae bacterium, assembly GCA_041687295.1. GTDB lineage: Bacteria > Planctomycetota > Phycisphaerae > SM23-33 > FEN-1343 > JAWLCG01. The sequence goes on along the minus strand of JAWLCG010000177.1, from coordinate 829 downwards.
CGGGGGCTGAACCAGGCGCCGCCGGAGAGGATCGCCCGCTCGGCGTCGGTGATGTTCGGGGGCTCAACGTGGCGGGGATTGGGCACGTTGGTGTCCGCAAAATCCTCGCCCTCCCACCACACGAAGGTCTGCCCGGCCGCGACCGCGATGGGCACGGCCAACAGCCACCCGCACATCGCGGACACGAATCCCCATCGGATGGATCTCGATCCCGTCTTCATGGTCAAATCTCCACTTCTGGCAATCAAGGGTGTCGCCGTTCTCAAAGGAACCGGCCCCGGGATGGTAATCGGCGAGTAAAGCGGGCCCACCTCGGCACGCAATCCGGGCCCACCGGGGTCAGAGTTCGGGGGACACCATACCGAACCCAGTTCCTGAGCTCTAGGCTGTGTCTCTAAATGACCTCGATCCGCTGGGCGGGGTCCAACGATAAAACCTCTTGAGGCCGCGTTCGCATCGGCCTCAGGAGGTGACCTATGACAACATATGGGCGGTTCGACCTGACCGACGAGCGGTGGGCCCGGATCGAGCCGCTGCTGCCGCCGCCCAAGCGCAAGGGACGCAGGCCCGCCGACCGACGCAAGATGCTCAACGGCATATTGTGGATCCTCTCCACCGGGGCCGGCTGGCGGGACCTGCCCGGCAAAACCCGGGACAGTCCCGAATGGCACTGCCGTCGTTTGTCGTCGTCGTTAGGACGTAGCTTCCCCAGCGGCAGGGCCGGGGTTTTAAGAATATTCGGCCTTGCACGGCGTTGGATGCCTTGATCTAATGCTTTTGGGCCTTCCTTGGCCTACAATGGTCTTAGCCCTCCTTGGCTGGTGCGCCC
>JAWLCG010000176.1:0-10019 GCA_041687295.1 Phycisphaerae bacterium | reverse complement strand
CTGCCGGGTTTGGAGGAGGGCGTCATCGTCGACGCCCAGGCCTCCGCCGCCGGCGGGCAGCCCGCCCGGCTGAGCGAGGACTTCCGGGCGGAGGCCTTCGTGCCCGAGAAGGTCGACTTCGTCCGCTTCGGCTGGCCGAGGCACATGCTCGAGGCCCCGCAGGCGGGCCCGGAGGGCCTGCGCCCGCTGAGCATGCCGCTGATGACCGGCAGCATGAGCCCGCGTGGCCGGCAGATGCTGGGCGAGGCCCTGGCCGGCACCGGCCTGATGCCCGTCGAGAGTGGCGGGGCCGGTCAGGTCCACGACGGTGAGATGGGCGCGCTCAAGCTCGAGCCTGGCTCGGCGATGGCCGTGCCGCTGGTGATCGGCGATGAGAGCCTCGTCGGCGTCGGCACCGTCACCGAGGTGCTGGGCGACCGGATCCTGGGCTTCGGCCATCCGATGTTCGGCAACGGCCTGGTGGAGTTCCCGCTCTCGACGGCGTACGTGCACACGATCATCGCCAGCGTGCAGAGCAGCTTCAAGCTGGCCGGCCATGGGCGGATCATCGGCCGACTGGACGCCGACGAGTCGACGGCCGTCGGCGGGCAGGTCGGGCCCGGCGTGGCCATGGTGCCCATGACCGTCCACGTGCGGTGGGACGAGCTGGGCCAGGAGCAGACCTACCGCTACGAGCTGCTCCGCGACCGTGCCTTTACGCAGTTGCTGGTGCCCTACATGGCCATGGAGAGCGTCATGGGCACCCGCAACCTGCCCACCGAGCACACGCTGGAGTACACCGCCCAGGTCGATTTCGGCGAGCTGGGCGTCTTCGACGTCAGCAACGTCTCGACCGCCCGCGACCTGATGGACCTGCTGAGCGACCTGGCTCGCTGCACGGGCATCATGGCCAACAACCCCTTCGGCCAGGCCCGCGTCGAGGCGGTGCACGTGTCGATCCGCATCCGCCCCGAGCAGCGTTCGGCCGACCTGCTGGAGGTGATGCTCGACCGCAACCTCTACGCTCCGGGCGACACGGTGCGGGCCAAGCTGGTGCTGTCGCAGTGGCGGGGCCCGCGCTTCAGCCGAACCGTCGAAGTGAAGCTGCCTGCCGACCTGCCCGACGGCGAGTACACGCTGAACCTGGGCGGGGCGAAGCTGGCTCGCGACATCCTGCAGGCGGCCCGGCCCCAGGCGTTCGACCCGCGGAACATGCGTCAGCTGCTCGAGGCCGTCCAGCTCATCTGCCAGCCGCGACAGGACAGCCTCTACGCGGTGATGGACCTGGGCACCAGCGGCGTGGCCGTGCACAACCAGCTGCTGCCGGGCGTCCCGGCCTCGCTGGCGGCGGCGCTGCATGCGGCCAACCCGGCCGACGTGGTTCGGCCCCGCGAGTTCCTGACGGTCTCGCAGGCGACCGACTTCGTCCCGCTCGGCCAGAAGCAGGCGACCGTCGTGGTCCGTCGCGACCTGGCCGAGCGGTAATCGTCGCGGCCTGACGCCAACGACACCCCCGGCCCGCCGGGCAGGGGGGTTCCTTCGGACAGGGAGTCCTCTTTCGATGAAGATCAAGCATTGGATCGCTCTGGCACTGCTGCCGGCCGGTGTGGCCCTGGCGGTGCAGCCCGTGACGGTTCTGCACCACACGCAGGCCGACTTCGCCGCCGGCGAGACCGAGAACGTGAGCGTCTGGAACCTCGGCGAGGTGACGCTGGGCCGGGAGGTCCAGCCGCTGCTGGAGGCCCGCGACGACGTGCAGATCGTGACGGCCGTGCTGCCGACCGGCGACGGTGGCCAGTACGTCGCCACCGGCACCGGCGGGCTGGTGCTGCACGTCGGGCCCGACGGGCGGGCGCGCGAGCTGGCCCGCCTGGACGGCGCCCTGGTGACGGCGCTGGCCCGGCAGGGGGATCGGCTGCTGGCCGCGACGGCCGGCCGGGACGCCGGCGTCTACGCCCTGGACCCCGCGGCCGAGGGGCCCGTCGAGGCCCAGCGACTCTGGGGCCCCGAGGGCGTCCAGGCCGTCTGGGCGCTGGCGGTGGTGGGCGAGACGCTCTTCGCCGCCACCGGCCCCGAGGGCGCCATCTACGCCATCGACGCCGCCGGCGAGGCCCGGCTGCTCTTCGACGGCGGCGACCGCACCTTCCGCGCCCTCACCGCCGACGCCGGGGCCGTCTACGCCGGCACGACCGAGAAGGGCCTGGTCTACCGCATCGACCGCCAGTCGGGCGATGCCCGCGTCCTGCTCGACAGCGACCAGGAGGAGATCGTCGCCCTGGCCCTGGGCGGGCGGGGCGAGCTGTTCGTCGCCGCCACCGACACCAGCGTGACGCCCCCGACTCCGCCGGTGGGCGAGGACGTCGGCCGGCCCGTCCAGACGACGGCCCCGGCCGAGAACGACGCCGACGACGCCCCGGCCGGCGAGGCCGACGAGGACGTGGACGAGGAGCTCTCCGAGCCCGCCGACGAGGACGCCCAGCCCGGCGACTCGCTCGACGCGGACGAGATGATCATCGAGGAGCTCGACGCCGACGACGTCGAGTGGTTCGAGGACGTCTCGGCCCAGCCCCGGTCCACCGATCTGCCCCCCGGCGGGGGCAAGCTGCTGGTGACCACCCAGGCCGTGCTGCCCCCGGCCAGCACCCAGCCGGCCAATGGCCCCGCCGCCAGGAGCGCCAGTCGGCCCGCCACCCAGCCCATGCAGGACACTCGGCCGGCCTCGGGCATCCGCTCGGGCATCACCGTGAGCCGCTCGAGCGGCTCGCCGGCCCGCTCGGCCGGCAACGGCAAGGGCGGCAACGCCGTCTACCGCATCAGCCCCGACGGCATCGTCAAGACCGTCGTCACGCAGGCCCAGCCCATCCTGAGCATGGCCCTGGTGGGCCCGACGCTCTACCTGGGCACCAGCGGCGACGGCCTGGTCTACCAGGTCGACTGGATGGCCGGCGCGTCGGCGGCCGTCGCCGACCTCGATCCCGAGAGGATCACCGCTATCGCCGCCGACGCCGACGGCACGATCTACGCCGGCACGGCCAGCCCGGCGACGCTGGTTCGCCTGCCCGCGGGCCGGGCCGAGAAGGGCACGCTCATCAGCAAGCCCGTCGACGCCAAGCAGATCGCCCGCTGGGGCCAGCTGCGCCTCGACGCCACCGGCCCCGGGGCCGTCACCATCGCCACGCGCACCGGCAACACCGCCGAGCCCACCGAGGACGACTGGAGCGACTGGTCGCCCGAGCAGGCCGTCCGCCGCGCGTGGACGCCCATCGACTCGCCCGCCGGCCGATTCCTGCAGTACCGCCTGAGCTTCGCGCCCGGCGAGCAGGGCGGCTCGGCCCGCGTCGACAGCGTGCAGGTGGTCCACCAGGTGGGCAACCTCGCCCCGGAAATCGCCGGCGTCACCGTCAAGGCGTCCGATCGGCCCCAGGCCCGCAGCGGCCCGCCCTCGGACGCCCCGCTGCGCTACCGCGTGCTGCAGATCGACGCCAGCGACGCCAACCAGGACGAGCTGCGCTACGACATCGCCTACCGCCGCAGCGGCACCGACGTGTGGGTGCAGGCCGCCTCCGACGTCGAAGACGACAGCTGGGCCTGGGACACCACCACCGTGCCCGACGGCGAGTACACCGTGCGGGTGACGGCCCACGACACGCCGGGCAACCCGCCGGCGACGGCCTTGTCTGACGCCCGCCTGACCCGCCCGATCACCGTGGACAATACCGCCCCGACCTTCGCCGACCTCTCGGCCGAGGTGCGAAACGGCGCCGTCGTCCTGACCGCCCGCGTCCAGGACGCCACCAGTCGGCTGCAGCGCGTCGAGTACGTCGTCAACTCCGGCGCGACCTACACCGTCCTCGCCCCGGCCGATGGCATCTACGACGAACTGGCCGAGCCGGTCGCCGGCGTCATCGAGGGCCTGCCCGCCGGCCCCCACGTCATCACCGTGCGGGCCATCGACGAGTACAACAACGCCGGCTACGCCAGCGTGCAGGTGACTCTCGGTCGGTAGGACCGGCCACGATTGCCACGGACGGCCCTGAGGGCGTGGCGGGTCCCCGCGATCCGCCACGCCCTCTTGCATGCGCGCATCCAACCGCCCCGGGTTCGACCGCTTCGCCTTACCCAAGCCCACGGATTGCCATCCGTGGGCCCCTCGGTCGGGCTGACCAGGTGGCGGCACAACGACCCCTGCGCCCGAAAGGAAGACGCCCTCGCCCTTGTCACTGCTCCGCCGAGTCTCTACGCTTACACCGATACCAACGCCGGGGGGCAAAGGAGAGAGTCTGGATGAAGACGCAACTGCTGGGCACCAGCCCGCTGCGAACGACGCGGATGGCCTATGGCTGCATGCGGATCGCCCGCGGGTGGAATCCCGCCAAGGTCACCGACGACGACCGCCGGGCCGCTCACGCCGCCCTGGACGCCGCCTGGGACGCCGGCTTTCGGCTGTTCGACCACGCCGACATCTACTGCGCGGGCATGAGCGAAGACATCTTCGGCCAGTGGCTCGCCGGCCATCGCGACCGGCGCGACGCCATGGTCCTCGCCACCAAGTGCGGCATCCGCTTCGGCGGCCAGCCCACGCCCGAGGCCCCGGGCCGATACGACTTCAGCCGCGAGTGGATCCTCCAGTCGTGCGAGGGCAGCCTCAAACGCCTGGGCATCGAGACGATCGACCTCTACCAGCTCCATCGCCCCGACGTGCTGATGGAGCCCGACGAGGTGGCCGGCGCGTTCGACACGCTGCGGCGGCAGGGCAAGGTGCGGGAATTCGGCGTGAGCAACTTCCTGCCCTCGCAGGTGTCGCTGCTGGCGTCTCGGCTGCCGATGCGGCTGATGGTCAACCAGGTGGAGATCCACCTGGGCCGACTGGCGAGCTTCGTGGACGGCACGCTGGACCAGTGCATCCAGCAGCGGATGACCCCGCTGGCGTGGAGCCCGGTGGCCGGCGGCATGCTGGCGGCCGGCGGAAGCGTCAAGGCAGACCACCCGCGCCGCGCCGCGATGCTCGAGACCGTCAAGCTGCTCGACGAGCTGGCCGAGAAGTATTCGACCAACCGTACCGCGATGGCCCTGGCCTGGCTGATGCGCCACCCCTCGGGCATCAATCCGATCGTCGGCTCGACCAACCCCGACCACATCCGCCAGGCCGCCCAGGCCGACGACGTCGAGATCAGCCGGGAGGACTGGTATCGCCTCTACATCGCCGCCCGCGGCGAACGCATGCCGTGACGCAGTCCAGTAGGGCGAGCAACTTGGTGCTCGCGCAACCCCCACGGTCCTGCGTGCCGGCCGTGGTGCGCGAGCAAGGGGTTGCTCGCCCTGCAGATCACCCCAGCTCCACCACGTGGCGCCCGGGTGGAACGTCGAGCACGCGGCGATCAGCGTCCCAGGTGAAGGGGGTTTCGGTCCCATCGACTACCACGCGCGGCCTTGGGGCGTTCACCGGCGGCAGCGAGACGCGGGCGGGGCAGCCTTCGGGCAGCACCAGCTCCAGGCGGAAGCGCTGGTCGGTCCGTTGCCAGCTCACCTCGACGGCGCCGGCCGGCGTGGGCACGGTCCCGGCCGCCCAGTGCAGATCGGCGGGGCGGGGCTCGATGAGCACGCGGGCGAAGCCCGGCTCGTCGGGCTGCACCCCCAGCACGTGGGCCGGCAGCGACCAGGTGGGCCCGGCCGCCCAGCCGTGGCAGAGGCTCGTCTGGCGGTCGGGCAGCACGCCGTCGGGCCAGTCGAGGCTGAAGTTGTCCCAGAAGGTCGTCGCCCCGCGGTCGAGCATGTCGCCCCAGAAGGTGCGGACGAAGTCCACCGCCCGGCGGTCCTCGCCGTAGCGGAAGAGCCCCTCGGTCACGAACAGCCCATGGAAGGGCGCCCGGATGCGGCCCGTCTGCGGCTCGAACAGCTCGGCCGCCACCTGCCGGCCGACGGCGGCGTCCGGCAGGCCCGCCCAGAGGCGCAGGCCCCGGTCGTACTGGCCCGACTGGTGACGCTGGTGCCAGCCGCCCTGGGGGTCGCCGGGCCGGGCCAGGTGCGTCTCGAGGGCCTGGCCCATCCGCTGGGCGGCTGCCTGCCAGCGAGCGGCCTGCTCGGCGTGCCCGGCCCGGCCCGCCAGCTCGGCCGATCGGGCCAGCAGGGCGTGCACGCAGTAGTTCTGGCTGGGCGGGTACTGCACCTTCTCGGCCTGCATCCAGTCGGCGTAGTCGCCCCGCTCGGCCGGCGTGCCCATCAGGTAGGCGTCGTTGCCCTCGAGCTGGCGGATGTTCCACTCGACCAGCGCGGCGAAGCGGGCCCAGAGCTCATCCAGGAATTCCCGGTCGCCGGTGAGCCAGTAGTGGTCCACGAAGCCCAGCCCCGTGAACGCGCCCCAGGCGGGGTAGAAGCTCGGGCCGCCGCTGTAGGGGCCCCAGGGCGGCAGGGCGCCGCCGTCGTGCTGGATCGCGAACATCTGCCGCAGGACCTTGCGGTTCATCCGCGGGTCGCCGAAGGCGTAGTGGGCGATGAGGTTCTCGGCGTAGACGTCGCCGCCGTAGATCGTCCGCTCGCGCCACGGGCAGTCGACGAAGTGGTCGAGCATGCTCATCCGCATGGTGTAGGCCCCGACGGCCCAGATGCGGTTGAGCCGCTCGTCGCTGCAGCGGAACTCGCCGCGGGCCTCGACGGGGTAGGTGCTCATGGCCATCGAGACCTCGGCGATGTCGATGGCGCCGGGGGTCTGGGGGAACTGCAGCTTCATGTAGCGGAAGGTCCGCCGATTGAACGGCTGGAGCACCTGCGGGCCGTCGCGGAGGATGAAGCGGTCCACGCGGACCATGTAGGGGTCCTCGCCGTAGAGCACGTCGATGACGCCGCCGGCGCTGTCGGCGATGTGGATCTCGGGGTAGCCCGTGACGTCGCGCCCGAAGTCGAGCAGCATGGCCGGTGTGAAGTCGTCGTGCGTCTTGCGGACGCGGGCCGGGCCGGTGTCCCCGCGGCGGTGGGGGCCGGCCGGCACCAGCGACTGCTCGCGAGAGACCTCCCAGTCGTCGCGCCAGGAATAGGTGACGCTGGCCGACTCCCAGGCGGCGTAGGCGGGGTAGACGCGCTCGCCGAGCAGGAAGGGGATCTCCCGCTCGATGAGCATGGTCCACGGCTCGACGGGTGGCCGACCCAGCAGGGCGGGCTCCAGCCAGGCGCTGTCGTCGAAGCCCGGCTCGCGCCAGCCGGGAATCTCGCGGCGCGAGTCGTAGATCTCCTTGTAGTCGCCCAGCAGCGTGCAGTTGACCGGGGCGTCGGCGTCCCAGGGTGGCGCCTGCAGGACGCGCCACGTCTCGTCGCTGGCCGCCAGCACCTCGCCGGCGGGGCCGAGCAACTCGGCCAGCAGGCCCCCGCGGCCCCAGTTCTGGTTGAGCACGCCGGGCACGTCGGCCGGCGTGGCGGCGCCGTAGTTATACGCCTCGACGGCGATGACGTTCTCGCCCGCCCGCAGGTGCTCGGCCACGTCGTGAACGTCATAGTAGTAGTACGACGGGTCGGCCGGGTTGGGGCCACGCCCGACCGACTGGCCGTTGACGTAGAGCTTGTACAGGCTGCTGGCCGTGATGAGCAGCCTCGCCCCGGCGGGCGGCTCGGCCAGCGTCAGGGCCTTGCGAGCGTACAGGTAGAAGTTCGTCATCCGCTCGATCGGCGGATGCCAGATCCACTGTGCGTGCCAGTCCACGGCAACACTCCCTGTTGTCCAGCGCACCGGGTGCCGTGGCTACGGCGTTTGTAGCCACGTCCTTCCACCCGTCCTGCCGGGCCTCGCTACGGTCGGCCCGGCCTACGGCGCAACGGTGCGAATACCCCCGGCATGCCGGGGGCTATATGTAGACAAGAACCCGAAGGCCCCGGGCAAGCCCGGGACCATACAGAACCCGCTACAGTTGCCCGGCCTCGAGCATGATCTCCAGCGGGAAGCGGTCCTGCTGGAGGGGGATGGCCAGTCGCTTGTGCGTGCGGGCGGACTCGTAGACGCCCATGACGATCTCGAAGCCGCGCAACGCCCGCTCGCCGCTCATGGGGTGGTCCTCGCCGTGGAGGATCGTCCTGGCGAAGCGATGGTAGGCGGGGACCTTCGCGTCGCGGGTGCGGTTGGCCGAGGCCTCGACGGGTCTCCACTGGCCCGGGGCGCCGCCCTCGGTCGGGACGGGCTTGTAGTTCCACTCCTCCAGGCCGGCCGTCCAGGGGCCGCCCTTGGCGTCGGAGATGAACAGGTTGGGCGAGAACCTATCCCCCGGCCGCCATAGCCGACCGGCGGTGCCGAAGACCTCGTAGTCCTGGTAGGTGCGGTGGGGGTCGCGGATGTCGCCGGTGAGCAGCTCGATGCGGGGCCCGTCCTTGATCTGGATAACAGCCAGGCCGCCGGTCTCAATGGCGTGGCCGTAGCGGAAGCCCGGCGCGACGGGCCTGTGGCGCCCCTCGTCGCCCGTGCCGCCCTCGCTGGCCTCGGGCTCGATGCGGTGGATCTGACCGAAGACCCACTCGATCTCGGGGTCGCCCGCCAGCCACATCAGGCTGTCGACCAGGTGCGTGCCGTCGCTGAGCACGTCGCCCGCGCAGTTGCCGCGGAGCAGCTTCACCTCGCCGATCGCGCCGGTGTCGATCAGCTCCCGGGCGGCCAGCAGGTCCTCGCCGAGGCGGCGCTGGTGGTTGACCACCAGGGCGACGCCGCGGGAGCGGCACTCGGCGACCATGGCGCGGGCGTCGGCGAGGTTGGTGGCCATGGGCTTCTCGCAGTACACGCCGCGCACGCCGAACCGGGCGGACGCAATCGTCAGCGGGGCGTGGGAGTTGTTGGGCGTGCAGATGCTGACGGTGTCGGGCCTGGTCTCGGCCAGCATCGCGTCGAAGTCGGTGAACGCCTTGGCGCCGGTCTGCTCGGCCGCCTGGCGGGCCTGGGCCTCGTCGCGGTCGCACACGCCGACCAGGTCGAACTCGGCCAGCTCGGCCAGGATCATCGCCTGCCGCCGGCCCATGCCGCCACAACCGACCAGCACCGCACGCAGTTTCTCATTCGCAGCCATCACTTCACCTCCGGGAGCGAGCGGACGAACTGCCAGCTCTGCTCGAGACAGTCGAACGGGTCCATATCCTTGGGCGGGATCATCTCCCACTCCATCACCAGCTTGGCCGGGTTGGGCGCGAGGGTGATGAGGTCCTGGTAGATCTCGCGCAGGCCGACGTGGCCCGCCCCCAGCGGGGCGCCCTGGATGACGAAGGTCAGCGTCTTGGGGTCGGGGTGGACGCAGTGGTCCTTGAAGTGCGTGCCGATGGTGAAGGGGGCGGCCTCGCGGCAGGCGGGCACGCTCTGCTCGCCGATGAGGTAGCAGTTGCCCGTGTCCAGGAAGATGCCCAGGTGCGGCACGCGGCGGCACAGCTCGACGAGGTCGCGGCAGTAGTAGTCGCCGTGGTTCTCGATGCCGAAGGGGCGGCCCAACTCGGCACAGCCGGCCGCCAGCGGCTCGAAGACGGCTGCCAGGCGGTCCATCTGCTCTTCGAGGGACGGCGAGGCCATGAAGCGGTGGTAGGGCCCCACGCAGGTGGTCACGATGGGCACGGCCAGCAGGTCGCCGTAGGCCTGCAGGTCGGCCAGGAAGGCGTCGACCTTCGCCCGCAGGCTGTCCAGGTTGTCCTCGAAATACTTCGCGTGGAAGCCGACCGAGCACCGCAGGCCATGCTCGGCCACGAAGGCGGCGATCTGGTCGCGCCGGGCCGGCTCGGCCATCTCCTTCAGGCTGCAGCCCGTGCAGCCAAACCCGTGCTCGACCGCGAACCGCAGCCGATTCATCACCTGGTCGCCGTCCCAGATCCCAAAGGCGCCCGGATAGACGCCCGCATAGCCCCAGAGCATGCGCTGCCTTTCCAAATCCCCGCCGCAACCGGTTTCCGCCCAGTTACGCGTTCGGCCAATTCTTGGCGCGGGTGAAGTCACCTTACCGGCTTACACGGCCAGTGCAAGAGGTGCCGGCGGAAAAGTAGGGCGGGCATCGCCCGCCGGCGATGGCGCCCGGCGCCCCCGCGGCGGGCCG
>JAWLCG010000175.1:0-10036 GCA_041687295.1 Phycisphaerae bacterium | reverse complement strand
AGCCGCCATTCCGCCGGCAACGAGTTGCCGGCCCTACTGGCTGCCGACCGACCGTCTCTACGCCCGGCGACGACGCAGCAGCGCCAGGCCCCCGACCAGCAGGGCCAGGCTGGCCGGCTCGGGGATGGCCCAGACGGCGATGCCCTCGTCGCCGTTGGCCAGGTCGTAGCGGAAGGTCACGACCCCGTTGTTATTCAGGCCGCTCAACTCGTCGGGGATGCTGCCGTCGGTCGCGTTGCTGCCGGCGAAGTCAATGTTCTCGATCGTGCTGCCCAGCAGCTCGGTGCCGGTGCGGGCGATCTCGATCAGGCCCAGCGTGTCGTCATAGAAGAACAGGCTCTTCTCCTCGAACGGAATAACGTCGCTCGGGTCGAAGTCGATGCCAAACAGGAAGGCCACCTGCCCCGCATCGTTGATGGCGAAGCTGTCATTGGACAGGCTGAGGACGGCATCGCCGCCCGGCACGGGCATACCCCCCAGGGCGATCGTGGTGATCTCGTCGCCGTCGCCGCGGAACAGGCCCGCATACGCCCCCGTGCCGGTGTCAACCAGGGCCGTGTCGGCGGGGAAAACGACCTGCCCGGCATTGTTGATCGCGCTGACCACGCCGATCGAGGTAAGGCTGTTGCCGCCCGGCAGCGGATCGCCCGTGCGGGCGATCTCAACGATCGCCCCGCCATCGCCACGGTAAATGCCGCGCACCACGCCGGCGACATCGTCCAACTGGGCGCCGAACGACACCTGTCCCAGGTCGTTGAGCGACGGATGGTTCAGCCGATCGTAGAAAGTGCCGCCCCCGGGGGCCGGGTCGTCCGTGCGGACGATCTGCGTGAAGCTCGCGCCGTCGCCCACGAAGATGCCCGCATCGGCCACCACGCCGCTGCCGGCGATTTCCGAGTAGAAGGCCACCCTTCCCTGGCTGTTGAGGGTAGGCGCGGCGAAGCCGGCTGCGTCGAAACTGCCCGCGCCCAGGCCGGCGGGCAGGGGCTGCTTGTCGCGGACAATCGGCACCAGGGGCCCGGCCCCGTCCCAGCGGTAGAGCCCGGCGCGGGCCGCATCGCTCATGCCCTCCAGATCGGCCGAGAAGGCCACCTGATTGCTGGCGTTGATGGCCGGGTTGTAACCGTAGCGCAGGGTCATCGTGCCGTCGCCCGGGGCCAGGTCGCCATCGACGGCCACCAGCCCGGCGGCCGGGCCAATGCCGTACACGAAGGCGTCGGGGTCGGTCGTCGGGCCATCCAGCCGGGCCGGGAAGACCGGCTGACCGGAATCGCTGATGGCCGCCCGCGCCTGGCCGGCCCGGCGCACGGCCCCGTAGTCCAGCGGGCCGAAGGGCGTGGCGGTGCCTTCCCGCGCCACCTCCGTCAGCACGCCCTCCAGCGTCACCAGCGTGACGATGTCCTGGCCCGCACTCGATCCGTACAGCGAGGCCTGAAAGAGCACCTGGCCCAGGTCGTTGATCGCTGGCGTGCCAAAGTTGATGCCCGTCGGGCGGTCGTAGACTCCATCGCCGTCGGGCGCGGCATCGCCGCTCTTGACCAGCACCTCGAACTGCCCCGCCGCCGGCCCGGCCAGCACAGCCAGCACCAGCGCCCCCGCGCAGAGACCCGCGCGAAGCCCGTATCGCAACATTCCATTCATTGCACGAACTCCCCTTGAAAGAGCCGCGCACCGGGACTGTCCACACAACCCCTGGCACGGCGAACGTGAAGATTGCTCAGCTGCGGCGGCGCCCCCGCCAGCAGGGCCACCACGCAGATACATCGCATGCGCGATGCCGTGAATGGATCCCCCGACAGCGCCTGCGCGTGCCTGACCTCCCCCGGCCAACCGCTCGCAGGCGCGAGCAGCCTCATTATCCCCCCGCCGACAGGGCCCGTCCGCCCCTCCAAAGCCCCGCCCGCGAAATCAGCATATTGTGTCCCGTTTTTTTCAGGCTTGCGCACGCCCGCCCGCCGCCACGTGCCCTCAAAACAGGGACAGTGCTGGTAGACACCTGGGAATCAGCCCTGCCCCGTAGGCCGGCGACAGGCGGTAGGGGGTGCAGGTTCTGGCCGGAGCGGAGCGCAGGACCGGTCCTGCACACGGAACCCCTGACCATCGCCATGAACCCTCTCGACACCGAGATTTCAACCATTGACTCCTGGGGGATCTGGCATATCCTGGAGTACTGAGCAGTGGGGTCACACTGAACCGCCCACCGGCCTATGGCCGGCGCGGCATATCGAACAGGAGGATGCCATGGCCATCCGCTCTTGCCTTGCGTGGGCCGTCGTCTTCTGTGCTCTGGCGGCCTGGATCTGCCCCTCAGCCCAGGCAGGGCCCTTCGAACTCTACGTCAGCGACGGCAACGGCGTGAGGCTGTTGGACGCCAGCGGCACAGCCGTCAATTACGCCCCGACCGACGGCGGCGCGCGGGGCATGGCCATCGCCGACGGAGTGTTCTACACCGCCTACCAGGGCGGCGCCCACCGCCAGGGCGTCTCGAGGGTGGACTACCCCTGGGCAGCCAGCCCGGCCTACGACAAGCTGTTCGAGACGCTCGATGCCGACACCACGCGCATCTACGACGACCCCGGCATGGCCGTGATCGGCCCGGACGGGGCCCTTTACGTCGTCAGCACCAACCTGGCCAAGGGCATCATCCGCTGCGACCGGGGCACCGGGCAGATCACCCGGTTTGTCGACGGCTCGGACTGGGGCACGGCCCAATACATGACCCTCGGCCCCGACGCCACCGGCGACGGCCTGGCCGACTTCTACCTGAGCCACTACACCACCACCGAGCCCATCGTCAACGAGGTTCGCATCCTCGACGGCGCCACGGGCGCCTACGTGGGCAACCTGGTCGACTCGGCCAGCAACGGCGGGCTCAATCGGCCTTACCAGCTGGCCTTCCAGACCGAGCAGGGCCAGCCCTACCTCTACGTCGTCAGCATGCTCAACGACCGCGTCAAGAAGTACGACGGCCTGACCGGGGCCTTCATCGAGGACTACTGGCGGGCCAACTGGGTCAAGGCCGGCCAGACCGCCACCGCCCGCACCTACGCTCTGGCGTTCGACGACACCGGCTACCTGTACGTGACTACCAACAACGGCCTCTACCGCGTGGACCCGGGCGGCGGCCTGGCCTCCGGCGAGCACCTCTACGGAGGCTTCGGCCTGAACTACCTCCACTACGTCCCCGAGCCGGCCAGCGTGTCCCTGCTGCTGGCTGGGGCCCTGCTGCTGAAACGGCGGCGGTAGGCAGGGCGGGCTCCGCCCGGCGCTGGCGACCGGTGGGGCTGTTCGTCGTAATCCGGGCCGCCGTGCATGACACCCGTCACGGAGGCTTGGCATCGAACGAAACGCCACGGTGGAGTCTGGCGTCATCGCGGCGGGCCCTGCCCGCCCTACCCCTGCCGCCGAAAGGCGCGGAGGTCTTCGATGCCGAGGTTGCGCATCTTGTAGCGGACCATCCGCCCGGTGATGCCCAACTCGCGGGCGGCGGCCGAGACGTTGCCGGCGGCGCGCTGCAGGGCGTCGAGGATCATGTCCTTCTCGAGCAGCTGCACGCGGGCCCGTAGCGAGCTGGCGGGGGTCGCGTCGGGCAGGCCGGGGCCCTGCAGCGTAGCCGGCAGGTTGTAGGCGTGGATCACGCCGTCGCCGGTGTGCAGCACGGCCCGCTCGATGGCGCCCTCGAGCTCGCGGACGTTGCCCGGCCAGGGGTAGCTCAGCAGCATGCCCACGGCCGCGGCACTGATGCGGTGGACGGCCTTGCCGGTGCGCCGGGCGTGCTTGTCCAGGAAGTGGTTGGCCAGCAGCACGACGTCCTCGCTCCGCGCGCGCAGCGGCGGCAACACGATGACGGCCCGGCCCAGGCGGTGGTAGAGGTCGGCGAGAAACTCCCCCTTCTCGACGGCGGCCTCGAGGTCCATCCGCGTCGCCGCCAGCAGGCGCACGTTCGCCCGCGCCGACTGCTGGCTGCCGAGGCGCTCGAACTGGCCCTCCTGCAGCACCCGCAGCAGCTTGCGCTGCGTGCCCAGCGGCAGGGCGCCCACCTCGCCGATCAGCAGCGAGCCGCCGGCGGCCTGCTCCAGCCGACCCGAGCGGGCCTCGCCGGCGCCCCGGAAGGCGTCGGCCTCGTGACCGAACAGCTCCGCCTCCAGCAGCACCTCGCCCAGCGCGTCGTCGAGGCGCACCATCGGGCCCCGCGACCGGGGCGAGGCGTAGTGGATCGCCGAGGCCACCAGCGATTTGCCCACGCCGGCCTCGCCCCGCAGCAGCACAGGGCCCTCCAGCGGCGCCAGCTGGCGGATCGCCTGGTAGACCGCCTGCATCGCGTGCGAATGGCCCACGAGGTTCTCCGGGCGGAACCGCTCCTCCAGCACGCCGCGGAGGCGGAGGTTCTCGGCCTCCAGGGCCTGCTCGCGGGCCCGGCCCATGCGGCGGGCGCGGGCGTCGGCGCTGAGCAGGGCCGCCACCACGGCCAGCAGCTTGCGGTCGGTCTCCAGCCGGTCGGGCCGGGCGTGGCCCACGTAGGCGGCCAGGCCGCCGATCACCTCGGTGCCCATCAGCACCGGCACGCCCACCAGGCTCCAGGCCTCGACCATCGGCAGCTCGGCCGAGAGCCGCCCGGGCCGGCGGGCCGGGGGGGCCACCTCGGGCTCGGCCGCCGGCTCACCCGTCCGCATCACCTGCTCGACCAGGCCCATGGCCCCGGCCGACGAGGGCCCCGCCCCCGGCGCCAGGCCCGCCTCGACGACCAGGTCCTGCCCCTGGGCGTCCTTGACCACGATCGCCCCGCGGACGAAGTCCAGCTCGGCCTCCAGCACGTCCAACACGTCAAAGAGGATCTGCCGCTGGCCCCACCGCGTCGAGAAGACCTGCGCCACCCCGTGCAGGGCCGTCACCTCCCGCTCGCGCCGCCCGCGATGGACTACTGGCTGATTCGGTTGATACATTTCGGCACCGCCAGAGCGTGGTGTTCCACTTCCGTCGCACCAGAACCCGTCGCCGTCGCTGGAAGGGAATGCAATTGCAGTGCCAGAACCCGATACTGCCAGGCCGCACAAAGGGCACCCCGGATCCGGCGCAGCCAGCCTAAGTCACAAGGTATTGCTAAAACATGACTTGATCTATGATCCCGCCAGGGGTTTCCCCGCAGAGAGAAGACCGCCGACAGCCCCGGAATTGGCCCGTCCAGCGTAGTTCGGAACAGAATCGTAGCCCAGCCACCCCCAATTAGACATTTTTGTCGCACCCTTAGGTGGCATACGGCTGGTCCGTTTGCCTATCGGATGTGTGGTGCGTTGGGCCTCGTCAAGAACGGCCCGCCCCGATGCCCACGGAAGGCATTCCGTGGGCTTGGGGCGAGGCCCTGGTCGCCTCCAGCGCGAAGGGGTACGACTCCCGCCCAAGGGCCCGCGCGCCGTATGGAGTGCGGCGGCCGTGTCGCCGCTTTGGCTCGCTGGCGGGAAGACCAGCCAAAGCGGCGTCGTTGCCGCCGCACTCCATACTGCCCAGGCGGCCCAGGGCGTCATCGGTGGGTGAGGCTTGCGATGGGGCGCCCGAACACCCTGGGCAAGCCCGGGGCTATATACAGAGCCTAGCGGCGGCGGAGGGTGACGGCGGCTAGGGCCAGCAGGGCCAGGCTGGCCGGCTCGGGGATGGCCGCGAAGCCGTCGCCCCAGTGGCTCAGCAGGATGTTGAGGTCGGCGTCGTCGACCACGCCGTTGCCGTTGAGGTCGCCGACGTCGCGTCCGCCGGCGCCGCCCCAGTGGCTCAGCAGGATGTTGAGGTCCGCGTCATCGACGGTGCCGTTGCCGTTGACGTCGCCGTCGAGCAGGCTCGAGACGCCCGAGAAGGGATGGCCGTTGACGACCTCCCAGACAGTCTGCTGGACGATGGCCGCGAAGGCCGGGTCGATCGTGCCGTACGAGTCGGTCGGCAGGCCCGTCGGGTCGGTGCCGTAGAGCGTGGCGTAGTAGGTCGTGCCGGCCACGAAGCTGCCGAAGTTGTTCATGTGGATGCCGTCGGCGTACATCTCGATGATGTCGCTGAAGCCGGGCACCTCACCGGCCTCCATCTTCTGGTCGAGCCGATAGAACACGTCGCCGACGGGGGCGATGAGCAGCTGGTCGGCCCGGTCGGGGTAGGCCGCCCGCAGGGCGGTCACGAGGGCCTCGAAGTAGGCCCGGGTCTCCTCGCTGCCGAAGCTGCCGTCGTGGGGCCGATCCCACTTCGCCTGGTAGTCCAGGCTGCCGTCGCCGTCCTTGCGGGGCCAGCGGGAGTAGATGAGGATTTTCGCGTCGGGGCTGTTCTGCCAGGTCAGGTCGATGAAGTTCTGCGCCGCGGGCAGGTCGGCCGAGAGCTGGCGGTCGAAGGGCTGCAGGCTCACGGCGTCCCAGACGTAGTTGCCCAGGGCGTTGGGGTAGTGGCCGTAGGGGTCGGTGGTGAAGCCGCTGGTAGGGTTGTCCCACAGCATCGGCAGCGGGGCGCCGGGGATCATCTGCCGTCCGTAGACGAGCGTCTGGCCGTTGCTGACGGCCATCTTGCGCAGGCCCTCGTAGCCGATCGAGTCGGTGACGCTGTTGCCCACGAAGAACACCCGCAGCGGGTCGCCCCCGCCGCCGGCGTCGTCGCTGTAGGGGGTCACGTCGGCGTAGTTCTCGCCGAAGCGCAGCTCGTCCAGCGCGCCGTGGAGCGCGTCGTTGCCGGGATAGAAGTGCAGCGACCGGAAGGACCAGTCGCTCTTGGTGGTCAGGCTCGCGCCGGCCACGTCGGGCGCGGCCAGGCCGGGGGTGGGGTTGACGTAGAGGGTCACGCGGTCGGCGGCGGCATCGAGGAACTCGAGCTTCATGACCATCAGGTAGGTCTGGCCGGGGATGCGGGCGACGCCGGTGGAGGCGCTGGCGCCGCCGGCCTGGCGGAGTTGCCAGGTGCCGGCGTCCAGGCCGACGCTGACCATGTTGGCGTCGGAGCCCCAGGCGACGCCGCCGTTGTGCAGGCCGACGCGGAAGTTGTTGTGCTCGGTCCACTGGTTGACCAGCAGGCTGGCCCAGAGGGTCGTGCCCTCGGCGCCGACCGAGCCGGCCTTGAGGTAGGGCGCCCAGGCGGCAGCCCCGAGCGAGAAGCTTCGGCCCACCGAGACGTAGTCGCCCCCGCCGACGGCGGCGTAGCCGGCCGTGGACAGGTGCGGGTAGGTCAGGCCATTGCCGACGGTGTACTTCAGGTTGCCGTTCTGCACGCCCCAGGGCCCGATGTTGGTGCCCGAGTCGTAGTCGTGCAACGGCTGGGGGAAGGTCACCAGGTCGAGCGTCAGCGAGTCCCAGGCGATCAGTTCAGCGGCGGCCGGCGCAGCCAGCAGGGCCGTCAGCAGCAGGGCAACAGCGATACGCATACAGTACCTCCTTTGCAGGTCGAGGCCAGGAATGTCGGGTGCCGGGATTCAACGGACCGCACGGCTGCACAAATCGCAGCCGTCGCACCCGTCATCGAACTTGTCATTTTCGCCCATCGGACGCACGGGCACGTTGTGCCGCGCCGGCAACGGCCCGGCCAAGATGCCCCCGGAAGGCATTCCGTGGGCTTGGGCCGAGCACAGCGGGTAGGGCGGGCACTGCCCGCCGTCGATGGCGCCAGGCGCCCGCCGCGGCGAGCGGTGCCCGCCCTACGTCCTACCGCCGGCGCAGGCCCAGGGCGGCCAGGCCCAGCAGGGCCAGGGCGGTCGGCTCGGGGACCGCGGCCGACGCGCCGTCGCCCCAGCGGCCCAGCAGGATGCTCAGGTCGCGGTCGTCGCTCGTGCCGTCGCCGTTGAAGTCGCCGCCCATCCAGCCGGCATCGGCGGCGGACCAGTGGCTCAGCAGCACGCTCAGGTCGCGGTCGTCGACGACGCCGTCGGTGTTGGCGTCGCCGTCGAGGCTCGCCAGCGGGCCGTGGATCAGGATCAGCAGGTCCAGCGGGGCGACCACGCCGTTGTCGTCGATGTCGTAGCGCGGGTCGCTGCTGCCGGCGGCCAGGGCGGCCCGCAGGGCGTCGATGTCGGCGCCGTTGGCCTGGCCGTCGGCGTTGACGTCGCCCATCCGGGCCAGGAAGTCCAGCACGCCCAGCAGCTTGGGGCACTGGGCGTCGGGCTGGGTCTGGTACTCCATCAGACCCCAGCTGCCCCACTTGCTGAACTCGCCGGCCGAGCTGAACAGGAAGATGTCCTCCCCGCCGGCCCCCTGCCAGCCCTGGAGGTACTCGCGGTACATCTGGCGCATCTCCGGGCGGCGGTTGAGCTCCTGCAGGATGGCCGTCAGCGTGGTATCGTTCTCCTGGCCCGAGCCGCCGACGAAGTGCTGGCCGGCCTCGTAGGCGAACAGCTCCACGCCGTAGGCGCGGGCCTTGGCGGCCTGGTTGGCCATGTCCTGCAGCGCCTTGGCGTGGCGGGCCCAGGCCCAGTCGATCCGCTGGTCCCAGGTCATGGCCTTGATCTCGGCGGCGCGGGCGGCGTTGTTGACCGTCTCGCCGAAGTAGGGCGCGATGGCCAGGGCGTCGGTCTTCTCGTGGGCGTTATTCCAGCCGAGCACCTGCTCGCTGACCCAGGGGTTGGCCGACTGGCTGGCCATGACGCGGACCAGGCGGTCCATGCCGGCCGGGTCGGTGCCGTCGCGGGTGAAGACGTCCGTGAAGATGTCGAAGATCTCCACCGACCGCTGCGAGTAGTAGCGCAGCTGGGCCATCCAGCCGTCGCTGGCCAGGCCCAGGGCCAGGCCCTGCTGCTTGGCGTACTGGGCCTGGGCGAACATGCCGTTCCAGACCTCGTTGGAGTACTCCACCCGCACCGACAGGCCCGGGGCCAGGCTGTCGCGGATGAGTGTGGCGGCCTGGCGGACGTAGTCGTCGTCGGCCTGGTGGGGAATGCACACCCAGGGGTCTTTGCGGGTCTGGTTGGCCAGCTGGAGCTGGTACTCCAGGGCCACCCCCGCCCCGCCGCCCTGGGTCTGGTAGTCGGGCGGGGTGCGGTCGGCCCAGGTCTTGACGTTGGAGTTGTTCGTCCGGCCCCAGTCCATGAACCGGTAGCCGGCCATCATCTGCCAGTTGTCCAGAAAGTCGCCGTCCCACGGATTGGCCGGGGCGCCGCCGGCGTAGTCGGCCTCGGCGGCCAGGGGGACCATGCGGAGGTTGCGGACGGGGTTGGCCGGGTCGGTCGCCGCGATCTTGACGATCATCCGCGTGGGGCCTGGCTGGAGGTTCGCCACGAGCCGCCCGGGCTGACTGCTGAGCTGGCTGGCGGCCATGCCGACCTGCACGGTGCCCGCGCCGTCGTACAGCAGCACGTACTGCCCGCCGGCGAAGCCGCGGGGGTTGTCCCACAGGGCCTGGGCGACGTGATTGGCCGGCAGAAAGGCCGGGTAACCGTCGGGCCGGAGGGTCAGATCCTCGCCGACGCCCCAGGGCTGGCCGTTCTGCTGGCTCATCAGGGGCATGGAGTGCTGGAAGCGGTCCAGCCAGGGGTACTCCTCGCTGTAGTAGTTCACGCCGGCGAGGTTGATGGCGACCCGCGGCCCGGCGGGCTCAGCGGCCCTGGCCGACGCAGTCAGCGCACACAGCGACCCCAGCGACAACAGCAGCGTGACGGTGGCACGGTTCATGGACGGACCTCCGGAAGGTGCCCGCCGGGCCCGGGCGGGCCGGCCTGCAGGCGGGGGTGAGTCTACTCTTCCAGCGTAAGGCCAACCGCCCAAACCGTCAAGGTGGCCAGCGGGCCGGAGACGCGCGAATCGATCGGCGGGCCATCCCGTAGGCCGGACGCAGTCGGGCTGGGTGAGACTGACCGATAAGGGGCTTCTTCTATTGCACCGGGTGCCACGGCTGCGCTGCGTGCAGCCGTGCCGGACGTCCCTTCCGCCCATGCACGGCTGCACACAGCGCAGGACGACGGCGGCAGGCGCCCGAGAAGGTGGGGCTGCGCCGTAGGCTGGGGCGCAGCGCAGCGAAGCCCCACCTTCTCGCGGCAGACAGCGCCGCCGAGGCACCCGCACACGCCCCAGTAAGGTGGGGCTGCGCCCCA
>JAWLCG010000174.1:0-10066 GCA_041687295.1 Phycisphaerae bacterium | reverse complement strand
GGCTCCAGCAGCGTGCGGATGTCGTCCCAGGCGTAGGCGACGGCGGTGAGGGGGGCCCCGGCGATGGGGTGGGGCTTTTCGAGGATGCATCGCCCGCCGAGGGCCTCGTAGAAGCGGCGGCTCGGGGCGTTGTCGGCCAGCACCCAGATCAGCAGCGAGTCGAGCCCCTGGGCCGCCAGCCGCTCGGCCAGGGCCTGCACGAGCCGCCGGCCCAGCCCCTGCCGCTGCCACGGGGGCAGGACGTAAAGGGCGTAAATCTCGCCGCGGTAGCGCGGATGCCCCGTCCGCTCGGGCCCGCCGGCGGCGAAGCCCACCACGCCGGCCTGGGCATCCTCGGCCACCAACAGCTCGGGGCGATCCCCCGCCGCCCGCCGCTCGCGCAGCCGCCGGGCCGACTCGGCCACGCTCAGCCCCGCCAGGTGCTCGGCCGGCACGATGCCCGCGTAGGCCGACCGCCACGTCGCCACCTGCACGGCCGCGATGGCGTCGAAGTCGTCGGGCGTTGCCGGGCGGACCGTCATGGCTGTGCCCCCCTCCGCCGGGGAGTCCGTGCCGGCACGGGCCGTTCAAGATACGCCTCGCCCACCGGCGCACCGTCGGAGGCCTCGTCGTGCGGCGAGGGGCCTTGGCGGACGACGCGAAAGCCCATCCGCTCGAAGATCGGCACGTTTCCCGTCTGCACCACGGTGTAGAGCGACAGGGCCCACAGCCCCCGCCGCCGCGCCAGCCGGGCCGCGTGCTCGATGAGGGCCCGGGCCACCCCCCGCCGTCGCCGGCCCGGCGCGACCGCCAGGCCCATCAGGTGCAGGCGATCCTGATCGTAGACGTACCGCACCGTGCCGACCACCCGCCGCCCCTCGACCGCCACCAGCCTCCACACCACCGCGGGCCGAACCCACTGAACGCCCGGGCGGGGGCGGTAGATCCTCCGTAGCGGCGCAAACGCCGCCGCCGTCACCGCCTCAACGGCCTGCCCGTCGGCCGGTCGCGCCTGGCGCACATGTACCATGATGCGACCCTTCCCGTCAGGCCCATACGAACACAAGCTCTCAGCCCGTAGGGCACGTGGGTTCTCGCCGCTGCGACAGCGGAGGCGAGGTTCCGCGTGCCGCGATGACGGATCGCCCGTCGAACCGCCGGGCGCCCTCGCGGCACGCAGAACCGCTCCGCTGCGCTCCGCGAACCTACGTGCCCTACAGGCTCGCTCACACGTCGCCCCTGCGCCCATGGCGGTAGACCCAGCCGGCGCCGAGGATCGCCCCGGCGGCACCGCCGATGAGGAACCGCTGGCCGGCGCGGTCGGTCCAGTCGGGGCCGAACTGCCCCCGCGCCCAGCGGGCGATGGGGCCCGGGGACACCTGCCGCGTGTTGCCCAGGACCATGTACACCAGCAACGGCCGGGCCGCCCAGAGCCCGCCGGCCGCCCCGACGAACACAGCCACGATGGCGGCTCGCGTCGCCCACCGCACCCAGGGGGCCTCGGCGTCGGCCAGTCGCTGCACAGGCCGAGGCACGCCGACGGGCTGGCCGCACTGACCGCAGCGGATCGTCCGCCCCGCCTGCGAATCCGGCACGATCTGCGCGTGCCGGCACTGCGGACACACCGCCCGCACCATGCCTCGTTGCACATGGGCTCGCAAAGCCATGCCTACCTCCCCTAAGACCCCCGGCAAGCCGGGGGCCATATACGGAGCACCTGGGCGGCGCCCGACGCCTTACGAGTTAACCCATCAACCAATTAACCAATCAACCAATTAACCAGTTAACCAATTAACCCATCAACCAGTTAACCAACCAACCAGAAGGCGGCTCGCCGTTCGAACCGCCGGCGCCGTCGACGGCGGGCCGTGCCCGCCCTACTTCTTGCGGACGGCCTCGGTCATCTCCAGGCCGGTGTCGTAGTCGAGCTGGCGGGGCTCGTACTCGTCCTCGCGCTGGCGGGTCATGCCGGTGTAGCCCCAGGTGGCGGCCCGGGCGTCGGTGCGCCAGGGGCGGCGCTCCCAGTAGTAGCCGCGGAACGGGTCGCGCGTGCGGTTCATCCAGTCCAGCATGGCGTCGTGCAGGCGGTCGCGGATGGCGGTGTGCGCGGGCGATTCAATGAGGTTGACCATCTCCTGGGGGTCGGCGGCGAGGTCGTACAGCTCGTCGCTGGTCAGCAGGTTGATCACGAGTTTATGCCGACCGTCGCAGACCGCCCGGATCGGCTGGAAGCCGCCGAAGCCGTCGTGGTCGATCTCGTAGCGCCCGAACTCCATGAACACCGCGTCGTTCACGCGAGTGGCTGGGTCGGCCAGCGTGGGCAGCAGGCTAGCGCCCTCCAGCAGCTTGGGCTTCTCCAGGCCCAGGGCGTTCAGCACGGTGGGCACCACGTCGATGTGGCTGACGGGGTGGTCGCACGTCTCGCCGGCGTGGGCGCCGTCGGGCAGGCGGACGATGAACGGGACGCGGGCGATCTCGTCGTACATGGCCGGGCCCTTGCTGTGCAGGCCGTGGGCGCCCAGGGCGTCGCCGTGGTCGCTGGTGTAGATGACCAGCGTGTCCGGCGCGAACTGGTCGACGGCCTGGACGACGCGGCCAATCTCCGAGTCGACGAAGCTGTTACAGCCAAAGAAGTCCGGGTTGGCGATCCGCATGGCGTCACGGTCGGCCTGGCTGAAGGGCTTGCCCGACCAGGCCCGCTGGTGGGCGGGCTTGCTCTCGAGCGTGTCGAAGTGGTTGGCGGCCTTGGGCCACTCGTGGCCCTCGTACATGGCGCGGTACTCGGGCGGGCACAGGAACGGCCCGTGGGGCTCGTCGTAGCTGACGACCAGGCAGAAGCTCTCCTGGCCGTGCTTGGCGAGGAAGTCGATCGCCCGGTTGGAGCAGCGATGGCCGAAGGTGAACTCACGATCGACGCCCTCGCGGTTGCTCTTGACCCGGCGCGACCATTGGCGCTGCTCGGGGGTGAGCTCCTCGAGGTAGTTTCGCATGTCGTACCAGTAGTCGGCGTCCCAGCCGTCGGGGCACTGGCCCAGGCCGAAGTAGTCGCCCCCGTCGAGGTGCCACTTGCCGACGTAGGCGGTGTGGACGCCCTTGTCGCGCAGGCGCTGGCCGAGGGTCTTGACGTTGTCGCCCAGGGGCATCGAATTACCCCACGAGCCGTTGGTGTGCGGGAAGGTGCCGGTGAACAGCGCCGACCGCGCCGGCCCGCAGACGGGCTGGCAGGTGTAGGCCCGGTCGAAGCGGATGCCCTGGCTGGCCAGGCGGTCCAGCGCGGGCGTCTGCATGGCCGGGTTGCCGTAGCAGCCCAGCATGTCCGCCCGCTGCGTATCGGTCATGATCAGCACGATCTTGCGAATCGGGGCCATGGGTGCTCCTTTGCGGGTCACGGTGAAGGGCGCCCAGGGTACCCGGCGAGGGCGGGAGGGGCAAGGGCGGACCAGTGGCCGGTGGCCAGGACCCGGGCTCCCGCAACGTCGAAGCCGGGAGCCCCGCACTGACGTGACAGGACCAGGGACCAGGGAGCAGGGATCGGGAAGCAAGGAGCGGCGCCGCCCTGCGGTGGCGCCGGTCTTTCTCCAAGCCCACGGATGGAGCGGCGAGCATCGCGAGTCGCGCAATCCGTGGGGGTCTCGGTGGGGCCCCCGGCGTAGCCCCCCCGCCGCCGGGCCTCGCTGGCGCTCGACCCGGCCTACGACGGGGACTACAGCGTATCGAACGCGCTGTTGCCCTGGACCTCGGCGCCGCAGTAGAGGCAGCGGATGTGCCGGCGGCTCAGGGGGCGGGCGCAGGCGGGGCAGGCGGTGGGCTTGGCGTCGAGCTTGCCGTCGGCGGCCCCGTCGCGCAGGTCGATCTCCTGGACCTTGGCCATCAGCTGCTCCTCGGTCAGGTCGGTCCGCTCCTGCAGGAACTCCCACATCGCCCGGCAGATCAGGCTCAGCCGGTCGATGCGGTCCTCGATCAGGCGTGAGGCGATGGCGGCCTCGCGGGAGACGTCCCGCGCCTGCCGGGCGCTCTCGCGGGCCTGACGGGCGGCGGCGCTTTCAGTGTAGCTGTTCCACATGGCGGGTCCTCTCAGGGATGGGTGCGTTGACCTTTCAGGCAAAGCCCGACCGAGACCCCCACGGATTGCATCCGTGGGCTTGGCCGAAGGCGCCCCGGCGCAGCGTACGCCCCACAGGGTACGCCGGTGCCCCTCGCGCCTCAAGCCTACTTGCGGGGCTGGTCGGCGCGGTCCTTGCCGGCGAGCTCCTGGCAGCGGCGGAGCAGTGCGGGCACGTCGTCGGGCTTGACCTGGCCGTGGATGCGGTCGTTGATCATGACGACCGGCGCCAGGCCGCAGGTGCCCAGGCAGCGGGTCTGCTCGAGGCTGAACAGCCCGTCGGTGGTGGTCTGGCCCAACTCGATGCCGAGCTCCTCGCGGAGCCTGGCGGCGATCCTGTCGGCGCCCTTGACGTAGCAGGCGGTGCCCATGCAGACGCTGATCCCGAACCGCCCGCGGGCCTCGAGGCGGAAGAAGTGGTAGAACGTCGCCACGCCGGTGACCTTGGCTGTGGGCACCTGCAGCAGCTGGGCGACGGCGTCGAGCTGCTCCTCGGCGAGGTAGCCGAAGTGCGCCTGCACGCGGTGCAGCACGCCGATGAGCTGGCTCTCGGGGTGCGGGCCCTGGCGGACCTTCTCGATGAAGGCGACGATGTCTTCGGGCAGGGCGGCGGCGCTGGCGGCGCGGATCTCGGGCCAGTTGTCGGTCGTACGGTCGGGGTTGTGCTCAATCATCGGATGCCTCGGGGTTTGCGGGGCCGATAGGTCGTGTGCAGCAGCTCGTGGGCCTTCTCACTGCCCGGCTCGCCCAGAAAGTCGCGGTAGAGGGCCTGGACGGAGGGGTTCTCGTGCGAGCGGCGGATCTGGTTGCCGCGGTCGATGGCGTAGAGGGCCTTGGCTCGCAGGGCCAGCAGCTCGGGGTCGAGCACCTTCATGTTGGGCGGCGGGTAGGGCTGGCCGCCGCCGCCGATGCACCCTCCGGGGCAGGCCATGATCTCGACGGCGTGGAACTGCTTGGTGCCGGCGACGATCTGGTCCAGGACGGTCTTGGCGTTCTCCAGGCCATTGGCGACGGCGATGTTGAGGGTCTTGTCGCCGAGCTTGATCTGCGTCTCGCGCAGGCCCTCGACGGCGCGGACCTCGGTGAACTCGATGCGGTCGACCCGCTGGCCGGTGACCCACTCGGTGGCGGTACGGAGGGTCGCCTCCATCACGCCGCCGGTGGTGCCGAAGATGTCGCCGGCGCCGGTCGAGAGGCCCAGCGGCGAGTCGTAGGTGTCGTCGGGCAGGCTGGCGAAGTCGATGCCGTAGGCCTTGATCATCCAGATCAGCTCGCGGGTGGTCAGCACGGCGTCGGTGTAGGGCACGCCGTCGTCGGAGGCGTGCTCGGGCCGGCCGGCCTCGAACTTCTTGGCCACGCAGGGCATCACGGAGACGACGAAGATCTTCCGCGGGTCGATGCCCGCCTTCTGGGCATAGTAGGTCTTCAGCAGCACCGAGAGCATGCTCATGGGGCTGCGGCAGCTGGAGGCGTTGGGGATCAGCGAGGGGTAGAACTTCTCCATGAAGTTGATCCACCCCGGCGAGCAGCTGGTGAGGATCGGCAACGGCCCGCCGGCCTGGACGCGCCCGAGCAGCTCGTGGGCCTCCTCGACGATCGTCAGGTCGGCGCCGAAGTTGGTGTTGAACACGCCGTCAAAGCCCAGCCTCCGCAGGGCGGTCACCAGCTTGCCCGTCTCGGGCGTGCCGGGGGGCATGAGGAAGCCCTCGCCGATGGTCGCGCGAATGGCTGGGGCGGTCTGCACGACTACGTGCAGCTCGGGGTCGGCCAGGGCGGCCCAGACCTTCTCGGTGCTGTCCTGCTCCAGAAAGGCCGCCGTCGGGCAGACGTTGATGCACTGGCCGCACTGGATGCAGACGGAGTTGTCCATCTTCCGGCCATGGGCGGGCGTGACGACGGTGGTGAACCCCCGGCCCTGCTGGCTGAGGTTGAACACGCCCTGGACCTCGGCACAGACGCGGACGCAGCGCCCGCACAGGACGCACTTGTTCGAGTCGCGGATGACCGATCGGCTGGAGGCCTCGAACTCGAACTGCTTGCGCTCGCCCTCGAAGAGCCGCTCGCGGACGCCCATCCAGTAGGCGAGGTTCTGCAGCTCGCAATGGCCGTCGCGCTCGCAGGTCTGGCAGTCCATGGGGTGGTTGTCCAGCAGCAGCTCGACGATGTCGCGGCGGGCCTGGCGGATCTGCGGGCTGTTGGTCTGCACCTCCATGTCCTCCCAGACGGGCACCGAGCAGCTGGCCATGTACTGGTTCATGTCCTTGACCTCGACGATGCAGACCCGGCAGGAGCCGGCGAGGCTCAGGTCCGGGTGGTAGCACAGCCGGGGGATCTGGACGCCGATCCGCTCGGCGGCGTCCATGACGGTGGTGCCCTCAGGCACGCTGATGCGCTGGCCGTCGATGGTCAGTGTGATGGTCTTGGTCTTCGTGTCGCTCATATGTAGGTTCCCGGGGGCCGGCGTTAGCCGAGTTAGAGGCGGTTGACGGCGTCGAAGCGGCAGACCTCGAAGCACCGGCCACACTTGATGCAGCGGGACTGGTCGATGACGTAGGTCTGGCGAGGCTTGCCGTCGATGCAGGTGACGGGGCAGTTGCGGGCACAGGCCGAGCAGCCCACGCACTTTTCCGGGCTGATCTCGTAGCGGATCAGGGCGGTGCACTTGCGGGCGGGGCAGCTCTTGTCGACGACGTGGGCCTCGTACTCCTGGCGGAAGTGGCGCAGGGTGCTGAGGATGGGGTTGGGGGCGGCGCGTCCCAGCCCGCACAGCGAGCTCTTGCGGATGAGGCTGGCGAGGCGCTCGAGCTTGTCGATGTCGGCCGGCACGCCCCGCCCGGTGGTGATGCGGTCGAAGATCTCGAGCATCCGCGTGGTGCCCTCGCGGCAGGGCGTGCACTTGCCGCAGCTCTCGTCCTGGCTGAAGGTGAGGTAGAACTTGGCGATGTCGACCATGCAGTCGTCCTCGTCCATCACGATCATGCCGCCCGAGCCCATGATCGAGCCGACCTGCGCGAGGGTGTCGAAGTCGACCTCCAGGTCGATCATGTCGGCGGGGATGACCCCGCCGGCCGGGCCGCCGGTCTGGACGGCCTTGAGCTGCTTGCCCCCCGGCACGCCGCCGCCGATGTCGAAGACGACCTCCCGCAGCGTCGCGCCCATGGGCACCTCGACCAGGCCGGTGTGCTCGACCTTGCCGGCCAGGGCGAAGACCTTCGTGCCGCCGCTCTTGGCTGTGCCGATCTGGCGGAACCAGTCGGGGCCGTAGCCTAGCACGACCGGGATGTTCGCCCAGGTCTCGACGTTGTTGATGACGGTGGGCTTGCCCCACAGGCCGCTGACGCTGGGGTACGGCGGGCGGATGCGGGGCTGGCCCCGCTCGCCCTCGATCGAGTGGATCAGGGCCGTCTCCTCGCCGCAGACGAACGCGCCGGCACCGAGGCGGACCTCCAGGTCGAACGAGAAGCCCGAGCCCAGGATGCTCTCGCCCAGAAGATTGGCCGCGCGGGCCTGCTCGATGGCCTGCTCGATGCGGCGGATGGCCAGGGGGTACTCCGCCCGGATGTACAGGAAGCCCTGGGTCGCCCCGATGGCGAAGGCGCCGATGATCATGCCCTCCAGGATGCTGAAGGGGTCGCCCTCGAGCATGCTGCGGTCCATGAACGCGCCGGGGTCGCCCTCGTCGGCGTTGCAGATGATGTACTTGACGGGGTCGGTCTGGGAGGCGGCATTGGCCCACTTGAGGCCCGTGGGGTAGCCCCCGCCGCCGCGGCCGCGGAGATTGCTGGCAGTCACCTGATCGATGATCCACTGCGCGTCGCCGCGGTCGAGCACCTCCGCCAGGGGCCGAAAGCCCTCGTAGTGCAGATACTCGTCGAGACTCTCGGGGTCGATGATGCCGCTGTTGCGCAACGCGATGCGGGTCTGGCGGTGGAAGAAACCGATGTCGCCGTAGATCTCGAAGAACCGCTGGCTGATGGTCGAGTCGGTGACCAGCAGGTCGTGGACGATTCGGCCCTGCTCGACGTGCTCGGCGATGATCCGGTCGAGGTCGTCCTCGGTCCGCACGCGGTAGATCAGCCGGCCCGGGCGGACGAGGATGTGGGCGCCCTTGCCCACCTCCCCCAGGCCGCACAGGCCGAAACAGTTCGCCGGCAGGACCCGGGCGTGGCGCTCGCTGACGCCGGCGGCGCGGAGCTTGTCCTCGAAGAGCTTGCGGTAGTCCAGCCCGCGCTTGGGCCCGCAGCGCAGGCCCGCGCAGAACAGGAAGTCGTGCCGCTGGAGGGTCTCGGCCTTGTTGTCCAGGATGTGCTCGTAGACGGGCGTGCCGGCCTGGACGTGCTCGGTGAAGATGCGGTGGACCTTGTCGCGGTCGACCTGCTCGTACTTGATCGCCGGCTGACCCGGCAGCAGGACGCCGACGATGGGCTCTCGGCTGCACCGGCCGGTACAGCCCGTCGAGCGCAGGGCGATGTCCGTTCGGCCCGAGGCCTCGATGTGCTTGCGGAACTCGTCGTAGACGTCGCGGGCGCCGGCCGCGTCCTCGCAGGTCGCCGAGCCGACCTGGATGCGGATCTTGTCTGCGTAGTGCCTCTCGGCCAGCGCCTGCTCGGCGCGGTCGAAGAGCGTCTGGTAGTTGTCCATTACGCCGCTGGCCATGGTCTCTCCTGCTGAGGGCGTCTCGCCGGTCCTGTCAACCACTGAGGGGAACGGTAAGTGTAAGCCCTTGCCCGGCCCGCTTTCAAGCTTGACCTGCGGGGCAAGGCCCTCTCTACTACCGTCGGAACGAATGAAGGTCTATCGCCGGGGCCCGCCGTGGCCCTGTTTTCGACGTCGGCCGGTGCGGCGGAGCAACCCCAGGCCGGCGGGATCGTAGAATACCGTACCGGCCCGATTCGGGCGGCTTGGCCGTCCGCGGGCCGACGGAATGGCATTGCGGGCCCTGCATGAAGCGAACGTGGTACAAACCGGCCTTGCGCGTGGCCCTGCCGACGGTGGTCAGCGTGCTGTTTTTTGCGGCGGCGGCCTTCGGGCTGATCCTGCCGGCCTTCCACCAGACGATCCTCCATCACGAGATGGGCCACGTCCGCAACCTGACCCAGTCGGGCTGGCATTTGCTGGACTACTACCACCGCCTGGAGGCCAGTGGCGAGTTGGACCGCCCCGCCGCCCAGCGGAAGGCCCTGGACGCGCTGCGGGAGCTGCGCTACGGGGCCCAGGAGCGTAACTACTTCTGGGTGCAGGAGCTCGATGGCGACGTGGTGATGCACCCCTACATGCCCTACCTGGAGGGCCGAAACCTCGCCGAGGCCATGGACGCCGAGGGGGCCGCCGTGGTCGGGCGGATCTCGAAGGTGGCCGGCCAGGACGCCGACGGCGGGTTCATCGAGTACACCTGGCAGTGGCAGGACGAGCCGACCGAGATGGCCGAGAAGGTCTCCTACGTTCGGCTGTTTCGGCCCTGGGGCTGGGTCATCGGCACCGGGGTGTACATGCGGGACATCAAGGCCCAGACCGCCGAGATGGCCCATCGCCTCGGCGGGGTGCTGATGGCGATGCTGGTGGTGATGAGCGCCCTGGCGGCGGCGATCGTCCACCAGGGCCTCCGCGCCGAGCGGCGGCGGGCCAAGGCCGAGGACGCCCTCATTGAGTCCGAACAGAAGTACCGCACCCTGGTCACCCACGCCATCGACGGCATCGCCCTGTGCCACGACCACGTGGTCGTCTACGGTAACCCGGCCATCCAGCAGATGCTCGGCTACAGCGAGGCCGAGCTGACGCGCCTGCCCCTGCAGGAGATCCTGCCCCAGACACCCCTGGGCCGCGACTTGGTCCTGCCCCGCTACAGCCAGCGCCTCGAGGGCGCCGACGTGCCTGACCAGTACGAGGCCCAGCTGCTCGCACGCGACGGGCGGGTGCTCGACGTGATGCTCTCGGCGTGGGGGGGGGGGGGGGGGGGGGGGGGGGCGGGGCGGGGGCGGGGGGCGG
>JAWLCG010000173.1:0-10086 GCA_041687295.1 Phycisphaerae bacterium | reverse complement strand
CTGGCCGCCGGCGGCGAGGTACTCCTCCACGCCCCCGCCCCGGGCCAGCACGTCGCGGGCGAGGGCCTCCAGCGGGGCGATCTGGTCGATGCGGGCCTGCAGCGAGGGGCGATGGCCGCCGATGCGGTAGCTTCCGGCGCGGATGGCCTGGGCGAGTTGGGCTTCGCTCTGGGCCGGCGCGTCCAGCTCGACGCTGAACAGGCCGACCTCCTCGGCGTGGTGGGCGTCGCTGGTGGCCACCAGCCTCAGGCCGTGCTCGGCCGCCAGGGCCCGGGCCTCGTCGCGTCGGCTGGCGTCGGCGTTGATCGAAGCGACCTCGATCGCGTCGGGCGTGAAGCGGGCCCAGTCGAAGCTGAAGGCCTCCTGGTAGAACCACGGATGGGCCAGGACGGTCAGGGCCTCGTGCTGGCGGGCCCAGTCGGCCAACTCGTCGATCCGCTCAGCCGGCAGGCGGGCGAAGGGCACGTCCGCATCGCTGACGATCAGCAGATGGTCGCGCGGGCCCGCCTGGCTCACCAGCGTCAGCTCCGTGCCGCGGAACACCCGCACGCCCGGCACCGCGGCCTGCAGGCGGTCGCGGTCCTCGCGGCGGAGGTGGTAGTCGTGGTCGGTGATGACCAACGCGTCGAGCCCCCGCTCGGCGGCGGCCGAGAGCATGGCCGTGGCCGGCGCCTGCCCGTCAGAGAAGTCGGCCGTGTGGATGTGCAGGTCGATCCGCATGAGGACCTCCGTTGGACGTGTCGGGGAAGTATCCCCGACCTACTGGCTACAGGGCCTTTCGGCGGCGCAGGGCCAGGCCGCCCAGGCTCAGCAGGGCCAGCGAGTTCGGCTCGGGCACGACGGTGAACTCGTGCGTCTGCCGGGTGAGCCCGGGGTCGGAGATCGAGACGAACGTCAGGCCGTCATCGAACGATCGGCCAGGCCAGTGGGCCTCCATGAAGCCCTCCGGGTCGTCCAGGAAGCCCTCGGCGTCCTCGGGGCCCTCGTGCAGGCCGATGAGGACCCAGAGCTGCAGGTAGTTGATCTCCAGCGTGTAGTCGCCCGGCTCGAGTGGGCCGATGGGCAGCAGGTACTCGTGCGAGCCGTAGAAGGTTCCCGACGTGCCCCCGCTCCAGACGAAGTAGGCATTGAGGATCAGGCGGTTGCCCTCGCGGTGCAGGCGCGTGGCGAAGTCGCCGAGGCTGGACCCGTGGGCGAACATCGGCACGACGATTGTCAGAGGGTCCTGCGGCGTGAGCGTCAGGGCATCCTGGGCGGGCGAGGGCGGCGCGGCCTCAAAGGGCGGGTAGAAGCACCACTGCGACGGGTTGGGGCCCAGCTCCTCCGGCCGGCTGGGCCGGACGTGCGTGGTGCGGCCCGCCCCGGCCTCGACCACCAGGTCATCGGGCAGGGACCACAGGCCATCCACAGGCAGCACCTCGGCTCCGCAGAGGCCCTGCACCATCAGCACCGCCGTTAGCACTGCCCAAGAGCATCGCCGGTTCATGGTCGAGTCTTCCCTGGTTAAGGTCTTATGATCCCCATTGATACTCGCAGCTTACCACCACCAGGGCAGGCTGTCAACAAGGGCCCCGGACCCCTCTCGCCCGGTCCGCACGAGAGGCCCGCGGGCCGCAATCCTGTCGTATCTACACAAGCCCTGTGGCTCCATCACGGGCGGCCGAATGTAGTCCCGGGCGCAGAGAGGGCAATAGTGGTCCCCATTATGTGGTGAGCCCCGAAGGGGGGCGCCGGATCGGAGCCCCGAAGGGGCGGTAGTCTTTAGCCGGGGGCGTAAGCCCCCGTTTCAGCGTATGTTAGAATCTGAGCCCCGAAGGGGCGGCAGTGCGCCACGGTACGGCACTGCCGCCCCTTCGGGGCTCGGCGCATTGGGGGACGCCTGTTCCGGGGGCTCACGCCCCCGGCTAAACACTGGCGCCCCTCCGGGGCTCCGAACCACGCCCTTTGGGGCTCTGAACCACGCCCGTCGGTCGCGCCTCCGCGTCACCGACGGGCTCTGACTTGCTCCTTGGTCCTATCGACCGGGTCCTACCGTCCCCACGTGCCCGCATGCGGGCCCCTGGGTCCTGGCCACGGGCCACCGGCTACTTCTCGATGTACGCCTTCATGCGGTCGAGGCCCTGTGCGATGGTTTCCAGGCTGGTGGCGTAGGACAGGCGGATGTACTCCTGGTCCTCGCCGGGCAGGCGCCGGCCGAAGCAGGTGCGCGGCAGCACGGCCACGCCGGCCTCGCGGAGCAGCTTGTCGCACAGCTCGTTGGCGGTCTTGAGGCCCAGCCGCTTGCAGGCGCCGGTGACGTTGGGGAAGACGTAGAACGCCCCGCCGGCCGGTCGGCAGGTGACGCCGTCGATGTCGTTGAGCCGCTCGACGATGTAGGTCGCCCGCTTGGCGAACTGGCGGACCATCTCCTGGCTGGCGTCCTGCGGCCCGGTCAGGGCGGCTGCGCCGGCCAGCTGGGTGAAGGTGCAGGTGCACGAGTCGATGTTGGTCTCGATGCGGGCGACGCGCTTGGCCAGCTCCGGGTGCATCACGCCGTAGCCCAGTCGCCAGCCGGTCATGGCGTAGGTCTTGCTGAAGCCGTCGATGATGATCGTCCGCTCGGCCATGCCGGGTCGGCTGGCGATGCTGGCGAAGGGGGCCCCGAAGGTGATCTCGGAGTAGACCTCGTCGCTGATGACCCAGAAGTTGTGCCTGACGGCCAGCGCGGCGATGCGGTCGAGGTCGGCCGGCGGCACGGTGCCGCCGGTGGGGTTCTGGGGGCTGTTGAGCACGAGCATGCGGGTGCGGGGGGTGATCTTGTGCTCCAGCTCGGCCACGTCGAGCGACCAGTCCTTGCTCTCCAGCAGGGGCACGGCCACGCTGGTGCCGCCGACCCAGTCGATGACGCTCTCGTAGATCGGGTAGCCGGGGGAGGGGTAGAGCACCTCGTCGCCCTCGTCGACCAGGGCCATGACGGCGTCGAAGATGATGGGCTTGGCGCCGGGCCCGACGGCGACGTGGTCGGGCGTGACGTAGCTGACGCCGCGGGTGCGGTTGACGTAGTCGGCGATGGCTTGGCGCAGGGCGGGCAGGCCCTGGCTGGGGCCGTAGTGGGTCTGGTTGTCGTCCAGGGCGGCCTTGGCGGTGTCGCGGATGTGGGCGGGGGTATCGAAGTCCGGCTCGCCCAGGCCGAAGCTGATGATGTCCTTGCCCTGGGCCCGCAGGGCGACGACCTGGGCCAGCACGTCAAAGGCCGTCTCCGTGCCCAGCCGGGCCATGCGAGGGGCGAGCGTGGGCAGGCCGGGGGCCAGCTCGAGCGCGCGGACCTTGTCAGCGGCCGGGGGGGTGGGCTTGGCGGGCGCGGCGGCCTGGGGCGCGTCGGTCGGCGTGACCTGCACCCAGAGGCGGGTGGCGGGCGTACGGCAGGCGGCGGGGAGGCTCTGGCCGTCGGGCCAGGCGACCGAGGCCGTCGACCAGCCGGCCGGCGCCGGGGCGGTCGTGACCACCACCAGTCGGCCCGCACCGGCCGGGGCCTGGGCGAAGTAGCCGGCGGCCTGGGCGTCGGCCAGCAGCCAGCAGGTGCGCCCAGCCCGGCCCAGCAGGGCCTCGAGCTGCTCGAAGCTGCGGGGGGTCTGGCCGGCCAGGGCGGCGGCGGCCTCGGCGGGCAAAGCGGCCAGGCCCACGCCGACCACCGCGTCGGCCCCGCTCCAGGCGGCGTTGCCCGGGTCGTGGGCGGCGACGGTCAGCTGCAGGCGGGCGGCCAGGTCGACCCACAACGGCTCGGCGTTGGGCAGGTCGGCGGCGATACGAACTTTGGCGGCATTGAGGTCCACGGGGATCTCCTCCGGTGGCGGTTGCAGTCACTTCCAGAGCCCCAGCAATACGCGATGGGGCCCGTTTCGTCAAGACGCGCGGTAGGGCGGGTCGAGCGGAGCGAGGCCCGGCGGGGAAACAGAAACAGCTCGGATGGGCCACAGAGACGCAGAGGACACAGAGAAGAAGCACAGAGGCTTGCAGAGTGATAGAGAGGCGTCGAAGACGCGGGCGGTGGTCGGGCCGTATGGAGTGCGGCGAAGAATTCGCCGCTTTGGCTGGTTGTCGCGCCAGCGATCCAAAGCGGCGTCAAGGCCGCCGCACTCCATACGGCGCGTGCGTCCTGGAGCGTCCATCGGTTGGCGAGACTTACGAGCAGGCGCCCGAAGACCCCGGACGTGCCTGGGGCTCTGTGGAGTGCGGGTCGAAGCGCGGGTCGCCATCGGCGGTACGCGGAACCTCGCCTGCGCTGGCGCTACGGCGAGAACCCACGTACCCTACCGGCACAAGGCGGCGAAGTGGCAGTGGGCGCAGGCGGCGTCGCGGCGGGCGGGCCAGGTGTTGGTGCGGCGGCAGTGGGCGAGGCTCTCGGCCAGGTCGGCCAGGCGGTCGGCGGCGGCGCCGGCGGAGAGGCTCTCGGCGGTGAAGGTGTGGGCCTGGGCGGGCCGAAGGAAGTAGAGCGTCGCGTCGATGGGCCCGGCCGCGGGGCCCAGGTGGCGGCGGGCGGCCTCGACGTAGAGCAGCATCTGCAGCTCGTATCGGCCGGCGTGGGCGGCGGGGCCCTCGGGGCCGACGCGGTCGCTCTTGTAGTCCACCACGTGCCAGGTGCCCCCGGCGTCCTGGACCAGCAGGTCGATCACGCCGTTGAGCTCCAGCCGACCGACGCGGGTGACGAACTCCAGCTCGCGGAGCGTCTGGCGGGCGGCGGTCAGCGTCGCCCAGAGCGGATGGCCCCGCAGGCCGGCCAGCATGGCCGACAGCTCGGCCGCCAGCGGGGCGGGGTCGGCGTCGAGGGCCTGCTCTTCCATCGCCTGGCGGACCAGGGCGGCCGGCGAGGGGGTGGCGTCGGCGGAGAAGTCCAGCAGCTCCAGGCAGCGGTGGAATACGGTGCCGGCCTGGGTCGGGTCCAGGACGACGGGGGTGGCGACGGAACCCGGGGAGCGTTGATCCTCAGGAGTACCGCCCGAACGAGACCCCCACGGATTGTCATCCGTGGGCTTGGAGAAGGCGATCGCCCCCCCCCAATCCGCGCTGCCCGAGCCCGGATCGTCTGCGTCCGACGCGTCCGATTCCGCACCGCAGTCGGCGGTCCGGGTCGCCCGGCGGAGCAGGCCCGTGGGGACGCGGAGCTCGTAGTGCCAGTGGAAGCAGGCGGGGCAGAACTCCAGCTCGGCCAGGGCCGTCGGGGGCAGGCGTTCCAGGCCGTCGGTGCGGACGGGGCCCAGCCAGGGCAGCTCGGCCTCGTCGGCGAAGTCGACCGGCTCGGCGAGTCGCTGGGCGAGGGCCTCGGGGCCGTCGACCTCGGCCAGCAGGCCCGCCAGCACCGAGGGCTGCTCGTTCCGCCGGGCCCGCTGGGGCGTCACGACGTTGACCGCCAGCTCCAGCTCGCCGTCGAGGCTGATCCGCTCGGCCGGCAGGCGTCCGCCCAGGCCCAGGGCCTCGTCGAGGCGGCGGAGGTGGGTGTTCTTGGCGCCCAGCTCGGCCCCGTCGGCGAGGCTGCCCTTGACGGCCCCGGCCAGGACGAGGTAATCGCGGTGGCGGGTGACGGCCACGTAGAAGGCCCGCAGGTCCTCGGCGAGGTCGGCCTGGGCGTCGAACCACTTGGCCAGGCGGGCGCTCTGGGGCGTCACGTCGTCGCTCGTGGCCAGGCGCAGCGTCAGGCCGCAGGGCCCGCGGACGTCCAGCGTGCCCGAGCCGCCCCGGCCCTGGTGGCCCAGGTCGGCCAGGACGACGACGGGGAACTCCAGGCCCTTGGCCTTGTGGACGGTCATGATGCGGACGACGTCGCCGGCCTCGGCCTCGAGGCTGGCCTGCTCGGCGCGGACCTGCTCGATGGCCAGCTGCGAGATGTACGCGGTGAACGCCCCCAGCGTCGCGCCGGCCGACTGGGCGGCCCGCGCCTGCGCGAGCACCCGCTGGAGGTTGCCGCACCGCCGCTGGCCGTGGGGCTGGCCCAGCAGGACGGCCTCGTAGCCCGTCTCGGCCAGCAGCCGTTCGATCAGCGCGTCGATGGGGGCCGCGTCCTTGTACGCCGAGAGCGTCTCGAGCAGCCCGGCCGCTCGCACCAGCCGCTTACGGACCGGCTCGGTGAGCCGTTCCAGCACGGCCAGGTCGCGTAGGCGGGGCCGATAGGGCGGCTCGGCCGCCAGCGCCAGGTGCAGCAGGGCGTGGTCGTCGAGCCCCACCATGCCGCCGCGAAGGAAGCCCGCCAGCGCCACGTCGTCCAGCGGGTTGTCGATCGCGCGGAGGGCGTTGAGCAGGTCGTAGACCTCCTGCTGGCGATAGAGCCCCGCGCCGCTGACGACGTAGTAGTCCACGCCGGCATCCTGCAGGGCCTCCTCCAGCGGGGCGGTGTTCTGCATCTGCGGCAGCAGGATGGCGATGTCGCGGGGGCGGACGGGCCGCCAGTCCTGGCGGGCCTCGTCCCACACGCGGCGCTCCTCGGCGGCGACCATGCGGGCGATCCGCTCGGCGACGGCGCGGGCCTCGGCCCGCATCTGGGCGGGCCGGCGGGCCTTGGCGTCGCACTCGGCCAGCAGCAGCTCGGCCGCCGGCTCGGGCGGACGCGTGCGGCGGTGGGCCACCAGCGGCTCGTAGGCCTCGCCCATCAGCGGGCCGAACAGGACGTTCGTGAGTGTCACGCCGCCGTCGTGGGTGCGGAAGTTGCGGTCGAGGTTCTGCCGGCCCGCCTGGCTCAGGGCGGCGCGGGCGGCCTGGAAGACCTCCACCTCGGCCCCACGGAAGCGGTAGATGCTCTGCTTGGCGTCGCCGACGAAGAAGATCTTTCCCTCGGGCGGCTGGAGCGTCTGGCAGCCGGCCGCCAGCCAGAGCAGCTCGCGCTGCAGGGCGTCGGTGTCCTGGAACTCGTCGATGAGCAGCTGGTGGATGTCGGCCGCGACGGCCTGGCGGACGGTGGGGTTGTCGCGCAGCAGGTCGCGGCTGAGCAGCTGCAGGTCGGTGAAGTCCAGCACGCCGGCGCGGCGCTTGGCCTGGGCGAACCGCCCGCAGGCGTCGGCGGCCAGGGCGGTCAGCGTCGCCAGCAGCTCGGCGGCCAGCGCGTCGGCCTCGTTGATCGGCCCGGCCAGCTGGCCCAGGCCCTCCAGGGCCTCCAGCAGGGCCTTGCAGCGATGGCGGATCTCCTTGACGTCGGCGTCCCAGGCCTTGGCCGAGCCGATGCCGCCGGCCTTGGGCTTCAGGGCGGCGAAGAGCACCTCGTTCCAGTGCTCCGGCCCGGCCAGGATCTGGGCGGCCAGGGCCAGCTGCTCGCGCAGGTGCACGGCGAGCTTGTCCTCGGGGTTGTCGCAGGCCAGGGCGCCGAGCCAGTCCATCTCCGCCCGCAGGGCGTCGGCGTCCAGGGCGGCCCAGGCCTGCTGGCACACCTGCTGGCGGGTGAGCTCCCAGCGGGCCAGCGTGTCGGCTGGGGCGGCGTAGTCGACCGACTGCCACCGCCACCGCTCGGCCACCAGCGTGGCCAGCATCGCCAGCAGCTGGTCGTGGCTGAAGTGCTCGACCAGCTCGGCCGCCGCGGGCGCCTCGCCGGCCAGCGCCGCCAGCAGGGCCGTCGAGCAGGCCTCGTGCGTCAGGGCGCGGGTCTGGAACTCGTCGGCCAGCACCGCAAAGGCCGGGTCCACCCCCGCCTCGATGGCATAGGCCCGCAGCAGATGGCTGCAGAAGCCGTGGATCGTGCTGATCCGCGCCCCGCCGAGCCGGTCGAGCCACTCGCCCAGCAGCAGCTGGCGGTGCGGGTCGGCCTCGCCGGGCAGCTGCTGGCGGATCAGGGCGGCGATGCGCTGCCGCATCTCGATGGCGGCCTTTTCGGTGAACGTCACGGCCGCCACACGGCTGACGGCCTCGGGCAGGGCGAGGTCCTCGAGCACCTGCAGGTACCGCCGGGCCAGCACGAAGGTCTTGCCGCAGCCGGCGCCGCTGGTGACGGCCATGCTCAGGTCGGTCCGCTCGATCGAGGCCCGCTGGGCGTCGGTCAGCGGCAGCGGCGCGGGGCGCGGGGGGGCGGCGGCGTCAGTCATCGTCGTCCTCCTCGGCCTCGGCCAGACCCTTGATGTACGCCCGCGACGGGCTGTAGCCGCACACCAGCCGCAGGGGGCAGTGGCGGTGGTGGTTGCCCGGCTGGGCGTTAGCGGCGAACCGCCCGGCCGCGATGGCGGCGACGATCTCGTGCAGGCGCTCGACGGCCTCGGCCATCCGCGCGGCGAAGTCGCCCTTGGGCTCGAAGCTCGCCAGCGTGCCCGTTTCGAGCTTCCGTGCGTCGACGCGGTGGAACGCCCCGCCCAGGCTCGCCTGGCCCAGCATCCGCTCGGCCGCCAGGATGTAGAGCGGCAACTGCAGGTCGGTCTTGAGGCTGGGCACCGAGCCAGTCTTGTAGTCCACGACGAACAGCCCCCGCTCGCCGTCGGCCTCGACGAGGTCCACGCGGTCGATTTTGCCCCGCAGCCTCACCTCGCCGGCCGGGCCCGAGAGCACCAGCGGATCGCGGCTGCTGGCCGGGTCGGTGTGGGGCCCGCTCTCCAGGCCGAAGCCCAGCTCCATGTGGGCGACGCGCTGGCCGGCCACGTCCAGCCGGGCCGTGTCCAGCAGGTACGCCCGCACCGACTCGCGGACCCGCCGCAGCTCGGCCTGCCACAGGGCGGGGTAGGGCACGCCGAAGGCCTCGGCGCGGTCGGCCTCGGCGGCCAGGGCGGCGTCGAGGGCCTGGTCCATCTCGGCGACGTCCAGGCGGGCCAGGTCGGCTTGGCCCCGCTCGGCGAGCCGCCCCATCAGCCGGCGCAGCACCGCGTGGACCAGCAGGCCGCGGGAGCGCGGCACGAGCTGCTCGCCCGGCTCGGCCAGGGGTGCCAGCCGAAGCCACCGCTCGGCGAAGTAGCGCCACGGGCAGGCGCCGAAGGTGTTGAGCTGACTGGCCGAGAAGACCACCCTGGCCGGGACGCAGCGGGCCAGCTCGGCCAGCAGGCTCTGCTCGTCCAGGGCCCCGTCGAAGGCGTCGGCCGGGCCGACCGTCCAGCGGCGATGGGCGGCCCAGATCGCGCCGGCCCGCTCGGCCAGGGCCGCCCCGTAGCGCCGCCGCGCGACGCGCCAGGCCGTCAGCTCCGGCCCGGCCGCTCCGGGTCTGGCGGCGCCGGCCAGGGCGGCGTTGAGCAGCTCGCGCCGGCTGAGCGTCCGCTCGGGCGGGGGGCACAGCTCGGCCGGCCAGAGCTCGACGGCCTCGGCCAGCGCCGGACAGGCCGCCAGCAGCGTGTCGATGAAGCTGCTCCGCTCGAGGACCTTGCCGGCCGAGTCACTGTACTGCCAGCTCAGCGTGACCGTCTCGTCGGCGCGGGTGAGGGTGAGGTAGAACAGCAGCATCTCGCGGGCGGCCAGGTCCTCGCGCCCGTCCAGCGGCAGGCCGCGACGGCTCCAATGGCGCCGCTCGCCCTCGGCCAGCAGGGCCCCGTCGGCCGGCCGGGTTGGGAAGACGCCCTCGTTGAGCCCCGCCACCCACACGTGCCGCGCCCGCAGGGGCCGGGCGTCCAGGGCGCTGCGCAGGGCCAGGGCCCCGCCGGCCCGGGCG
Source organism: Phycisphaerae bacterium (assembly GCA_041687295.1). Lineage (GTDB taxonomy): Bacteria > Planctomycetota > Phycisphaerae > SM23-33 > FEN-1343 > JAWLCG01. The sequence goes on along the minus strand of JAWLCG010000173.1, from coordinate 509 downwards.
GGCCCCGCCGGCGTCTGGGCCAGCAGCGTCGCCAGGGCGCGGACCCACGCGTCGGGCGCGAGCTTCCGCTCGGCCAGGAAGCCCAGGGCCTCCTCGGCCAGCTGTGCCAGCAACCCCTCGATGGCCGTCAGGGCCCGCAGGTTGGCCGCGATGGCCGCCGGCTCGGCCCCGCCCAGGGCGGCCGCCGGCAGCTCCAGCCGATCCAGCAGCGCCAGGCACCGCCGGGCCTGCTCGGCCAGGCCCTCGCCGGCCGCCACGTGCGCGGTCGCCTCGGCCAGGGCCTCCAGCAGCCCGCCCGCCTCGGCGATGGCGTCGGGGCCCTGGCGGCGCAGGTGCGTCTCGGCCGGGTCGGCGAACTCCTCGTCGGCCGGGCCCTGCCGGCAGCGGCGGACCAGCCGGTCGACGGCCTCGCGGCAGGCGTCCCGGCCCCGCACGACGTTGCCCAGTCGAATGATCAGCTGGGCGGCCCGGGGCGCATCGGGCCCCGCCCCCAGGGCGCCGGGCCGAAG
>JAWLCG010000172.1:0-10098 GCA_041687295.1 Phycisphaerae bacterium | reverse complement strand
CACCGGCCGGGGCCGACAGGACGGCCTCTTCCGGCGCGGGCTGGGCCTGAGCGGCGAGATCGCCCCAGTGGCCCAACAGGATGTTCAGGTCGCGGTCGTCGATCAGGCCGTCGCCGTTGAAGTCGCCCTGGTCCCAGCCGCCCAGGTCGCCCCAGTTGCTCAGCACGACATTGAGGTCGCGGTCGTCAATCTGGCCGTCGCCGTTGGCGTCGCCGGGCAGTTGCGGCGTGCCGCCGTCGACCTCGATGGTGAAGCTGTAGGGCACCGCCAGGGCCAGGCCAGCCACGTCGGTCACGGCCCCGGCTGGGAGCGTCACCTGGTACTCATGCCCAGGCTGCAGAATACCGTTAAGGTTCCACCGGGCGATCCACGACTGCGGGTTGTAGGTCAGCGAGGCGGCGGCGAGGTTGACCGGCGAGCCGGTGGTCGTATTGACCACCTGCAGATCGGCTTTGTTGAGGCTCGCGCCCACGTCCTCGCTGAAGTACAGCCACGCGGTCGTGCCGGTGGCGGCCACGAGGTGGCCGGCCACGCGGGGGGCAATCGTGTCGACGCCGTCCACCACGCCGGGCGTGCCGCCGGGGATCGACGCCTGCCAGTTCGTCGACTCGTCGCTGTAGTTCCGCAACTCGCGGCGGACCAGCGAGGGCCCGAAGCCGTCGGGGCTGGTCGGCCAGGGGGCCATGTCGCCGTATTCCACGCTGTCGATCACGACCCAGCCGAAGCTGCCCGTGATCGTGTCGGGAGTGTTCGTGGCCTCCAGCGTCAGACGCTCGCCGCCGTTGCTCAGGGCACCGGTGTAGGGGCCGAAGATCTGCACCGACGTCGGGATGCCGTACTGCGCCCGGAAGGTGGCCGGGTCGATCGGCACGATCATCGCCAGCCCGCCCGCCGGCAGGACCTGCCCGGCCGGGAAGCTGAAGTCGATGCCCTCGCCGAACCGCCAGGTGTTGCTCGGCATGGCCGGGTCGAACAACGGAATGGCCGAGCCGGTCGTGTTGCGGATCTCCAGGTACTCCACGCCGGCGGCCGGGTAGTACATGATTTCGCTGATGACCACCGGGCCGATGCGTCCGGGGGTGTTGGCGGCGCCGGGCGTGGGGGCCTGCAGGGCGACGAACTCGATGTCCCCGTCGGCATTGACGTACCGGCCCACGGTCACGCCGTTCCACAGGGCCCCGAAGGACTCGTGGATCTGGAAGCCTCCCATCACGCCATTCGTGGCGGCCGTCAGGTAGACGGTCTCGCCGTCCTCGCTGAGGCCGAACGGCGTGTTGGCGGCGGCCGAGCCGAAGTGGTCGGCCTGCGTGAAGACCGCGTAGCCGCCGGCGGGGATGGACGTCCCGTCCGGGATGCGGTACTTCGTCAGGTTGCTGGCGGAGTCGCTGAGGTACCAGCCGCCGATGTCGATGGCGGTGGTGGTGGGGTTGTGCAGCTCGATCCAGTCGCCGATCTCCTCCTCGGGGTGGGTCATCAGCTCATTGATCACCACGACGCCGGGCTGGATGAGGATGGCCTCATCGGTGCCGGGCGTGCCGCCGGGGGCATTGCTGGGCCGCCACTGGGCCTTGTCACCCCAGGTGTCGTGGCTGGCCAGCGGGTCGACGATGACCAGCGACCAGCCGTCGCCGTCGGTCATCGGGTACCAGCCGTCCTTGTAGCTGAAGTCCAGCACGGTCGAGTTGGAGGCGTCTTCGAGCTTGAGGTTCTCGCCGCTGTTGGAGAGCTTGCCGGTGTAGGTGCCCAGGATCCGCGGCCCGGTGCCGTAGCGGCTCTGGAAGGCGGCCTCGTTGGTCACCAGCACGGCCCGCTCGCCCGGCGCCAGCGTCACGCCGGCGGGGAAGGTGAAGGCGATGCCGTCCGTAAAGGCCACGCCGCTCAGGTCCAGCGTGCTGATGCCGACGTTGGTCAGCTCGACAAACTCGTACTCGTCCTTGTCGTAGATTCCGCCAGGGGCCGGGTTGTAAAGCAACTCGGTGATGCGGAGGCTCTCCTGGACGGTGCTGGGGGCGCCGGCGTAGGTATGGTCGTCGACCATCGCGCCGCTGGCGTCGAGCAGATGGAGCGTCTCGCCCCAGTTGGACAGGTGTCCGCTGTAAGGCCCGACGACGAAGTTGCTCTGCCCGCCTCGCGGACTGACGGTCCGCGAACGGAAGGCCGCCACGTCCGGCGAGACGTAGACCGAGTCGTTGGCCGGGATCACCGTGCCCGAGGCGAAGGTGAAGCTCACCCCGCCGGTCAGGCGGTAGTTGGAGATGTCCACTGCATAGCCGTTGGGGTTGCGGATGCGGATCCACTCCTGGTCCTGGTTGCCGCTGGCGGGGTTGAACTCCAGCGAGTCGATGACCAGGCTGGGGCTGGTCGGCTGCGAGCCGGGCAACACCAGGCCCTTCTGGGAGTGCGTGTAGGTGTTGAGGTACTCGCGCCGCTGGACGACGAACTGGTCGCGGATGCGGCTGATCTCGTTGTCGAGGTCCCAGTTGGGGTCGTTGTCCCAGGTGCCCCAGCGGTCGTAGTCGAGCTGGATGTCGGCGGCGGCCGTCGCCTTGAATTCGGCGATCTTCGCGTCCAGCCAGGTCGTGTCGTAGAAGTAGTCGTCCAGCAGCGTCCGCATCCGCCGCATGAACATCGACATCAGTTCGGTGTGGCCGTGGTTCTGCACGCCGGCGATAACGGTGTTCCACGGGGTCACCGGGTCGCCCAGTGGGAAGAGGTTGTCGTTGAACACGCCGCCGGACTGGGTCCGGCCCCAGGTGAGGTCGTGGTCCCACGGCAGCAGCTGCCACTCCATGGTGGCCTTGTCGAGGTAGGGGAAGAAGTTCTTGTGGCCGTGGTCGGTGTCGTTGATCAGGCCCTTGACGGCCATGTAGTTGATCAGCGAGGGCAGGTTGACGTTGTCGTAGTAGAACCGCTCCCCGGTGCCGCCCCAGGCCGTGGCGCTGCTGGCGAGGGTGTAGAGGCGGTTCCAGTCGGTTTCGTCGCCGTACTTCTGCTCGATGCCGCTCTTGCTGGCGACGAGGCTGGCCTGCAGGCCGTTGCCGTTGCCGACGACCTTGAACAGGGCGGCGTCGGTGTTGAGGCCCAGCCGATCGAGCATCCGCCAGTCGGGCTGCTCGATCCAGGTGTTGACGGCGTAGAAGGTGTTGTTCTGCTGGACCCGCATCATGAACACTTCATGGGTCGGGAAGCCGGCCTCCTCGAAGAGCTTCCAACTGAGCCACTGGCGCATCCAGCTCTTGTCCGAGACGTTCGAGTTGAGGTTGAACTCGTCGACGCGGCGCTCGTTGGGGTCGTACAGGAAGTGGTGGCCCGGGTTGAACTCGAACTTGTGGTTGGGGTTGGGCTGGCCGGCGGTCGAGCCGCCGCGGACGCGGACGAAGACGTTGTCGTAGAACTCGCCGTTGTAGTAGACCGACGCGCGGGTGCCCGTGCGGGTGTTGGCGGCCGAGGCGTTCTGCACGAACCAGTGCAGCACCGGCAGGTTGCTGTCGATGCTGTCGGGGGCGATGACGGTGCCGAGGTACTGCTCGCTGTTGGTCGGGCTGGCGTAGAGCGGGAACCGGGAGTTGCTGCCCTGGGCGTCGGTGGCGGTGACGTAGTAGCGGACCATCTGGCCGGCCTGCGAGGCCGAGGCGGGGATCGTCGCGCCGTACACGCCGTCGCCGGCCAGTCCGTCGCCGTGCAGGCCGTCGTCGTGCATCTGCACGCTGACCTCGGCTCCGTACATCACGCGGTAGCGAAGCGTCACGGTGGTCACGTCGTAGAACTGCGGCGAGACCTGGACGGTCACGACGATGTCGTCGTGCTCGCCGGGCACGTGGGGCCCATGGCTGACGTTCTCGATGATCGGGCCCAGGTCCGCCACGCCGGTGCCGTTGACGGCGCCGGGGGTGGGGGTGACGAAGAACCGCTCGGCCGACAGGTCATCCGTCAGACCGTAGCTGACGTTGGAGTACTGCTGGCCGAAGGTGTAGTCGTGGACGACCGTCTCGCCGTCGGGCTCGACCAGGGCGAGGTACTCGCCCATCGCCGAGAGGCTGAAGTTGGTGTGCAGCTGCTGGCCGGCAACGGCGCGATCCTTGCTGCTGGCGAAGATCACCAGGTACTCGCCGGCCCCCAGCGTGACGGCGGGCAGGCGCCACTTGGTGAGGTTGCCGGCGTTGTCGGTGAGGTACCAGCCGTCGAGATTGACGGCCACCTCGGCGGGGTTGTACAACTCGATCCAGTCGGAGTAGTCGCCGTCCTGGTCGGCCAGTCGGCTGGCGTTGGAGGCCATGAACTCCGTGATGAGCGGCAGGTTGTCGCGGGCCTCGAAGGTCTGGGCGACAGGGGCCCAGCTGGTACCCGAGTCGTTGACGGCGTAGACACTATAGTAATAGGTCTGGCCGCTGACGAGGCCCTCGGCGATGGTGGAGAAGGTGCCCCCATCCACCCGGCCGAGGGTGACGTCGTTGTCCCAGTTGGCGGGGTTGGTCCCACCGTCGGTGCCGCCCCAGACAATGTGGATGATGGGGGACTGCCCGCCGGTGTCGATCACCTCGCCGTTGAGCTGGGCCGAGCTGCTCAGGAAGCGGCTGGGCTCGAGCGTGGCGACGGTGGCGACCATGGCCTCGGCGGTGGCGAAGCTACGGGAGGCCGTCCAGCTCGCGCCGGCGCTGTTGGTGGCGACCATGCGGTAGTAGTAGGTCGTCCCGGGGGTCAGGTCGGTCAGCGTGTGGGTGATCTCGCCGTAGCCGTGCTGGCCGAGGTCGACGAAGTTGTCCCAGCTGCCGCCCTGGCCGGCGTCCTGGTCGCCCCAGAACAGCAGGACGTGCGACTCCTCGAAGCCGGTGTAGGTGATCTCCGCGCCGACCGTGGCGGTGGTGACGCGCACGTCGGTGGCGTTGGCGATGACGATCTCGGGCACGTCGACGACGGTGAAGTCGCTGGTGAAGGGCACGAGCTGTCGGCCGGTGGTCGAGGTGACGCTGTTGGCCTCCATCGTCACTGTGTGCGGGCCGGGGGCCAGGGTGGGCAACGTGAAGGCGACGGTGTCGGCGTCGACGACGGTGAAGCCTGTGGCCGAGATGCCGTCGACCTTCAGGTCGCTCGCCTGCAGCGAGGCCGGGTCGATCGGCAGCTCGAAGTTGACGGTGAAGGTCGCCGGGGACGAGCCGACGTAGGCCTCGCTGGCCGGCGTGGTGCTGGCGACGCCGAAGGTCGAATCGTCGATCTCCGCCGAGAGCGTCGCGCGCACCAGCAGGTCCGAACTGCTCGGCCGGTCGTTCATGCCGTGAATGGCCAGGATATTCGTGCCGGTCAGCAGCGAACTCAGGGCGCTGTTGACGTCGAAGGGGGTCCAGGTGTCCGGCCCGGGCTCGGGCGACCAGTTTGTCGCCTCGGAGTTCCAGGCCAGCACGGCCGGCACCAGGGCGCTCCGCGCGACCTCCTGGCCGTTGATGTAGGCGACAAAGGCGTCGTCGATCTGCATCTGCAGCGACAGCGAGATGACGTCCGAGGGGTTCTCGATCGTGAAGGGGATGCGGATGTAGCAGGTGGATGCCCTGTTGTACATCAGGGCCTGCACGTCGGTACCGATCATCGGGTCGTAATCCGTGCCCGTGTCGTAGCCGATGCCCTGCGGGCCAGCGCTCCATCCGGAGTCGTTGAAGCCGACCTCACGCCATACCGCATCGACGCTGCTACTGGTGGGCACCAGGTAGCGTGCGACGGCATTGGACTCGATGAGGGTGACGGTCGACAGCAGCAGCCGCTGCTCCAGAGACTCGAGGGAAACGGGCTCGTTCCAGAGATCCGCGGTCGGGCGAGACGCCATGGTATTCTCCCACTGCCTACGGCCAAGTGTGTGTACTGTCTAAGGCGGGTACGTCCAAGACATGCCACAGGGGAACCGCCCAGAGCAGCGTTTACGATAACTTAACGCGCTTTGCCAATACTGCCAAGCCGCAAAATCGGCGACAAGTCAAGTTCAGCCCGGGCGGCGGAGCTAAGTTATCGGTCCTTGAGCCGGTTACGTAGCGTGGCCAGGCGGCGCTGGATCTCGGCGTCGCGGGTGAGCCGTTCGGCCGGGGCCTCGAGCGGGGCAAGGGGGGATGGGGGGTCCGGCTCGACCAGGCGGGCGACCTCGTCGAGCAGGCGATGGCCCCGGGCGGCGCCGTCGCGGGCGGCCTGGGCGGAAGTCATGGCCCTATCCAGTGTTGGCAGCGACTGCAGCCGACGGGCCACCTCCGCGCGAACCGCTTGGAGCTGCTGGCAGACGCGGCGGGCGTCGGCCAGGGCGGCCTGGGCGGCCTGCAGGGCCTCGGCCCGGGCCGGCAGGAGGCGCTCGGCCTGGAGTTGGGCGGTCAGGGCCTGGCGGGCGGTGGCCTGGTCGCCGGCCTCCAGGGCCAGCTGCGCTCCGCGCGCCAGCCGGGCGACCCGTCCGGTCAGCTCGTCGAGCCGCCGCTGGGCCGACCGCTCGGCCGAGTGGGCCTTGGCCTGGGCTCGCCGGGCCTGGGCGAGGGCTTCGTCCAGCTCGGCCAGCAGCCCCGGCAGCGCCAGCTCGGGCCGCTCCTGCGCGTGCAGGAAGGCGGCCAGTCGGCCCGCCGTGATTCGCTCCAGGCGTCGGATCAGTCCCATGGCGGCACACTCTACGCTTCGGGCAGGGCGTCGGATCGGCGGCGCAGGACCTCGATCAGGTGGCTGTAGCCGTGCACCATCCGCTCGAATCGCTCGATGAGCTGGCGGGCGTACTCGCGTCGGCCGGCGTCGGTGCGGGCGACGGGCGTCAGCCAGGTCTCCATCGCCTCGAACTGTTCCTCCAGCGTCGCCAGCAGCAGGTGCGTGTCTCGCTGGAGCCGCCGGGCCTCGGGGGCTGGGGCGGCCTCGACGGGCCGATCGCGCAGGGTCTGGAGGATCTCGCCCAGCCGGGCGAGCATGGCCTCGGCCGAGGCCGCCAGCTCTCCGTCCCCATCGCCGTCGCGTCCGGCCAGGCCGCCGGCCAGCACGTCGCGGATGCCCTCGAGGTTGGCCGAGAAGGCGTTGAGCTGCCCGAGCAGCTGGCCCATGCGATCGTCGCCGGCCCCGCCGAGCAGCTGCCGCCGCTGGAAGGTCTTTTTGATCTCGCTCCAGCGGTCGGCCTCTTCGGGGCTGAGGCGCTCGAGCAGCTCCTTGAACTTCAGCCGATTGGCCTCCGAGCCGGTGGTGAGCGTCTGGGCGTCCTGCTCGTAGGCCGACAGGATCAGCGTCCAGAGCTCCTGGTCGTTCATCACCGGCACGACGCGGGCGGCGATGCGGTTCATGTTGCGATACGAGCCCTGCAGCAGGAAGGGCGGCTCGGTGCGGTACTCCGCCGCCTGGCCGGCCGAGGCGATGTACTGCTGGTTCACCCGCAGCACCACGTCGCGGACGGTGAAGAGCTTGCGGAGCACCGAGACGCAGTCGTTGATCTCGTCGGGGCTGTACTGGCCCTCGAACTCCAGGCCCTCGCGCTGGCCGGTGCGGGCGAGGGTCATCATGGCCCGCACGTCGGCCCCGCTGCGGGCGGCCAGGCCCTGCAGGGCGGGGTTGCTGGTCAGGCAGTTCTCGATGTAGCTGTCGGCGAAGGCCTCGGCGTTATCGCCCACGATGTCGCCGATGTTGTACGTGTCGGCTCGGTTGGCCAGCATGTCCGGGATGCGAAAGGCCTCGCCGCTCTCGGTGTAGGGGTTGCCCGCCATCACCACGCACACCCGTTTGCCGCGGAGGTCGTAGGTGCGGCTCTGGCCGCGGCAGACGCCCTCGATCCGCCGCTGGGCGTCGCACAGGGGGATGAACTTCTGCAGCAGCTCGGGGTGGCAGTGCTGGATGTCGTCGAGGTAGATCATCACGTTGTCGCCCATCTCGAAGGAGAGGTTGAGCTTCTCGAGCTCCTCGCGGGCGGCGGCGTTGGGGGCCTCGGCCGGGTCCAGCGACGTGACGCGATGGCCGATGGCCGGGCCGTTGACCTTGACGAACGTCAGGCCCAGGCGGTTGGCCAGGTACTCCATCAGCGTGGTCTTGCCGTACCCCGGCGGGCTGGTCAGCAGCAGCAGGCCCTGGCGGTCGGTGCGTTTGGTGGTGCCCGCCGAGCCGATCTGCCGGGCCAGGTTGTCGCCCAGCAGCGGCAGGTAGACCGAGTCGATCAGGCGATTGCGGACGAAGGTCGTCAGCACCCGTGGGCGGAACTCCTCCAGGCGGCGTCGGCGGGTGAAGGCGTCGATCAGGGCCTTCTTCCGCTGGCCGTAACGCTGGTACAGGGGCACGATGCGGGTCTCGTGGTCGTGCAGGCGCTGGAGGAACTCCGGCAGCACCAGCCGATAGCGCCCGCCGGCCAGGAGCGGGTGGTCGCCGGCCAGGGCATCCAGCTCGGCGGCGACGGCCCCCTCGCAGACGCGCCAGCTCAGCTCTGGCATCGCCAGGCGCAGGGCCAGCTCGTCCAGCGTTCCGTCGGGGCCGGCCTCGGCGTGCTCGCCGGTCAGCCAGGCGTTGGCCCAGTCGCGGGCGACGCGAAAAGCCCCGGCCGGGTCGGCGGTCAGGCTCAGCCGGACGGCCCGCAGATCGTCGTCGGCGTGGCGGTGGCGGATGTGGGCCTCGAAGTCGCCCGCCCGGCGGTGGGTCTCCTGGGCCAGCACGAAGCTCGGCTCGATCGAGGCCGAGAGCTCCTCGAACAGGTACTCCGCCGCCAGTGGGGCCAGGCCCGCCTCGAACAGGCCCGCCGTCTCGACGAAGCGCTCGATCAACGCCCGCAGCTCGCCGACGTAGCCGGCCGAGGCCGGCGGAGCCTCGAAGAGCCGACGCATCGGCCCCAGGCCCGCCAGCCTCGCCGCCAGCCGCTGCCGGGCCGGCTCGTCGCAGCCCGCCTGCCAGGCGAGCACCGCCAGCGCCCGGGCGGCGGCCGGGAACCGCAGCCGCTCGGCCGACGCCTCCAGCGCCAGCAACGCCTGGAGGATGCGCGCCCCGTCGCGGTCATGCACGCCCTTGAGGTAGCCCTCGGCGTAGCGCGGGGCCATGAAGGCCCGCACCCGCTCGACCAGGGCGTCGAGCTCCATCGCCCGCACGGCCTCGAGGGCGGCGGGGCCCTGGCTGGCCAGCTCACGGCGGAGCTGGGCGGCGAGGTACTCGGCCCGGTAGACGGTCGCGCTCTCGGCCGGGCCGGTGAGGTCCCACACCTCGCGGGTGCTCAGCAGTTCGGCGTCGTCGATGGGCTCGAAGAAGCCCGTGCCGGTCAGGTGGAAGCCCAGCCCCCCGTCGCGCGGCACGAGGGTCAGCTCGAGCGGCTGGCGGTTGACGGCGAAGCGGTGCTCGCCCAGGCGGATCGTCTCCTGCCCGTCATCGTAGAGGGCCTGGCGGTCCTTGAGCTGGCGGACCGACTCCTGCTGCAGGGCCTTGAGGCGGCTCTCGAGGTCCTCGGCCTTGACGGTGTCGCCCAGGGCGCGCAGCTGTTCGACGGTCTGCCGCAGGCGGTCGACCATCGCGTCGCTGGCGAAGTAGCCGTGCAGCTCGTTGAGCGTCGTCAGGGCGGCGGCGCGGCTGGCGATGCCCTTGAGGATCCGCTCGCCAGCCGTCAGCAGGGCGTCGGCACGGCGGTTGCGGCGCTCGACCAGCTCGTTGCGCCGGCCCTCGAAGGCGTCGTAGAGCGTCTGGCGCTTCTCGGTGAGCTGCAGGATGAACTCGTCGAAGTCGGCGAAGCGGGTCTCGAGCCCCTCCAGCTGCACCAGCAGCTTGGTGAGGTATTCCTCGCACTTCTCGGGCGTGTCGCACACGTCGAGGTAGTTGACGGCCGACTGGTCGATCAGCTTGATCTGGGCGGCGAACTCGCTGCGCCCCTCCAGGCCCGCCAGCTCCTGCGTGCGGGCCCGCAGGCCGCTACGGACCTCGTTGAGCGTGGCGTAGACGGTGCTGATGGCGTCGATGATGGCGGTGGTCTGGGCGGCGTCGGCGATTTTGAGGTCGCTGACGATCTCGGTGAGCATCTCCAGCTCGCCGGCGGCGGCCTCCAGCTCGGCGGCGACCTCGCGGGCCTCGGCCACGCCCGAAAGCTCCGGCACGCGCTGCCGCTGCCGCGCCAGCCGATCGCGATAGGGGGCCAGGGCCTCCTCG
>JAWLCG010000171.1:0-10235 GCA_041687295.1 Phycisphaerae bacterium | reverse complement strand
GGGCGAGGCCGTCACGTTCGACACCCCCGCCGGGGCCACGGGCCCCAAGGCCGCCAAGGTCCAGCGCGGCTAGGTGAGTCGGCCAGCCACTGGCCAACACGAAGCGCCGCCCCCGGGCGGCGTTTCTTATGCGCTCTCGTAGGCCGGGTCGAGCGCAGCGAGGCCCGGCGGCGACGGCGGATCGCCGTCCATTGCCGGGCCTCGCGTGGCTCGACCCGGCCTACGGGGGCAACGGGCTTCCGTTCAGGCCTCGGGCCGGTACAATGGGGCCGACCCCAACGCAAGGAGCCGCCATGAACCATCGAGTGTCGCTGGCTGTCGTCGTGCTGGCGTGGAGCCTGTCGGCCGCCCTGGCCCAGTCGACGGCGCCGGCCAAGGTTCGCTACCCGCACGCCGGCGTGGCGGTGGCCGTGCCGGAGGGCTTCACGGCCCAGCGGCCCGAGGAGACCTACGACGTGCTGGCCCTGGACCGCCACGACGCCCGCGGGCAGGTGGAGCTGGCGCTGACGCTGGCGGCCCTGCCGGTGGCGCCGCAGGCCACGCTCGAGTCGTTCGCCCAGGGCGTCAGCCAGCAGCGGGCCCTGGCCGTGCGGAATCTGCAGGCCGAGCCGGCCGAGGAGACTACCGTCGCCGGTCGGCCCGCTCGGCGGCAGCGGTTCGGCTACAGCTTCCGCGGTGAGCCGAGGCTGGCCGAGCGGATCGTCCTGCTGGCCGAGGTGGAGGGCGAGCCCGCCTACCGCATGGGCTACCTGCTGACGGCCGAGGGTCACCCCGCCGCCGAGGCCGAGCTGTCGGCCGCCCTGGACGCCCTGGCGGGCAGCCTGGAGCTGTTCGCCCCCGAGCACCCCGGCGCCGCCCCCCTGGCGGCCGATCCGGTGGCGGTGGGGGAGCTGGGCTTTTCCCTTCGGCTGCCGGCGGAGTGGAAGATCGAGCGGGCGGGCCGAAGCTTCCGCGCCTACCAGGTGGACTACCGCCTCGGCGGCCAGCCCTACCCCGTGCTGACCGTCACGGTGCTGGCCGCCGGCGAGCCGGCCCTTACGGCCCAGGAGCGATCGGCCCAGGCCGTCGCCGGCGCCCAGGCCCTGCTGGCCGACCAGGGCTTCGAGGTCCTCGCCGAGGGCCCCGCCACGCTGGGCGGTCAGGAGGCCTACCGCGTCGTCAGCCGACTGGCCCCCGAGTCCGGCCCGCTGGCGTGCGCGCAGTACTGGGCCGTCCGCACCGGCCAGGCCTACAGTGTCTCGCTGTGCGGGCCGATCCTCGACGGCGAGCACCCCACCGCCCGCCTCGAGCCGATGGCGGCCTCGCTGGTCGAAACGTTCACCTTCACAGACGCCCCCGCGACCGCCCCAGCCCCGTAACCCGTAGCGAGCAGACTCTGCCCGCTCACCGGTTACGAGTTAACCAATCAAACAATCAACCAATTAACGAATTAACCTCTTCGCCATGTACGACCGCATTCACAACGCCGACTGCATCGAATGGATGAACGCCCAGGCCGAGCCCTTCGCCGACCTGATCTTCGCCGACCCGCCGTTCAACATCGGCTACAAGTACGACGTCTACGAGGACCGCCGGGCCTACGACGAGTACCACGCCTGGACCCACGACTGGATGGCTGCCTGTCAGCGCGTGCTTCGGCCGGCGGGCAGCTTCTGGATCGCCATCGGCGACGACTACGCCGCCGAGGTCCGCATGATCGGGCGCGACGTCGGCCTGCACCTGCGCAACTGGGTGATCTGGCACTACACCTTCGGCCAGCAGACCAAGGCCAAGTTCGCCCGCAGCCATACGCACCTGTTCTACTTCGTCAACGACCCCAAGCAGTTCACCTTCAACGACCGGGCCGTGCGGGTGTTCTCCGACCGCCAGCGGGTGTACAAGGACGTCCGCGCCAACGCCGCCGGCAAGCTGCCCGACGACACGTGGAACGAGTTCCCCCGCATGTGCGGCACGTTCGCCGAACGCCTGGGCTGGCACCCCTGCCAGATGCCCGAGACGGTGCTGGCCCGCATCATCCGCGCCTGCAGCGAGCCGGGGCAGACCGTCTTCGACCCCTTCGGCGGCAGCGGCACGACGCTGGCGACCGCCAGGCGGCTGCGACGCCACTACCTCGGCACCGAGCTGAGCCCCGAGTACGCTTCGGGCATTCAGGAGCGGCTCGACGCCGTCGTGCCCATGCCCGACGTGCCGTCCGACCCAGCCGAGCCCATGCCCGAGGCGCACCTGCAGGAGCTGATCGGCTTCTACCTCGAGGCCGCCACCGCCACCGCCACCCTCCACGACAACCCGCGGCTGCTGGAGGTCTTCACCCAGCACTTCAACTGGCGGATCGAGCACAGCGGCTGCGCGGGCGCCTACATCCCCGAGCAGGTCTGGCAGGCCCTGGAGAGCCTCCGCCGCCAGGCCCGCCTGGGCCGCGTCCGCGTCCACGCCGAGGAGAACCTCAACGCCCCGGCCCGCCCGGCCCCGCAGGACGGGCAGGACGCCCCGCAGCCCCGTCGACCGACACAGTCAACGTCGTCGCTGTTCTAGGGGACAGAGGCAGGCAAGCCAAGGATTTCGGATTGACACTTCTGGCAACCCCAGGTATTTTGGGAATAAGTGTTTGCAGGTGATCTGGGGCAAGGGGGGCAAAAGGAGGAAGGAATGTCCAGAGCAAACCTTGCTGTGGTTATGGTGTGCGCAGCCTGGGTCGTCACGGCCCCGGCATGGGCCGTAACAACGGTTCACTATCCGGACGTGGCCACCACCGCCTATGGTGGCACATGGTATGAGGGAGAGGTCGCGGGGCAACTGACGCCGTGGTATCGGTTCGACCTGACGCAGGCGGACATCACAATGAGGTTCACGCTGGACCTCAGCGCCGTCACCAGCACTCCCCTGTGGACCAACGTCGGTTTGCACAACGGGCGCGAGGCCAGCGGCCCGGCTAAGGGGACTGGGTCGAGAACCTGGTTTGCCCCAACGGACGCTGGTGGCTGGTTGGCGGCATCGGCGCAGTCGCTGGCCCAGAACGACAACGGCCAGGACCTCAATGATTCGCTTATCTTGGCTGGGGCTGATTTCGACAGCGTCTACACCTACGACGTCATGCCCGATGGTACCGTCCAAGCTATCGCGTTTGGTACGGGCGTGAACCACGGCATGTGGTTCGACCGCGGCGGCGTAGACATCTACCAAGCCAGCCACATTCCCGCGGTCGACGGCGGCACGTTCAATACCGGGGGCATCTATCAGGTGGAGATCATCTACCACCAGGTCGGCCCCAACCAGGGCACGATGTTCGCCACGATTAACGGTGTGCAGCAGGGCTTCTGGACCGGCGGCTGGTCGAACAGCATGCCCGACCTGCTGGGCGTGGGGCGTAGCTTCACGGCCGACCTTACCGAACTCTCGCCCTTTATCAGCCAAGGCGCCTGGGGCGGCGGGAGTGGCACGACGTACGTCCGCGATCTGAGCGTCACGGGCGTGGCCGCCGCAACCCCGGCAGCCCCGCCAATTCCCGAGCCGGCCACCATGCTGGCCCTGACGTCGGCCTGCGTCGGACTAGGCGGGTACATCCGCCGCCGGCGAGGCTGAGCCGTCACCCGTAGCGACTGTGGCAACTGGTAGGGCGGGCACCGCCCGCGTGTGGGACGCCGTCAGAGGTCGAACACGCGGGCGATGCCCCGTGAACGGGGCTGGGGAGGCCTTGTCTACGAACGGTAATAACGGAATTGCCGGGGACGTCCTATCTTCTGCAGGTTGCCTACTCATCGCTCATGTGTTATCCATAGTGTTACTTTAGAGTGGCAATCCGATTATTCCTGGACTGAAATCGGAGTTGTAATCCATTTCACTACTTGTGCGTTTTGCAGATCACGCGTATCCTGAGTCGGGTTTCAGCGAGATGAGAGAGCATTCGGAGCTTGTTAAAGGAGGATTCCATGGTACGACAGATTATGTGTGTGCTGACGCTGGCGGTGCTGGCGGGTAGTGCGTGGGGTGTCACGAGCTACTCTACGGACTTCTCGGAATTCAGCACAGGCAGTTTCGTGGGGCAGCAGGGCTGGCTTGGCAATGCTGTCAGCGGCTTGGCCGGTGGGTCGCACCTTGACGAGGAGATCGTCGATCTTAACGGGAACAAGGTCTTCCGCCTGAGCAACGCCGTCACTTCAGGCAACTACAGCTACACCCATCCGACCCCCCCCGCCATCGCCCTGGCGGGCGAGAGCGCCACGGGGGCGACCCATCGCCAGTTCACCTTCTCCTTCGATTTCCGTTCGACCACGGCGGACTATCAGGAGGGACTGGTGCTGACCAGCCCGGTCGGGTACCGGCACAGCACCGCGTCGCGCAATGGGCTGCTCTACCTGTCGGATACCCCTACCGGCCTGTCGGTAACGTTCTGGGACGTTATGGGAGGCGCCTTCCGTTCGACGGTCATCGGCGGCCTGGCGCGGACCGAGTGGCACACGGTGTCGGTGAGCATGCTGTTCAACGATGGCCTGGCCAATGACGTTGCGGCACTGACGATCAATGGCGTGGATTACACTGGCCTGACGACGTGGGAGCAGTACTACGCCACCGCCGGAGGCCCCCAGCCGGTCGTCGAAGGCGTTGACGGAATCATCTTCCGGGCGGCCGGCGCCCCTGTCGGCAGTGTGGCCGGTGGCGGCTTCTACTTTGACAACGTGCAGTACAGTGTCTCGGCCCCCATTCAGGCAATCCCCGAGCCGCTGACGATGGCCAGTCTCCTGTCGGCGACGGCGGGCCTGGCGAGCTACCTCCGTCGCCGGCGGTAGCCAGGGCGCTAAGTTGAATCCAGGGCGGGCGAGCAACCTGTGTTGCTCGCCCGCTGCCTTTGGGGCTCGTCCTTGGTTTGGCGCCGGCCCTACGCGGTGGCGATGGGGAAGCTGTTGCCGCCGGTGGGGAAGACGATGGTGCGTCGGCTGCCGTTGCGGAGCAGGGCGTCGGCGGCGGCGTAGGCGGCGTCGAGGTCGCCGACGATCGTCAGGCCGGGGAAGCGCGACCCCGCCTCGGCCAGGGCGGGCGAGTAGAGCACGATCGGGTTGCGGTGGATCGTCTCCAGGGCCAGGCGGACGAAGAAGCGGGCCTCGGGGTGGATCGCCGGGCCGAAGCGGCTCAGCAGCGAGACCAGCCCCGGCACGCCGATCAGCCGAACGATCCGCCGGATCCACGCCGGGCTGATCGGCCAGCGGGGGGCGGGCATGTTCAGCCCGCCGGGACAGCGCGCCAGGGCCAGGATCACGCCGTTGCGTCGCACGGCCCCGCGGGTGTTGGGGATGCACTTGAAGCTCTGCCACAGGTCGTAGTCGCGCGGGGCGGCGTTGACGACCAGGATGTCCGCCGGCTGGTCGATGACCACACCGGCGGCTGTGGCACACTGCTTGGCGAGCATCTGCTGGCCTCGCCGAAGGTCGCCGGCGACGATCGTGTTGGGGCGGTCCGCGTCGTCCAGCAGGTACTGCACGGCGAAGGTCTGTCCGCCGAAGGCCTCCACCCGCTCGCCGATGGCGTCGACCATCGTCCGCAGGGGGTTGCGGGCGGCCTCGGTGCCCACCAGCGGGCCTGTCCGGTGCGGCAGCCCGTACAGGTGCAGGCGCGAGATCGTCTCGAGGTGCGCCATGCCCGGGGCGAGCATCTTGGCCCCGCCGCCGAAGCCCGCCTGCAGGTGCGGGCTGATGCTGGTGACCAGGACCCGCAGGTCCGCCTCGAGGCAGCCGCGGTCGACCAGCACGGGCACGCGGCCGCGCCCGGTGGGGCTCTCGACGACGCCCAGCGAGACGTAGCCGTCGCGGTCGCGGCAGTCGTTGCACCGCCAGGCGAGCCGCTCGGCCAGGGGGCCGACCTTCTCGCGGACCTGCTCGGCCGTCATGGCCGGGTGCATGCCGGTGGCGATGAGCAGCTCGATGCGGTCGTCGCCGACGCCGGCGTGGGTCAGCTCGGCCAGGACGCGGGGCAGGATCTGCTCCAGCGGGCTGTGGCGGGTGATGTCCTCGATGACGATGGCGACCCGCCCGGCCGGGCCCAGGCTGCGGGCCAGGCGGGCCAGGGGGGCCATGCCCTCCGGCCGGGCCAGGGCGGCCGAGAGGCGGTCGAGCCACTCGGCCGGCGCGGGGCGATAGCGGGGTGCAGCGACCTGGGCGAGCGTCCAGTGCTCGGGCAGGTGCAGCGTGAGCCGCTCGGGGCCCCACGGGACTTGGCAGTCGGCCATGATGGCGTCCTTCTATCGTTCCGCGGCGGCGGTCTGCGCCCGGCGGTCGGCCTGGGCCAGCGGCTGGGCCTGTCCGCGGAGGCCCACGACGACCTGGTAGACGCCCAGCGGCTCGGGGTGGGCGACAAAGCCCTCGAAGCCCGCCCGGCCCATCAGGTCGCACAGGGCGCCGGCCTCGCGGTGGACCATGTGCAGGCCGAAGACGCGCCGGAAGAACCGGTCGTTGCCGTGGTTGGTCGAAAGGCTGTTGAACACGATCGGTGCGCCGGCCGGCATGACGGCGGCGACGGCCTGGGCGATGTCGATGATCTGGGCGTCGCTGAGGTACTCGCAGATGCCGATCATCTTGACGACGGTGGGGGGCTCGTCGAGCATCGTCCGCACGTCGCGGACGTCGCCCTGGATGAACCGCACGCGATCGGCCAGGCCCCGCTCGGCGGCGAGCTGCTGGCCGAAGGCGAAGGCCTCGGCCGACAGGTCGACCAGCGTGGCCCGGCTGGGCTTGCGGGCGGCGGCCATCGCCTCGGTGGCGATCATGCCCGGCCCGGCCCCGAGGCACAGCAGGTGCGCGGGGGTGGGGCCCTGCTCGATGACGTCCCGCAGCAGCCTCGCCGCCAGACGCCGGCGGTTCCGCAACGCCCGCGACATCGCCCCGCCCAGCAGCACCTTGTCGGCGATCTGGCGGCTCTGGCCGCGGTAGCTGATCACCATGCTCCGCCAGCCGCCCGGGTCCGCCCAGTTGCTGGCCGCCAGCTCGCTCTTGCCGAACCGCAGCAGCCCCCGCAGCAGCCCCGCCGGCGCGTAGTTGCCGATCGGGTCCACCAGCCCGCGCTTGAGCAGCCGGGCCACCGGGCTCAGCCGCTCGAGGGGCTCGTCCATGGGCATCGTGTGCATCTGAAAATGCCTCCGGGCGAGGGCCGCCCATCCTTCGTCGTAGAAAATCCTGGGAACAACCCTCAAAGTATACCCGGCCGGCGAGCGGCCTCCAAACCTATCCTGCGCCGACGCCCTGCCGTGGCCCCCGCGCGAGATCCCCCAGTCCTCGGCGCCGCCTGCACTTAGCCTTGGGGGGGAGAGGGGTTAGGGTATTCACCTTAACTGCAACAGGAGTAGAGGGTTAAAGAAATGTCCCGCGGGGGCCCGATAGTGGTCCGGGCACAGCATGTTCTTATCGGCACGCAGGAGGCACCCCATGACCAAGCGTCAGTTGATCGATACGATTGTCGAGATGAACCCCACCGCTCGGCCGGCGTTCCTGGCCCAGTTCGGCGACGAGGACCTCAACGAGTACCTCGAGCACCTGCGGATGGCAGCCCGCCCCCGCCCCACGCAGGCGCGGAGCGGCTGGGCGAGCGAGGGCCGACGCGCCCCCGCCGGCGGCATGGGCCGACCGGTCGCCCCCAGCCGGCCCGTCGAGACTGTCGCCCCCCGGCCCGTCCGGGCCGAGCCGACGCCCCAGGAGCCCGTCGCCCCCGCGACCCCGGACGATGAGCCCGCCATCGGCCAGTATGTCCCGACCCCTCGGCCCGCCGCCGTCGAGCCCGAGCCGCAGATCACCGCCGCCCCGGCCCAGCCGATCGACGAGACACCCGCCGAGACCGCCGCCACCGGCCTGCAGGAGACCTTCCTGTTCTAGACCCTCTACCGACCGCGCCGACGGGTCCCTGGTCTGGCCCCAAGCCCACGGATTGCCTCCGTGGGCATCGACCCGGGCCGTGCCTGACCCGGCACAACGCGCCCGCAGGTCCGCGAGCACAACGGTCCAGCCCCCGCCGACGCGACCCCGCGCCTCGCGGGCAGCGAGCGCCCGCGACGAAAAATTCCGCCCGCGAACCCCCTGGGGTGTTGACACGGCTTTTCCGGTGAGTATAGTAGACCGTCTGCAGGATCGGACGACATGCCCGATCCCACTCCCGGCCCAGGCCGGGGGACAACCGAATATGGGGCCGTAGCTCAATTGGTTAGAGTACCGGACTGTCGATCCGGTGGTTGCGGGTTCGAATCCCGTCGGCCTCGTGGAAAAGGGTCGGAGGCATCCCCTCCGGCCCTTTTTTCATGCGCGCCAGGTTCCCCGGGCAATATGGAGTGCGGCGGCAACGACGCCGCTTTGACTTGATGGCGGGTTGGGTCGCTTGCCTGTCGGACGCGTGGTTGCGTTGTGCGGCGACAGGAACAGCCCGCCCCGATGCCCACGGAAGGCATTCCGTGGGCTTGGGCCGGAGAGGCGGGGTGAGTCCGGCGTCAAGCTGCCACCGTTGCCGCTGGCCGCCGGCGGGTGTATCATGCGGCCAAAGGAGCAATCGCATGGCTGGCAAACCCGTCGTCCTGGTCACAGAACCGCTGGAGAAGCACGCCCTGGAGTACCTTGCCGCCGAGACCGACCTGCGGCAGTGTGAGGCCCAGGCCGTCGCCGAGCACATCGCCGAGGCCGAGGGGCTCGTCGTCCGCACCTACACGCTGGTGACGCCGGCGCTGCTGGAGCGGGCCGGGCGGCTCAAGGTGGTGGGCCGGGCGGGCGTGGCCCTGGACAACATCGACGTGCCCGCCTGCCGGGCCCGCGGCGTGGAGGTGGTCCACACGCCGGCCGCCAACACCCGGGCGGTGGTGGACTACACGATCTCGATGATCCTGGCGATGAACCGCCGCTACTGGCCGCTGGAGGGCTACGTCGCGCCGGCCGAGTTCCACGCCCTGCGCCAGCAATCCTTCGGGCGCTTCCTCGAGGGGCTCACGCTGGGCATCGTGGGCCTGGGGCGCATCGGCAGCCGGGTGGGCCGGGCCGCCGTCGGGCTGGGCATGCGGGTGCTGTTCAACGACATCAAATCCATTCAGCCGGACTACCCCGCCCAGGCCGTCGACAAGGCCACGCTCTACCGCCAGGCCGACATCGTCACCATTCACGTGCCGCTGACTGACCGGACCCGCGGCATGATCGACGCCGACGCCCTGGCCCAGTTCAAGGGCGGCGCCCAGTTCATCAACGCCGCCCGGGGCGAGTGCGTCGACTACGCCGCCCTGGCCGACGCCCTGAAGAGTGGCCGGCTCGCCTCGGCCGTCATCGACTGCCACCACCCCGAGCCGCCCCCGGCGGACTACCCGCTGTGGGGCCTGGACAATGTGATCCTCACCCCCCACGTCGCCGCCCGCGTCCCCCAGGCCGTCCAGGCCATGAGCGACGTGGTCTACGACGTCGTCCGCGTCTGCCGCGGCCAGGCCCCCGAGTACCCCGCCGAGGAAGGCAGCTACTAGCCCTGCCGCCCGGGCCTGCACGCCGTTGGGCGTCTCATCGTACGCCTCACTGGCCGAGGACGGACCACGGCGCGGGCGCCGTATGGAGTGCGGCGACAGCGTCGCCGCTTTGGCTCGATGGCGCCTAGCGCATAGGCGCTCTTCGAACGCAGTGAGGCTCGGCAGGGGAGGGCCAGCGACGAACGAGCAAGCCAAAGCGGCGATTCTCGCCGCACTCCATACGGCCCAGGTTCGCTTTGGCGTCATCGGTGCCGGGTCTCGCTTTGCCGAAGAGCGCTTACGGGGTGCGGCCGGGCGTGGGAGGTGTGGCGGTTCGGTCGCGCTGGGATAAGACCTTGCGGCCTCGGGGCGGGGGGGTATGATGGGCGGCACGCCTGTCTGGCGGGCCGGCATGCGCTGGCCGGGGGCAGAGCACCACTGGGGGGCGGCGCCCGCACCGACCCGACCGCGCCCTGCAGGCCGCCGCCGAGTACCGCCGCCGCATGGGCCGAAGCCAGATCAGCGACCGCATCCTCGCCGAGGCCCTGCAGCGCCCCGGCCTCCAGGCCGTCCGCCGCAAGTACCCGCCCCCGCAGGCCGATTGCCCGTAGGCCGGGTCGAGCGCAGCGAGGCCCGGCAGCGCTGGCGCCCCGCGCCGCCTGGGCCGTATGGAGTGCGGCGGCAACGACGCCGCTTTGGCTCGGCGGAGGCAAGACCCGCCCCGTAGGCCGGACGCAGTCCGGCTGGGCAGAAGCGCCGAATCTGGCCCCCGACCCAGCCGGACTGCGTC
>JAWLCG010000170.1:0-10298 GCA_041687295.1 Phycisphaerae bacterium | reverse complement strand
CAGGCACGACCCCCAGAAAATGCCGCCCGTGCCGGACGGCCGTCCTGACGGCGATCGGGGCGCTCGGCCACGCCATTGCTGGGCGACCCTCCCGGACGAGCGCCCAGAGATACTCGCCCATGCTGGTGGCCCGAAAGCGATAAATCCCGGGGGTTTGGGGGCTGGCCCCCCATTCCTTTTCTTCAGCTGATTGGGATGAGAACCTTCTTTACCGATCTGGAGGGCGGCGAGCCAGACACCGGTTGCGTCCCCGCAGATCGGTGAAGAACCACAAGATTGGGGCCTCCCGTGGCCAGCGGACCCCGGCGCGCCTACACTGATTAGTAGACGGACTGCCGCAAAAAGGGGGACTGTTGTGTCCAGCAATGCCGAGTTTCTCAGCGGGAGCGCGGCCGAGACGCTGCTGCATGACCCGGCCTTGGGCCAGGCGTGGGACGCGCTGCACGCCCGCTGCCCGTGGCGAACCGTGTTCCAGAGCCGGCCCTTCGTGACCGCCTGGTTCGAAACCCACCTGCCCGCTGTGCAGCCCATCCTGCTGCTGGCCCGCGACGGGCAGGGCCGGCTGCGGGGCCTGCTGCCCCTGGGCCAGAAGCGAGCGTCCGGCGAGCTCTTGCCCCCCGGCGGCAACGACGGCGAATACCAGGGCTGGCTGGCCGACGAGGAGTGGGCCGGCGCGTTCCCCGCCGCCGCCCTGGCCGAGCTCAACCGCCAGCGTCCCGGCCTGGAGGTCGTGTTCCCCTTCCTGCCGCCCGGCACGCCGCTGGACTGGCTGGCCGACTCGCCGCTGCGCTACGAGCTGCAGACGCGTCGCCGGCCGCTGCTGCACCTCGAGGGCGGCAGGCCCCAGGCCTCGCTGCGCAAGAAGAGCAACCGCAGCCGGCTCAACCGCCTCGAACGCCTCGGCGAGTTCCGCTTCGAGCGCGTGACCGACCCGGGCCCGCTGGAGCGGTGGATGGACACCCTCATCGCCTGCGCCGACCTCCGCCACGGGGCCGTCCACGAGGTCCTGCCCTTTGGCCGAGACCCGCTCCGCCGCGACTTCCTGCTGGACCTGCAGCGGGCCGGGCTGCTGTACACGACGCTGCTGACGATCGACGGGGAGCTGGTGTCGGCCCATCTCGACCCGATCGGCGAGGGCGTGGTGCACCTCGGGGCCATCGCGCACGCCCCGGGCTACGCCGCCCACTCGCCCGGCAAGCTGCACATCCTGCTGCTGGCCCAGCGGCTGGCCGAGGAGGGCTTCGCCACCTTCGACCTGACCCCCGGCGGCGACGCCTACAAGGAACGCTTCGCCGACGACCACGACGAAATCCACCGGCTCAGGGTCTTCGGCGGCGCCCGGCCCTACCTGGCGCACACGACGGTCAGGACGGCCGGCAACGCGGCGCGGTCGGCCCTGCGGGCGGTGCGGATCCAGCCGCACACCGCGTGGGTGTCGGCCCGTCGCGTGCTGGACGTTCAGCCCCGACGCGTGGCCGGCCTGGTGCGACAGGCCTCCCAGCGCGTCCGCCGCGACGGGGAGTACCGCCTCTACTCGTGCGACCTGCGGACCCCGCCCGAGCCGCCCGAGTCGCCCGTGCCGTGCAACCAACTGGGCGACCTGCTGGCCTACCGCCCCCCGAAGGGCGCCACCCGGCAGGGCTTCCTGGCCCAGGCCCTCGAGCGGCTCGAGCAGGGCTGCCGCGTCTACACCCTCCGCCAGGACACGCGCCTGGCCTACTGGGGGTGGGTGATGGAGGCGGCGCCCGCCCTGGACGCCCAGGCCGTCGGCCAGCAGTTCCGCCTGCCCGAACGCTCGGTCTGCCTGTTCGACCTCGGCGGCGCCCCGGCCATCGACGAGCCGGCCCTGCTGGACCGGACGCTGCGCCAGATGCTCACCGACCTCGCCGGGCGCGACGGGCTCGAGCGGGCCTACCTCGGCCTGCCCGCCGACCGCGAGGACCTCTGCCGCCAGGTCGAGCAGCTGGGCTTCCTCCACGAACTGTCCGGCTACGAACGCGTCCGCTGGGGCCGGGCCTGGCGATGGATGAGCTGCCGACCCACCGGACAGCCCGCCACCCCCCGCACCTGCCACAGCCCGACCTGCTGCCTGCAGACCCGCGTCCCCCAACTCACGCAGAACCGGTGAACCGCCCGCCGACCGTCGCCGCGCCCTGGCGGACCGCCCCGTTCAAGTGCGGCCCAGGGGCGCTGGCCCGGAACGAACCCAATTTTCCGTCTAGAGACGTGGCTACAAACGCCGTGAGCCTATCCGGTAATTCAGGGCCACGGCAAACCGGCCGAGCCGGCCGAGCCCGGCCCGGCCGGTTCGGAGCCCCGAAGGGGCGGCAGTTTCTAGACGGGGGCGTAAGACCCCGTAATAGCGAAGCTTATGCATAGAGCCCCGCCGGGGCGGCAGTGCCGTACCGTGCCGCACTGCCGCCCCTGCGGGGCTGCGCCCGACGCCCAGCAGCCGGGGGCTGGCTGGACCCGTAGGCTCTCTTCGAGCGGAGCGAGGCCCGGCGGCGGCTCTGACGAAACGAACCCAATTCCCCCGACGGGCTATCGGGGCTGGACCTCCAGGGTAACGGTCTTGGCCGGGCCCTGGTAGGCGGGCTGGCCGTTGAGGATGACGGTGACGTCGCCCTCGAGGCCCAGGCCGCCCTCGCCCAGGGCCAGCTCGACCGACGCTGTGCCCTCGGTGTCGAGATGGAGAGTGTTGCCCTCGACGCGGGCGGTAAAGCTCGGCCGGCCGGAGAGGGACACGTCGCGGCGCATCGTGATGCCCCAGACGCCGGTGTGCTCGTTGGTGTCGGCGACGAACTGGAAGCGGGCCGGCCGGCGGCGGGTGTGCTGCTGCAGCCAGTTGGTGGCCTCGACCTGCTTGTCGCCCAGGTAGTTATGGCCCAGATCGGGCGTGGAGCTGAAGACCGGCTCGCCGCCGACGCGGGTGATCTGATCGCGGATCCAGCGGGTGGTGGTGATGAAGCGGTCCTCCTCGCCGCACCAGAGCCAGACGGGCAGGTTCAGGACGTTACGGGCGTTGTCCTCGTCGCCGGCCACGCGGCGGTAGGCCGGGGCGAACATCGCGATGGCGGCCCAGCGGTCGGGCGTTCGGCTGCCCAGGGCCCAGGTGCCCCCGCCGCCCATGCTGAAGCCGTAAAGGTATCGGCGGTCCGGGTCGGCGCGGAAGTGGCGGTCGAAGTCGGCCAGGGCCTCCCACACGTCGGTCTCGCCGATGTCGCGGTAGCCGCTGTTGCCGCGTCCGAAGGGCATGATGTGGTAGCCGTTGCGCTGCAGGCCCGCGTAGGTGATCGGGGCGGTGTAGCCGGCCAGCTCGGGCGTCTGGCCCTGGGCATGGCCGGCGAAGGCGGCGACGTTGTTGAGCGGGTTGGGGTTGCCCGCCCCGTGCAGCTCGACGAACAGCGGGTAGGCCTTCTGGGGGTCCCAGTCGCGGGGCAGGCCCAGGATGTAGTGCTGCAGCGTGCCGTCGCGGCGGCTGAGGAAGGCCAGCACCAGCTCGCGCTGGCCATTCAGGTAGGTGTCCCACTGGCCGGCGTTGGTGTCGAGCCCCTCGTGCAGGGCCTGGAGGTTGGCCAGCGTGGCGCCGGCCTTGAGCGGGTCGGCGGCGCGGTAGAGCGTCAGGCGGGCCCACTCGGCCTGCACCACGCCCTTGACCGACTGCAGGTGCCGCGCCAGCAGCGGGTGCTCGGCCGA
Organism: Phycisphaerae bacterium; assembly: GCA_041687295.1. Lineage (GTDB taxonomy): Bacteria > Planctomycetota > Phycisphaerae > SM23-33 > FEN-1343 > JAWLCG01. Next base: position 6,602 of record JAWLCG010000170.1, on the reverse strand, counting down.
CGCGGCCCGTTCGGTAAGTCGCTGAACCAGCGAGGCGTACACCGCCTCGGGCACCACCAGGGCCAGGTCGGCCCCGACGGCTGTGGCGCCGGAGGGGTCCTCCACGGCCACGGCCAGGCGGGCGTCGACGCCCTCGGCCAGCGACCCGGGCCGACCCCGCACGACGAAGCGGCGGACCTGCCCGTCAGCGGGGATGGCCCGCTCGGCGGACTCCTCGCCCAGGCTGGCCCGTAGCGTGCGGGGCCCCTCGGCCGAGACCATCACCCACACCTCGGCCGAGTCGGCAGCGTCCCACAGGACGTTCTCGCCGGTCCGCAGCCCGGCCCGCGGGCCGGGCGGGTCGGCCAGCACCAGCCGTTCGAATCGCCCCGGGCGCGGGTGCCCGTCAGCGCCGGCGCCGAAGTGCAGGCGGGCCTGCGCGTCGTCCTGCGGATCGGTGTCGTTGACCTGCACGGCCAGGCCCAGCGTGGGCGCCAGGCCGGGCTGGGTGCCCAGCAGCGCCCAGGGCAGCCGAAGGGTGTAGACGGTCAGCCCGGCGTCCTCGTCGCGCTCGACGCTGACGCACTCGGCCGGCAGGGCGCCGCGGGCGTCAGCGTTGCCGGCGAAGTGGACCCAGCCGGTCGGCCCGTCGGCGGCCAGGGCGACGCTCAGGGCCATGTCGTCGGGCCCGAAGGTGGCGCGGGTGTCGGGGTCCATGGTGCCCGCGCCGTCGCCGCGGGCGTCGATGCCGATCTGCAAAGCGTCGCCGTCCCAGATATTCCCGCCGGTCTTGTCGTTGCGGTGGACGTCGTCGCGGACGCGGACGTGCAGGAGGATCGCCTCGTCGCTGACGGCCAGCCAGCCGGCGGCCGAGACGTCGGCGTCGCCGTCGCCGAGGGTGAACCGCGACTCGCCGGCCTGCCAGGCCTCGTCGTCGGGGGCCACCCACGGCACGGGCGGGCCGGCCGGCTCGGGGGCCGTCAGCTCGACGATCTCGACGCCGGCGCACGCCTCGGCCGCGAAGGCGGCCAGGCCAGCCAGCAGCAGCATCGCACTCATCCAGGCAAGCAGGTGCATGGCGGACTCCTTTGATTGGGCGGTGACGGTCAGCCCCCCAGGGCCCTGCCATTGTCCGTGGTGAGCCCGGCGGTGTCACGCGGAAAGAATAGGCGCTTTTCCGCGCATCGGCCCTGTCCATTTTGCGCAGGGGCCGGTATACTCCGGCCACACTTCCGGATCGGAGTTTCATCGCATGGCCCGACGTTCGAACAGGTTGCGCATCGCCCTGGTGCTGTTCCCGCCCCAGGGGCCTTTGATGGCCGAGACGCTGCACGGCATCCTCGCCTACGCCCGGCACATCGGGCGTTGGGACCTGCACCCGCAGGTGTTCTCGCAGCGGGGCATCATGGAGCTGGGCCAGTGGCGGCCTGACGGCATCATCGCGCAGGTCAGCCCGGGCTACCACCTGGGGCTGTATCAGCCGCTTCAATGCCCGCTGGTGGAGGTGTACCCCGGCGAGCCCAGCGGCCTGCCGAGCGTGCAGGTGGACGACCGGGCCGTCGGGCGCGAGGCGGGGCGGTTCTTCCTGTCGCGGCGGTACCGTCACGTGGCCTACTGCGGCATGACCGGGCGGACCTGGTCGGCCCAGCGGGCGGCGGGGCTCGCGGAGGTGCTCACCGAGGCGGGCCTGGAGCTGGCGGGGCAGTACGACTTCCCGCTGCTGTGGGCGAAGGCCGATGTGAGCCGCGAAGGCGATGCGCCGTCGGAGGTGTCGGCCTGGCTGGCGGGGCTGGCCCGGCCCGTGGCGGTGGTGTGCGGCAACGACAACCTGGCGGTGTGGCTCTCGGAGATCTGTGCCGTCCTGGGCCTGGGCATTCCCGAGGACGTGGCCCTGATGGGCGCCGACAATGACGCGATCCTCTGCCAGATCCCCCGCGTGCCGCTGTCGAGCGTGCCGATGCCGGCCTGGCAGATCGGCTACCACTCGGCCGAGCTGCTGGCGAGCCTGATGGCCGGCCAGGCCCCCCCGCCCACGCCGGTGATGCTGGAGCCGCCGCCGGCCGTCATCCGCCAGTCCAGCGACCTGTTCGCCGTCGACGACGCGGAGGTCCGCTCGGCCCTGGCCTTCATCCGCGCCAACCTGGGCCGGGCCCTGCGCGTCGCCGACGTGGTGGCCGCCACCCGCCTGGGCCGCCGGGCCCTGGAGCAGCGCTTCCGCGCCGCCCTGGGCCGAACCATCCGCACCGAAGTCGAAAGGCTCAACGTCGAGCGGGCCCGCGACATGCTCGTCAGCACCGACCTGAAGATCGAGCAGGTCGCCGACAACTGCGGCTTCGCCGACGCCCGCCGCTTCGGCCTGGCCTTCCGCCGCCTCTACCGCCTGACCCCCCGCGACTTCCGCCACCGCCACCGACGCCACTGAGCCTCGCCCGACCGGCCCACCCGTAGGTCGGGGATACCTCCCCGACACATCGGCCCACCCGCCCTCGATGGCGGGGGACGCCCCCCGGCCGACTCAGTCGTTCAGGTAGTACTCCACCTCGTGGGGCAACTCAACGTGTCCCGCCCAGTCACTTTCGTAAACGCCGGCCTGGACGTACCGATGGAAGCTGGACCATGCCCAATCCCGCACATACTGGACCAACCCATGCTTCACAGGATTGGCGTGAATGTAGTCCAGGTGAAGCTGGTATTCCTTCGCGTCCCGAATTACGTGATCCCAGAACCGGGGCTGCCAGACACCACGGTACCCCTTGGCCGCGGCACCGGGCGTGGGACGTGCCTCCTGGCCGTGAGCTGACAGGTACAGGTGCGTGAACTGCTTCTTGATGCCGCCGATCCGGCCTGAAATGTTGTCGTCCCCCTGCGGCAACCGCATCAGCAGATGCAGGTGGTCGGGTAGCAGCACCAGCCCGCTCAGCGAGAAGGGGTGGTAGTCCTGCATGGTCTCGATGGCCTGATGCAGCAGAGATCGGGGCCGATCAGCCGACAGGATGGGCCGGCGCCGATGGGTCACTATCGTGATGAAGTACAACCCGCCGCACACCCGGGCCCGTCGGTATTCCATGTTCTTCACCCCTTTGCGCCTGCAGGGCACCAACGTCCCCAGTGACGGGCAAGCTGGTAGGTCGGGGATACCTCCCCGACACATTGGCCCATCCGTCTTCGGTGTCGGGGAAGTATCCCCGACCTACTCACTCTGCAGCCCTCAGTAGGTCGGGGATACCTCCCCAACACATCGGCCCATCCGCCGTCGCCGTCGGGGAGGTATCCCCGACCTACGAACTACTCTCGCCCTCGGGTGGGGCCCTGTCAACCGCCGAGCCGGACGGCTTCGAGGCGGGCGGTGCCGGCCCTACTGGCTTGCCTGTCGGGCCGGGCCGGGATAGGCTTACGGCGTTCGACACTCACACGCACCCCGGCTGGGAGGAGACGCCATGGCGGATCGGCCTAACTTTCTGTGGATCTCGTTTGAGGATACGACGCCGCGGTTCGGCTGCTACGGCGACCCGGTCGCTCGCACGCCGAACGTGGATCGGCTGGCGGCGGAGGGGGCGCTCTTCCCCAACGCGTTCTGCACGGCCCCGGTCTGCGCGCCGAGCCGGTCGAGCATCATCACCGGGCTCTACCCCATCTCGGCCGGCACGATGCACATGCGGACGGCCCACACCAACAACGCCACGCCCGAGCTGCCCACGCCCTACTCGGCCGTCATTCCCCACTACGCCCACTGCTTCACCGAGTACCTGCGGGCGGCGGGCTACTTCTGCACCAACAACCACAAGACCGACTACCAGTTCGAGCCGCCGGTGACGGCCTGGGACGACAACCGCCCCGGCGCCCACTGGCGCGACGAGCGCCGGCCGAAGGACCAGCCCTTCTTCGCCGTCTTCAACCCCACCACCACCCACGAGTCCGGCCAGTGGCCCGAGAAGGGCGGCGAGCCGACCACCGACCCGGCCAGCGTCACACTGCCGCCCTACCTGCCCGACACGCTGGAGGGCCGCAAGGCCCTCGCCCGCCAGTACGACCACATCGCCAGCAACGACGAGTTGGTCGGCAAGCTGCTGGCCGAGCTGGAAGAGGATGGCTACGCGGAGAACACCATCGTCTTCATCTGGAGCGACCACGGCGAGGGCCTGCCCCGCGCGAAACGCTGGCCCTACGACACGGGCATCCGCATCCCGCTGATCGTCCGCTGGCCCGGCGGGCTGGAGGCGGGCAGCGTCGAGGAGCGGCTGGTGAGCCTGGTCGACCTGCCCCCGACGATGCTCTCGCTGGCCGGCGTCGACGTGCCGGGCCACATGCAGGGCGTGCCGTTCCTGGGCGAGGGTGCCGTCGAACGCGACTACGTCTACGCCAGCCGAGACCGCTACGACGAGGCCTACGACATGGTCCGGGCCGTGCGGAGCCGGCAGTTCAAGTACATCCGCAACTTCCGCCCCGAGCTGCCACGGCTGTTGTGGATCCCCTACCGCAACCGCCACCCCATCCTGGAGGAGATCTGGAAGCGCTACGCCGCCGGCACACTGGAGGGCCCGCAGGCATGGTTCGCCCAGACCAGCCGGCCCGTCGAAGAGCTCTACGACATCCAGGCCGACCCGTGGGAGCTGGAGAACCTCGCCGGCGACCCCGACTACGCCGACACCCTCGAGGAGATGCGCTGGGCCCTGGACGAGTGGCGCTCCGACGTGGGCGACCTCGGCGAGATGGACGAGGCCGAGATGGTCCGCTCCTGGTACCCCAACGGCCAGCAGCCCACGACGGCGCCAGTGGTCTTCGTGCCGCTCTCGGCCGAGATGCACGGCACCGAGACCAGCGACGGCGCCACGCTGACCGGCCCGGCCCTGCTGCAGCTGCACTGCGCGACCCAAGGCGCCAGCATCGCCTGGACCGACCAGGAGGGCGAGGACGCCCACTGGCGGCTCTACAGCGGGCCCATCCGCCTGGAGAGCGGCGCGGTGACGGTCCGCGCCCGGGCGATCCGCATCGGCTACGCCGAGAGCGAGCAGCGAACCGCGCGGTTCACCGTGGCGTAGGCGTAGGCCGGGGCGAGCGAAGCGAGGCCCGGCAGCGAGGCGCCAGGCCCCAACGTGGCGCTCCACGCCTTCGACGGCGGGCCTTGCCCGCCCTACCCTGCGCGGGCATTGCCCGCCCTACCGCGCTGGCATTGCCCGCCCTGCCCGGCTGGCCTGGCGGGCGATCGAAGCGAGCTGCGGTGGCTGGGGGCCGGTTTGCACCTTGACGGCCTGGAGATTCATGGTCTAATGGGACTTCTTATGGCGGCTTGCGCGGTTGTCGTGCCTGGCCCCCGGTAATCGCCGTTGCGGAGTTCAAGGAGGGTTCCTATGAGTCTGCGTCTTACCCTGGCCGTCCTGGCCACGTGCCTGTTGAGCGTCTCGGCCGTGCAGGCGGCGACTTTCACGTCCGTGCAGGATGGCGACTGGTCCGACCCCGCCACGTGGGGCCTCGCCGGTGCCGCCGAGCCGGGCGTCACCGTGCCGGCCGCCAATGATTACGTCCACGCCTGGCACACCCTGACGATCAACGACGGCGACAGCTACACCTCCAGCGGCGAGCGGCTGAACCTGCAGGCCGGCGCGAACCTGGTGATGAACGGCGGATACATCGTCCCCGGCCGGACCCGGTGGCACTCGAGCCCCCACAGCCTCACCGTCAACGGCGGGTACATGGAGTTCACCCGGACCGATAACGTCGTCGCCGGCAGCACGATCGGCATCACCGGCGGCGTGTTCGCCTGGAACAACTGGAACCCGCCAGCCATCGCCCACTCCATCGACGGCGGCACGCTGCGGATCATCTCGGACAACCGCAACATCAACTCGGCCACCTACGTGATGGACAGCGGCACGTTCTGCACCAACTTCGGCCTGGGCCTGTTCGTCAGCAGCGGCAGCTTCACCTGGAACGCCGGTACGGTCGCCAACCTTAATCAGCCGCACGACTACGCCAACCACTTCTTCGCCAACCTGGGCGACAACGCCGCCCGGCGGATCGACATCAACGACCAGACGCTCGCCCCCGGCGTGGCCAAGACGTGGAACCTCAAGTCCAGCGCCCGCGACGTCTACAGCCGGCTGATGGGCACGGCCGGCGAGATCCAGTTCGACGTCTACAGCGCCACCGACGACGACAGCGACTCGATCATCAACGCCACCAACAACTCGTCGCTGGGCGAGGGCGTGGTCTTCGCGATCGGCTACGCCGGCGACGCGATTACCGACCCGGCCGCCTTCCTGGGCCGTAGCTACAAGCTGCTGACGCTGCTGAGCAGCACGGACTTCTCGGCCATCACCCCCAGCGTCCCCGACGCCCAGTGGTTCGACGGGGCCAACACCTGGACGGTGAGCTTCGACAACAACCTCGCCGTCGACGGCACGGTCAGCATCGCCTCGATCGTCCCCGAGCCGGCCACGCTGAGCGTGCTGGCGATGGGCGGCCTGGCCCTGCTCCGCCGCCGGCGGTAACACCGCCTCCGTTTCTGCACGCGAACGGGCCGACCTCCCCCGAGGCCGGCCCGTTTCGCGCGCGTAGGGCGGGCATTGCCCGCCGCGATGGCGCCAGGCCCAGCGTGTCGCTCCACGCCTTCGACGGCGGGCATT
>JAWLCG010000169.1:0-10305 GCA_041687295.1 Phycisphaerae bacterium | reverse complement strand
GGAAGACCGCGGGCGGCACCCGCCCTACGTGTACAGGTCGGGCAGGCCCTTGACGGGGTAGCCGTAGGCGGCGGCGAGGATCTTGGCCGGGTGCAGCGTGGGGATGCCCGAGCCTTGCTCGATCTGCATGCGGCAGGTGGAGCAGTCGGTCAGGACGTACTTGACGCCGGCGACCTCGATGGAGTCCAGCAACGGCCGGCCGACCAGGAAGGAGCGGTCGTAGTTTCGCTTCTGGAAGCCGTTGGTGCCGGCCACGCCGCAGCAGCTCTCGGCCAGCGGGACGGTCTGCACGCCGGGCACGAGGCGCAGCACGTCCAGGGCGGGCCGACCGATCCCCAGGGCACGGAGGTGGCACGGCGCGTGGTAGCCGGCCGTCAGACTCAGGCGGCGGAAGTCGGTCTTGAGCCGCCCTTGGCGGTGCAGCTCGCGCAGCAGGGCCATCAGCTCGACGGTGGCCTCGGCGACGGCTTTGCTCTCGGGCGAGTCCAGCACGTCGCGCCACTCGTGGGCCAGGCACAGGGCGGCCGTCGGCTCGGAGCAGACGATGCGGCGTCCCTCGGCGGCCAGCGGGGCGAGCCGCTCGACGTTGCGGGCGACGACCTTGCGGGCCCCGGCCAGGTCGCCGTAGTCGATCGGCGGCATGGCGGCGGAGTCCTGGTCGGGCACGACCACGTCGATGCCGTTGTGGGTCAGCACGTCTAAGACGGCCTGGCCGAGGCTGTGGTCGTGGTAGTTGGCGAACAGGTCGATGAAGTAGGCGACCCTGGCGGCCGGCTCGCCGTTGCGGGCGGCATCGGCCTGGCGGCGGGCCTTGGGGGCGAAGGTGCCCAGGGCGAAGGGCGGCATGGGCCGACGGCGGTCGACGCCCATGGCCTTCTCCATCGCCCAGCGGACGCCGGGGACCTTGAGCGTCAGGTTGGCCACGGGGCCGAAGCGGCTGCCCAGCTTGCCCATCCACTCGCCGTTGGCCAGGACGCACTCGACCCGCTCGAGCCCCCGCTGCCGCACGTAGTACGCCCGCGCCTCGGCCACCAGCTTGGGCACGTTGACGCCGGAGGGACACTCCATGTGGCAGCTCTTGCAGCCCAGGCACAGGTCGGTGAGCATCTTGTAGGCGATGTCGGCCCGCAGGTCCTTGTCCAGCCGGCCGCTGAGCAGGTTGCGGGCGAGGTTGACCTTGCCGCGGGGGCTGGCGGCCTCGGTGCCCAAGGCGCGGAACATGGGGCACATGCGGCTGGCGGCCTCGAGGCCCCGGCAGTCGCCGCAGCCGTTGCAGCGCTCGGCCTCGGCGATCAGCTCGCCGTCGCCCCACACGAGCACGGCCTCGGCGGCGAGATCGGGCTGGGCCGGCGTGTCGAAGCGGAGACGCTTGATCAGCAGCTCCTCGGGCCCCTTGTCGGTCACGAGCTTGCCGGGGTTGAGGCGGTTGTCGGGGTCGAAGGCCTTTTTCACCAGGCCGAACAGCTCGTACACCGGCCCGTACTGGGCGGCCAGGAAGCCCGTCCGCGTCAGGCCGCAGCCGTGCTCGCCGCTGACGGTGCCCTCGCACTGCCAGGCCAGCTCGAAGGTCTTGCGGGCGACGCGGAGCATCTGCTGGCGGTCGGCGTCGCGGTGCAGGTCGAGGTAGGGCCGAATGTGCAGCTCGCCCGCCCCGGCGTGGGCATAGTGGGCGACGGGCAGCTTCTCGGCGTCCAGGATGGCCCCGAGGCGTTCGAGGTAGTCGGCCATCTTTTCGATATTGACGGCGACGTCCTCGATGAAGGGCACCGGCTGAAGGTTGTCGCGGCGGCGGAACAGCAGCGGCACGGCCCGCTTGCGGATGGACCACACCTCGGCCTGCTCGGCGGCGGCCTCGATCCGCTTGGGCTCACCAACCAGCCCGCCCTGGCCGCGCAGGGCCTCGACCGTGCGGTCCAGGCCGCGGCGGACCTGCTCGATCGTCTCGCCGTCGTGCTCGATGATCAGCGAGGCGGCCACGTCCGGCAGGTACGGGTGGTCGCCGTAGGCCTCGCGGGCCAGGCCCAGCAGGACGCCGTCCATCAGCTCGCAGGCGCAGCAGCCGCTGGCCAGGATCGCCGGCAGGGCCCGCGCCATCGCCACCAGCGAGTCGAAGTTCGCCTGCACCAGCGCCTTGACCGGCGGGGCCGGGTTCAGCGTGATCTCCGCCCCGGTGAAGACCGCCAGCGTACCCTCGCTGCCGGCCAGCAGCTTGCACCAGTTGACCGTGCCGTCATCGTTGCGGGCCCCGCGGACGTTGTAGCCCGCCCGGTTGCGGTGGCTGCGGGGCCAGTAGGTCTCGACCCGCTCGGCCCAGTCGCTCAGCAGGGCCGGGATCGTCGCGGCGATGGCCTGGCGGAGTTCGCTGGGCTCGCCGCCCTCGAGTCGACCGTCGGCGTGAAAGCTCGCCGTCGTGCCGTCGGCCAGCACGGCGTCGATGCGGCTGAGGTTGTCGCTGGCGTAGCCGTAGCGGAGCGAGTGGGCCCCGGTGGCGTTGTTACCCAGGATGCCGCCCAGGGTCGCGCGGTTGCCGCTGGAGGGGTCAGGCCCGAACAGCAGCTTGTGCTCGGCCAGGGCATCGTTGAGCCGCTGGAAGACCAGGCCCATCTCGACGGTGGCCCGGCGAGCGGGCACGTCGACGCGGACCAGGCGTTTCTGGTATCGGCTGAAGTCGAGCACGAGCCCGTCGGTGAGGCTCTCGCCGGCCAGGCCGCTGCCGGCGCCGCGGGCGACGACGGGCAGGCCCTCGCGGGCGGCGAAGCGGAGGGCGGCCTGCACGTCGGCGGTCGTGCGGGGGCAGACCACGACGGCGGGGTGGATCTGGAAAATGCTGGCGTCGGTGCTGTACAGGGCCAGCTCCATCGGCCCGGTCAGCACGTCGCCCTCGACCTCGGCGGTCAGGGATTCGAGGGCTCGGGCGGACGGCGCACGCGTGGTGGACTGAGACATGCTCTGCTCCTGCAGACAACAGGGATGGCGGACGGCGCCATCATAGGCCAACCTGCCGGCGATTATCAATAACCTGCCGGCGAACGGGCCAGGCCCCCGGGACCCCATGCGTCACTGAAATATCATGATTGCTAGTTTTATCTGCCGAAAGGGGTCTGGACAGTCGCGGGCAAAGCGGCTACATTTGAATAGGAGCCGGTATCCGCGCACTTCCAATACCGGCGAACCGACATGTCCGACGGCGGGTCTTTGCGCAGTGGGGTTGTGGAGCCCGCCGGGCGGACGGCTAAACAGATCTGGATCATCAGGCGGTTCGTGAGCCGCCACAAGTCACTGCCGTCAAAGGAGCATATCATGAGAAGACGGGGTTTCACGCTTATCGAGTTGCTGGTCGTCATCGCCATCATCGCACTGCTGGTTTCCATCCTCCTGCCCTCGCTGGCCCAGGCCAAGGAGCACGCCAAAGCCGTCCTCTGCCAGACGAACCTCAAGAACCTCGGCGCCGCCCACCAGACCTACGGCACCGACAACAACGACGTCATGATCAGCCCGTGGCACCAGGGGTTCGCCTACGGACTGGGCGACATTGCGGGCAACGGCTGGTACCGCCAGTGGCCCTACATCATCGCCTACTGGGCCAAGGGCCAGGGCGTCGGCTCGGACACCTACGTCTACGAGGGCGACCCCAGGACGCCCGAGGATGGCTGGTGGCAACCGGATGACAACCAGCACCACCAGGCCCACACCTGGGGCTGGCCGCACCCGCTGGTGCGATGGGGCGCCAGTGCCACCTGGGATTCCTTCGTCGTGCCCGAGTTGCACTGCCCGACGATGCGCGACCAGCAGTTGGGCTACTTCACCACGGTCGGCTCGTACACGCAGAACATTCTGGCCGGCATGCACTCGGTGCAGTACTCTCTGGAGACCAGAGACTGGAACCCGTGGGGTTGGGGCGGCTACATCGAGATGAACCGCCAGACCCACCCGCAGGACACGCTGCTCAGCGGCGGGCCGCGGTACAGCACCTCCGGCGACCCGGCCACGGGGCTCAACCCCTGGTTCGGCTGGACCGCCCCGGACAACCGCACGGCGGGCATCAGCATCATGGTCAATCCGCACATGGACCAGACCAACTACCTGTTCGTCGATGGCCACGTCGCCCGCAGCAGTTACGACTCATTTGTGGAGTGGAATTTCCGCGGCGAGGAAGAGTAAGCCAGTCCAGCAATTACGGGCGGGGCGGCCTCCCGGGGGAGCCGCCCCGCCCCTTTGCGCGCCGCCCGCCGCTCGTCAGGCGCAGCGTCCAGCCGCTCAGCCAACCCACCGCCGCCAGCGCCGCCATCGGCCCGCGCAGACGCACGTCGCGCCCGGCCCGCAGCGGGGCGGGCAGGGGCAGCGCGTCGGCCGACACCGCCGGGGCCGACCCCGCCGCCAGACCCACGGCCGAGCCCTCTGCCAGCTGCCAGCGAGGCCCCATCCGCCCCGGGGCCAGCCAGGCCAGGGCCTCGGCCAGCAACAGCGGGAAACTCTCATGGACGCCCCAGTTGCTGTTGTCCGGGGCCGGGTCGAACGCCACCCACATCCGCCGCCCCGGGCCCGCCAGCAGCAGCACGCCGGCCTCGGTGCGAACCAGCGGCGTGCCGGGCCCCTCGCCCACGAAGGGCCGGGCCGACCGGACGGCCACCCCCGCCAGGTCCACATGCTCCAGCAGGCCTGCGTCGGCCCGCAGGCGGGCCTGGCCCAGGTGCACCGGCCCGACCGGCTCGCCCAGCCGCCAGCCCGGCGGCGCCACGCGAGGATCGAACACCACCGCCGGCACACCGGCCAGCGGCTCGACGCCAATCGCCAGCACCCCCTCGGCCTGGTCCACGCCGACCACCGCGATGTCCCGTCCCATCGCCCGCAGGAACCGGCCCACGAACGGATTCTCCCGCCCCATCACCGCCACCGGCAGGGGCGGCGCCGTCGAGGCCTCCAGCCCCCCCCACTGCCCCGCCGCCTCGCCCACCGAGGCCCGCACGGCCGTTGCCTCAGCCAGCGGGGGCAGCTCGAACACCTCCGCCCGCCGCTCGCCCGGTGCCAGCGTCCACACCCGCCGGCGCGGCGCCTCGCCGCCCGCCGACACCACCAGCTCGACCGGGGCGGGCGCCGCCCCCCAATTCCGCACAGCCGCCAGGACCTGCACCCGGCCATCGGCGAGCGTCTCGGCCGACAGGGCGTCCAGCGTCAGAGCGGGGGTGGTGGTGGCCAGCGGCACGCGAACGTGGCGAGCGCGGACGGGCCGATCCAGCGTGGCCGGGACGAGGTCGTAGACGAGTTGGGCGGCTGGGTCGGCTGGCGGCAGCTCCAGCGCCCAGGCCGGCACGGGCTCGAAGACGAGTTCGGCCAGCCTCGCTCGCGCCTGGGCCGGCGAGAGCCACGCCCCCGCCCCGCCCTGACCCGCCGGCCACACCAGCTGCACGCGGTCGGCGGCGTCCAGGCAGTCCAGCAGGGCCTCAGCCGCCTGGCGTAGCGCAATCGGCCCGGGGGGGTTGGCCAGCTCGGCCGAGGCATGCAGGCGAAGGGCGATGCGACGATAGGCCCCCTGCCGGTGCCACACGGGCCCCGCCACCGCCATGGCCGCCACGGCCGCCCCCGCCAGCAGCAGCGCCCACGCGGCCGAGGGCCCCACCGGCCGGCGCCGGGACGAGCCCGCCTCGCCCAGGGCCTCGTGCCACAGACGCAGGCTCGAGACGGGCGTGATCGTCCCGCCCCGCCGCCACAGGGCCGCAGCCCCCGCCGCCGCCACCGCCAGCAGGCTCAGCAACGCCCAGGGATGGGTGAAGCTCAGGCTCATCCGCCCAGGCTCCCTGCGGGCCCGCCGGTCGGGGCCACGGGGCTACAGGGCCCCGAAGTCGCGTTCGACGATGAGCTTGCGCAGCAGCAGGTAGCGCTGCCCGCGGTACTCGGTCACCTCGCCGCTGACACGGAACTTCGTGCCGGGCCGGCGGCCCTGGTCGCTGAGCCGCTCCATCGCCTCCAGCAGGCGGTTGGGCAGCAGGCGCAGCGGCGGCTCGCGGAGGACGCCGCGTTCGCTCTCGAAGTGGAAGCGCCCCCACTCGCTGGTCCCGTCGATGACCAGTCGGCCCACGCGGTCGACCACCAGCCCGCCGGCCGGCGGGGGCAGCTCTTCGATGGCCTGGCCGGGCAGGGCGGCCTCGAAGTCGTCCACGGGCCGAGTCTGGGGCTGAGCGGGCGCCAGCACGGGTCGGCCCGGCGCCTGCTCCTCCAGCAGCTGCTCGATCAGGGCCTCGGCGGCCGCCTCCGGATCGGCCGGCTGCGTCGTCGGGGCCGTCGCCGCCTGCGGCGCCTGGGCCGCCCACAGCGTCAGGCTCGCCCCCGCCACCACCAGGGCCATCGCCACGGTTGTCGCCTTCATCGGGATCGCTCCTCTGACTGGGCCGGTGTCGGCCCGGGCTGCGGGGCAGGCGACTCGACAGTCACCTTTCGCAGCACCAGGTACAGGTCGTCGCGGTAGTGCGTCAGCTCGCCGCTGACGCGAATGGGCCCATCGGTGCCCTCGGTCAGCTCGCGCTCCAGGGCCTCCAGCAGCGGGCCGGGCAACAGGCGGATCGGATCGGAGGCGGGCTCGCCCTCGGCCGCTGTCAGCTCGAGAAACAGCCCCGGCTCCCTACGCACCACGTGCCCGAGCCGGTCGACTACCATCTGTCCCTCCGTCAGGGCGGGGCCGGCCGGTGCGGGGGCGGGCTGGTAGATCGTGGCGTAGCGCTGCCCGGGCCGCAGGGGCGCCAGCGACACCGCCCCGGGCTCGTCCAGCAACCGACCGGCCGGCGGACCGGCCGGCGCGGTCGTCGCCGGGATCTCCACGGCCTGCCCGGCCGATACCGGATAGAGCGGCTCGGGCGCCCGGACGCCCTCGCCGCCCTCGCCGCCCCCGCACCCCGCCCGGGCCCGGCCCACGGCCAGCGCCAGGGCCCCGCGCTTCGCTCGCTCGACCATCACAGGGCCTCTCCTGCAGGTGTATCGGCCAATCCCGGCCCGCGGGCGCACGCCGGCGACCCGGGCAAGCCGGCCTCATCCTACCGGCCCGCGGGGCCCAGGGCAACGCCCCAGCCGCCGGGCGTTGCATCAACTTGCGCCTGCGGTACAATGGCCCCGGTCCGGCCCAACCCGATCAGCCTGTCCGTCGTCCGCCTGCTGAGCATCGACGGGCCCAGCCTCCACATCGCCGGCGCCGACGACCGCTTCGGCTCCTGATGCCCCGGGCCAGCCGTTAGTCCCTACGCTGACGAGCCTGCAGGAAACGCGCCTACCCATTGAATTATCAGTATTTCTGAGAGATTATCCGGTTGAAACCGTCCCTTAATTCTCCCTAGGATTCGCTGGTTGCACCGAGCGCGTCAACCAAGGGGATCGGCATGAAGTGGGGAACGAACATGCGACGGCATCCAGGCCAGCTCAGGCCGGCCTACCCGTGCCGCCGCGTCCGCTCGGCGGCAGGGCCGCCACCCCGCCCGTCAGCCCCGGGCCGCAATCGGCCAGCCGTGATGTACGCAATGAAGAATGTTCCGGCGGGGGGTGCCTCAGCCATGGGCCGCCGCCCGCCCCGAACGGAGGAGACCACCTATGGCTGAGAAAGAACCCATCAACCGCATGACACCCGGACCGCCGACGGGTCAACCGGACCGGACGCCGGGGGCGCCCGAGCCGGTCATCCCTCACGGGACCTCGCCCGGGCAGCAGCACGCCGCACTGCCCGCGGTAGGCGCGGGGGCCTCCCCGCCCGCCGACGTCTCGGCCGAGGGAAAGGCCCAGGACGTCAAACAGCAGGTCAAGGCCGAGGCTCACGGCGCCGCCGAGCAGGCCAAGCAGGTGGCGCGTGAGAAGGCCCACGAGGTCCGCGACCGCGCCCACAGCATGGCCAACGAGCAGAAGGACCGGGCGGCCGGCAAGCTCCACGACGTCAGCGAGGCCCTGCGCAGCGCCTCGGACGCCTGCAAGGAGCGTCAGGACGACCGGATGGGCCACTACGCCGCCGTCGCCGCCGACAAGGTCGACGAGTTCTCCACCACCCTCCGCGAGCGCGACGTGAACGCGCTGGTCGAGAAGGTCGAGGACTTCGCCCGCAGGCGCCCCGAGGTGTTCCTGGGGACCGCTTTTATCGGCGGCCTGGCGATGGCACGCTTCCTGCGCAGCTCGGCCCGGCACACCCATGAGGCCGAGTCGGCCGAGCCGGCTCCCCTGGTGCCCAAGACGACGGTCCAGCCGGCCCGGGTACCCCCGCCGTCGGCCACGCCGCCGCCCTCGGCCCCGCCGAGCCCCATGATCTAGGAGAACACTTCCATGGCGAACGAACACGAAGAACGCACGACCGGGCAGCTCTTCCGCGAACTGTCCGACGAGACGGCCACCCTCCTCCGCCAGGAGGTCCAGTTGGCCAAGGCGGAGATCGACGAGAAGGTAAGCCGCCTGGGCAAGAACCTGGCCTACCTGGCCATCGGGGGCACGGTGGCCTATATCGGTATCCTGTTCCTGGTGCTCGCGATCACTGCGGGCCTCTGGGCGGGACTGGAGGATGTCATGGGCGAAGAGGCGGCCCTGTGGCTGAGCCCACTGATCGTGGGCCTGGTCATCGGTGTCGTCGGCTACGCCCTGCTGCACAAGGCAATCAAGACGATCAAGCGGGAGGGCATCGCCCCGCGTGAGACGGTCGAAACGATGCGGGAGAACAAGGAATGGTTGAAGCACGGACTGACGTAGACCGGCAGCGCGACCTGCCGGGCGTAAGCGGAGACTACCGCCAGGCCCACCCGCGGGCGGACGACCTGCGCCGCGAGGTGGCGCAGACCCGCCAGGACATGAGCGAGACCGTCAGCGCGCTGGAGCAGAAGCTCTCGCCCCGGCAGGTGGCCAATGAACTGCTCGAGTCGTTCCGTACCAGCGACTTGAGCCATAACAAGCTGATCCAGGTGATCCGCCGCAACCCGCTGCCCGCCTCGCTGACGGCGGCCGGGCTGACCTGGCTGATCGCCAAGGCCTTCAGCGAAGAAAAACCCCATGGGGGCCCCGAGGAGCACTACCCCGTGGGTACCTACCCCACCGGCCGGGAGGTGATGCCCGAAATGGGCGAAACCTCCGCCGAGTGGCAACGCACCCGCCCGGCCCGGTACCAGAGCGGCGAGGTGCTTGAGTACGAGACCGGCGGGGGCGAGGCCTCCAAGATCGACAAGGCCAAGTCCAAGCTCCACACGGCCCGAGAGCGGGCCCATGAGCGGGCCGAGGATATCTCCGGCCAGGCCAAGGGCCGAATGCACGACGCTCGCGAGCGGCTCAGTGACATGACTGAGCACGCCAAGGACCGCGCCGAGCACCTGGTCGACCGCACCCGGGCCAAGGCCCACCACCTCCGCGATCAGGCCGGCGACGCGATGGACCGCACCCGGGCTGGGGCCCACTCGCTGGGCGACCGCATCAGCGACCGCGCCAGCGACGCCCGCCACCAGGCCCAGGCCGGGGCGGCCAAGGCCCGCGAGGGCTTCATGGACGCCCTGGAGGAGCACCCGCTGGCCCTGGGCGCCGCCGCCATCGGCGCGGGGCTGCTGATCGGCCTGCTCACGCCGCCCACGCGGCGGGAGGATCGGCTGATGGGCGAGGCCCGCGACCGCGTGGTCGATGACGTCAAGGACACCGGCCGGGATATCGCCGGCCGGGGCGAGGCCGTCGCCGAGGCCGCCATCGAGGCCGCCCAGCAGGAGGCCCACGAGCAGAACCTCACCGGCGACCTGGCCGACAAGGCCAAAGCCGTCGCCCACGAGGCCAAGCAGGCCGCCGAGGAAGAGGCCCGTAACCAGGACCTCACCAGCGAGGACCTCAAGGCCGAGGCCAAGGACACGGCCCAGAAGGCCAAAGAGGATGCCAAGGACGCCTCGCCGTGGAAGAACCCTGAGGCTTGACGACGGACCGGGGCCGCCCCGAACGGCACGCGGAGGAAGGTCGGGTTGACCAGGCGACACGCCCGAGTCCATCGCCCAAGGCCCGGCCAACACGAACGGGCCGGACCCGTCACCCGACGGGCCCGGCCCGTCCTGCGCGCGCCCACGCCGGAGCAGGCGGCAGCCGCGACGTGCACTGGCGGGACTGCGACGTGATCTTCCCCCGCACGCGGATCGAGCGGACCATGGGCCGCCAGCTCAGCCTGTTCAACGTCACCAGCAACGAGTGGGGCAAGGACCCCGAGCGGGGTCACATCCGTGGGGTCACCCTCCACGACGTCGACGCAGGAGGCCACGACATCCCCCCTTCCGCCTGGAGGGCCACGACGCCGAGCACCTCGTCGAGGACGTCCGCCTCGAACGCGTG